>JBILXT010000169.1:0-14607 GCA_044378235.1 Planctomycetaceae bacterium
GATCAATGAAGAAGATCATCTGCGAATTCAGGTGCTGCACAGTGGCTTTGCACTGGATGATTGCTGGCAGGAATGTGATGCGCTCGACAATCAGATTGAAGCGACCGTTCCGTTCGCGTTTCATCCTCAGTTGGGTTATCTGACCGCGTGTCCAACCAACGTGGGAACGGGAATTCGAGTCAGCGTGATGGTGCATCTGCCAGCGCTGAGAGTGACTCGCGAGATCCAGAAGGTTCATCAGGCGGCGCAGAAGATCAACCTGGCCGTGCGAGGTCTCTACGGTGAAGGCAGCCAGGCGATGGGCGACTTTTACCAGATCTCGAATCAGATGACGCTCGGTAAATCGGAAACCGATCTGATCGCAGAAGTTCAGGAAGTTGTTTCACACATCATTGGCTGGGAACGAAAGGTTCGCGATCTGTTGCTCCGCGACAACAAGTCGCAACTGCACGACCAGGTCGCCCGCGCGTTTGGAACACTGACGAGCGCTCGTTCGATCAGTTCCGAAGAAACGATGCTGTTGCTGTCGAGTCTGCGAATGGGCATTCGGCTGGGGCTGGTGTCGAATCTCGATGTGGCTGCCGTCAATGAGTTGTTCATCCATACTCAGCCCGCGCATCTGCAGAAGCTGCATGGTGCCGAACTGGAAACAGCCGACCGCAATGTGGCCCGCGCGAATTATCTGCGAAAGCGATTGGGTTCGTCGTCGCTGGGCTGAAAAATCTGTTGCGCATTCCGCAGCAGTGTGAGCGGATCGGCGCTAGCCGCCGGTGTCGTTGAGAAATGCGAAGACAAACACCCGTGGCTAGCGCCATTCGGCTCACGGATTTGTCGTACCCTTGCGTTCACGCTTCTGATTCGGAGCACGTAATGACTATCAGTTCCAAGTTACATCAACGATACGGCCGGACCCTGATTCAGGGCGTCCTGTTCTTGCTGGCGAGTTGTTCACTCGAGCAAACAGCCGAGGCGCAGCGGATTTATCGTGATAGAGTCCAGCCGAAGTGGTTTGGCGATCAATCGCAGTTCTGGTATCGCAACGATCTTCCGGATGCCAAGCGGGAGTTCGTTTTGGTCGATGCCAACAAGGCGACTCGAACTCCGGCGTTTGATCATGCGGTCGTCGCGACTGAGCTGTCAGGATTGCTGAAGCGAGATGTCTCGGGAGAACAGCTTCCTGTGAACGAGATTGAATTCAGTGAAGACGGGACTCAGATTCTGCTGATAGGCCCCGATGGGAAATTTCGTCTGCAACGTGATTCGGGAAAAGTCACCGCGGAAAGCACCGGACCTGCAAACAATGTCACATCGTTGTTTCTGCCAGTTCGCCCGTCCACTGACGGACAAGAGGACACGGAGATTGTCGTCGAGAATCGTCTGGATCGGGCCTTAACTTTGATCTGGATTGATTCGTCAGGTGGGCGGAGAGAATACGGAACGGTGAAGCCCGGTGAAAGTCGAAATCAGCATACGTTCGCGGGACATGTTTGGCTCTTCAGTGATGCCGACGGGAAAGAGCTAGGCTGCGTCCGCGCGGAGTCTGGTGGCTCCAATGTGGTCATTGATGACACCGTGATCAAGAACGTAAAGGTCGATGAGCTGCCTCGTCGTCGACGTCGGAATCGACAAGATTCAGAGTCGGCAGCTTCAACGTCGCCGGATGGTTCCGTGTCGATCTTCACGCGAGCCAATAATCTTTGGCTGAAGACAACAGCCGACAACTCCGATGTGCAGCTCACGACTGATGCCGTGGCCAAAAACACATTTCGCCGCGACGCCTCACGGGCTCGAGGCATGGGAATGGAATATGAACTGCCCGATTTCCCGGAAGACAGCGTCGATGCTCACTGGGCACCCAATTCGAAAACTGTGGTTGCCTTTCAAACGACTCGTGTCGAAGAGCGGATTACGTACTACATTGAATCAACGCCGGCCGATCGCCTGCAACCAAAGCTACAATCGTACCCCTACTTCAAACCGGGTGATGCGATTCCCATTGCGCGGCCGAGATTGTTTCGGGTCGAAGATCGTAAAGAAATTCCCATCTCAAACGAGCTGTTTCCGAACCCCTGGTCATTGGATCTGATTCGATGGAGTGACGATGGAGCCCGGTTCTGGATGATGTACAACGAGCGCGGCCATCAGCGAATGCGGATTCTGGAAGTCACGGTCGAAACCGGTGCGGTGCGAGCGATTGTTGATGAACACAGCCCGACGTTTATTCACTACTCGTCCGAAGGCAAGCATGAGCAACGATGGTTGCAGGACAACCAGTTGTTGTGGGCCAGCGAAAGGTCCGGCTGGAATCATTTGTATCGATACGATCTTTCGTCCGGACAGGTGATGAATCCGGTGACGTCCGGCGAATGGAATGTGCGTCGGATTGAACGTATTGATGAAGACACCGATACCGTATGGTTCTTCGCCGTTGGGATTCGTCCGGATCAGGATCCGTATCATGAACACTTCTGCCGTGTTCGATTAGACGGCAGTGAGCTGACCATTCTGACCGAAGGTGACGGGACTCACGATATTGAATGGTCGCCGGACCGACGCTGGCTTATTGACCGCTATTCTCGAGTCGACCTTCCACCCGTGACCGAACTGCGAACGGCTGACGGCAAACTGCTCTGTGTGCTGGAGACGGCCGATGCCGCTGAAGTTCTTAAGGAGCGTGGCTCGTATCCGGAACGATTCGTCGCCAAGGGGCGAGATGGCGTGACTGACATTTGGGGAATCGTTCATCGGCCAAAGAACTTTGATTCATCGAAGAGCTATCCGGTGATTGAAAACATTTACGCCGGGCCGCACGATCATCACGTCCCCAAGGCGTTCCGACCGGGCTTTGGGCATCAGCATCAGATTGCCGATGCTGGCTTTATAGTTGTGCAGATTGACGGCATGGGAACCGCATGGCGATCCAAGGCATTTCACGATGTTTGTTATCGCAATCTGCGGGATGCAGGCTTCCCGGATCGAATCCTCTGGATGAAGTCATTGAAGGAAAAAGTGCCTCAGATCGATCTCACGCGAGTCGGAATCTATGGCGGTTCTGCCGGTGGTCAGAATGCGATGTCCGCCCTGCTCTGGCACGGTGACTTCTACAAAGCCGCCGTCGCGGATTGTGGCTGTCACGATAATCGCATGGACAAGATTTGGTGGAATGAGCAATGGATGGGAGTGCCTGTGGGTAATTACTACCAGGACAACTCCAACATGGAAAATGCTCACCGGCTTCAAGGAAGTCTTATGCTTGTCGTTGGCGAGCTGGATCGGAATGTTGACCCTGCCACGACAACGCAAGTAGCCAAAAAACTGATCGATGCGGGTAAGGATTTTGAGTTCCTGTTGGTCCCTGGCGCGGGGCATGGAGCTTGTGAAACTCCGTGGGCTTCCAAACGCAGAACCGCATTCTTTATGCAGGAATTAGCACGATAGTTTCACACACTGACTGGTGGAGGCGTACGCAGTCGTACTGAAAGATCTGCTCCTCAGAGTTCTTGCAAACGGAGTTGTTGCAGAGTTCTGTTCAGTGTAGAAGAACTCTTCGAAGAGAGTGCTCCGCTGATGCTTCACGGACATCAGGAACCGAGCACAGAGAGATCCTTGCCGCTGGAAGGTATCTCTTCACGATGAATGATTTCACGCGGCATGAGTGCGGGCATATCCTACGTGGGAATTTCCTCTCTCAAAAACATTCACAACTGGATTAGAACCCCTCCACTCAACTGCTCCCCCGCATGGATGCGGGAACGAGACCAGGAGTTCTCCCCGTCGTTGGAAGGTAGTCCTCAGTCCGGAATGAATCCGACTGAATCCGACTGAAACCTGACGAACACGATGAAGCTTCTGAATCTCTTGACGGCAGTTCAACAGCGCCGAAACATTTCGGCTCTTCACGATCAGGAAGAAGTGAGGGTTCCATGCAGGCACAGACGGATCGACAGAACGCCGCGATGGACTTTTCCGCAATCCAGCCCGGTGATGCGGTCATTGCCGACTCCAATCGGCTCAACGCCGAATCCATCGCGTGGTGCCTTAAGGCCTACGGGGGATTTCGAAACGTGACCGCGGTTTCGACAACAGCCGAACTGATCCAGACCATTCGCAGCCAGCGACCTCAGACTGTGCTTGTGTGTGAAAAGCTGATCGTGAAAGCTCTGCGAGATGTTTTTTCGGAACTCGCTGTACGTCTGGGAGAGACACGCGTCGCGGTGTTTGGCGATGGCCTGACGGACCGACAGCTTGATCTTATTGTGAACAATCGGGTGACAGGATTGCTGTCTCGCGAAGATACGATGAAGAAGATCAGCGAACAATTGGCTCAGGTGTCCGCCGGCCAGGCAGTTCTCTCCGAGAATCTGGCAGCTCGAGTTCAGTTGCAGCGAGATGGTCACTTCCGTTGCTCAGCCAGCAGCCAGATGCAGAAGCTGACGGATCGTCAGTGGGACGTGTTGCTGAAGATTGCGGAAGGCTGCCGAGTTTCCGAAGTGGCGGAAGCTCTTGCGATTTCTCAGAAGGCTGTCGAAAGCCACAAGTACCGCATCATGCGAGCCGTCGGAGCCACAGATCGAGTTGATCTCTGCCGCTGGGCAATTCGCGAAGGTTTGATTGAAGCGTAACTGTAGGCTGATTTGTCCCAAATCAGCAGTTTGCTACTCAGGCCCGATGACGTTGTGCAACTTGCTCCAGCTTCAATGCTGGCCAATGCCGGCCGTTTCCCGACCTGAGACAGGTCGGGCTACTGTAGGCTGATTTGTCCCAAATCAGCAGTTTGCTACTCAGGCCCGATGACGTTGTGCAACTTGCTCCAGCTTCAATGCTGGCCAATGCCGGCCGTTTCCCGACCTGAGACAGGTCGGGCTACTGGATGCTGATTTATCCCAAATCAGCATCCGCGCTGCCCTACTACCGCCTTTCGCCGATCAATACTCGTTCTGCTCACCGCTGGTTGGTGCCGCCGCAATTGGTGCAGCAGGCTTTGCAATCTGACGAATCGTACGCTTGTCGCGTTCTTCAGACAGCTTTGCAATCGCTGCGTCGAGCGTCATCACACCAAGCTCACCATCGATACGACATCGAACGTTGACCGAGTTTGTCTCTGCTTCCTTCGGTCCAACGACCAGCATGTAAGGAATCAGATCCATCTGAGCTTCGCGAATCTTGGCCTGAACGCGAGCACTCTGCAGATCTGTCGCGACGCGGAAACCGGCCTGACGCAGCTTGCCGGCAACCTCAGTCGCGTAGTCGTCCGACTTTTCGCTGAGAGGCAACACGCGAATCTGCTCCGGTGCCAGCCACAACGGAAACGCTCCGGCGAAGTGTTCGATCAGCACCCCGGTGAAACGTTCCATCGAACCAAACGGTGCTCGGTGAATCATCACTGGGCGATGAGGCTTGTTGTCCGGACCGGTGTATTCGAGCTCAAACCGGTTCGGCAGGTTGTAGTCGAGCTGTACCGTTCCCAACTGCCATTCGCGGCCCAGACAGTCCTTCACCATAAAGTCGGTCTTCGGACCGTAGAACGCGGCATCGCCAGGTGATTCCACGACCGGCATTTTTTCTTCGGTAAGCACTTTTCGCAGAATGCCTTCCGCACTTGCCCAAAGTTCTTCACTGCCGACGTACTTGTCGGAGTTTGGATCGCGAGTCGACAACTGGACGCGATAATCTTCCAGACCGACTGCTTCCAGAACAAACTTCACGAGTCCCAGAGTCTCCTTGAATTCGTGCTCAACCTGTTCGGGTGTGCAGAACAAGTGAGCATCATCCTGAGTCAGTCCGCGAACTCGCAGCAGACCGTTCAATTCACCCGACTGTTCGTAACGATAGACCGTTCCGAATTCCGCCAGGCGAACCGGCAGATCTCGATAACTGCGCGGCATGGCTTTGTACATCTGCACGTGATGCGGGCAGTTCATGGGCTTTAGCAGGAAGCGCTCCTGCTGCTTTTCCCATCGTCGAAGAACTTCGCGCTTTTGATCGTTCGTGCCGTTGATCGGAAAATCTTTCTCGTCGAATCCAAGAACCCGAGCTGCTTCGAGCAACCGTCGTTCGTCATCCGGAGTCGGCGGCGCTGGTTCCGCTTCGCGCGGGTCGAGGCAGCGAATCCAGTAGTCGACGAGCTGTCCGGCGGTATGGCCGAAGATCGGTGCGAACTGTGAATCGCGATAGTACGGAAAGTGCCCGCTGGTCTCGTACATTTCGACGCGACCAATATGCGGCGAGTACACCGGCTGATAACCGCGACGCAACAACTCGGCCTTAATGAAGTCTTCCAAAGTCGCACGGATCATCGCGCCCTTGGGCAACCACAGGCAAAGCCCTGGCCCGACATCGCTGGTGATTGTGAACAGGCCCAGCCTCTTGCCCAGCACGCGATGGTCACGCTTCTTGGCTTCTTCAATCTGTTCCAGATGGGCCTTCAGGTCCTTCTTGTCGAAGAACGCAATCCCGTACACTCGCTGCAGCTGACGATTGGACGCATCGCCTTTCCAGTAAGAGCCCGCGACGCTGGTGAGCTTGAACGCTTTAATCTTGCCTGCATGAGGAATGTGCGGTCCACGACACAGATCGACAAACTCGCCCTGGCGATAGAAGCTGAGCGTTGGATGTTCAGCCAGGCCAGTTCGGATATGTTCGGTCTTCAGAGTCTGGCTCAGATCGCTGCAAAGCTGAATAGCTTCGTCGCGCGAGGCTTCAAAGCGATCGAATGGTTCGGCCGCGTCAACGATCTTCTGCATCTCGGCTTCAATGCGAGGAAAGTCTTCTTCGCTGATTGGCGTCTTTAGATCGAAGTCATAATAAAATCCGTGGCCGGTGGTCGGACCAAACGCCAGACCGACGCCCGGATAAAGTCGCATCACCGCTCGGGCCATGACATGCGCACAACTGTGGCGCATGACACCGAGCGCTTCGGAGTCACGTTCTGTGATGAGTTTCAATGGGACCGGGCGCAGATCGGTCAGATCTGCCAGTGGTCGCATGGAATCCACAACCGTGCCATTGATGCTGGCGGCAATTGTCGCCTTGGCCAGACGCTCGCCGATACCAGCGGCGACGTCCAGTGCACTGGCTGAGTCCTGATGTTCGAGAATATTACCGTCCGGAAGCTGAACCTGAATCATGAGTCATTCTTGCCAAAAAAAGCCTGCCGAAACCACTCGCGGCTGCTACGAGAAGTCGCGCGTTCGGTCAGAAACAAAGACATCCACAACGAGTTTTTTCATTGCGCGGCGACCATTGAGGCGAACTTCAAAAGGTATCCCGCGAATCCCCGGCCTCAATTCACGCCGTACGGAGAATAGTGGTTGAAGAACTCGTCTTCAAACCTGTATTTTCGTCCGTTTGTAGCCCAGAACTCCGCTTCAGTTGGAGACTTATTGCGGTGGAGACGACAAATCGGCTTTGAACCGCTGCTGGATGATCTCTGCGGCCGACTCTGATTCTGAAGCTCGATCAATCAACGCCAGGTGCTGTGCGTGCACCAGCTTTCTGATCAGCGAATCTTTTCCGGGATCAGCGGCTGGCGTGAGCACAGACGGATGGACGACAACGCAGTCCCATTCCTGCAGGCCAAAACTGAGTGACCAGTTCATGATCCACGAAATCGAATGCACGGTCGGCTCGTCATTCGCAACAGTCAGTTCAGCAGGAACCGTCAGCACGACGAGGTCAGGTTTCAAGGCTCGCACTTGTGCGTTGGCTTCCTGTTCCAGTTGAGCAAGTGACTTTCCGGCGACGGCCCATGTGGTCAGTTCTACTTTTGCATCGGGATGCTGTTGACGAATGGCGGCTTCAACCATCGCCGCGACAGGTTCCATCGCCATAATTCGAAGCGGCGCACCGTCAGCCAGTTGTTTCCTTGTTCGTTGAAGAATCGGAAGCGGTGGTTGAACCTCGTCGAGAGACACGTTGGCTCCACTGATGACTCGACACAATTCCTCCGCCATCCGCTTATGGCCGTCCATATTGGGATGAATCGCGTCACTCATGGTGAGTCGCCAGGTCCACGGCGCACGCTGCTTCAACTCTTCACCGGCCACGTACTGATCACAGACAGGCACGTTCTTGTCGCGACCGACGGATCGCAGCACTTCGCAATATTCGACCAGCCTGGTAATTGGTCGATCGCTGGTGTTGATGACCGCATTCGGAGTACACAAAACCACCTGACTCTTTTGTGCGCGGCAGCGATCAATCAGTTGTTCGAGGTTGCTTCGGTATTCTTCGATCGGCACTCGCACCATGTCGTTCAGACCGAAGCTGATCGTCACAAGATCCGGCTTATGCTTCAGCACGTCTGACTCCAGCCGATTGAGCCCGTCGCGAGTCGTATTGCCACTGATCCCGGCGTTGATGACTTTGACTGTGGCTTTGGGATGAGCCGCCTTCAGAGCCAGCTCAAGCATTTCCGGATACGCTCGATGACCACCGGTGTGGTAATACACGCCCGTCACACTGTCGCCGAGACAAACGATCGTCATCGGTTGATCAGAAACGCTAAGCACCGGTGGCTGAGATCGTTTAGCCGCCAGGTTGTCGATCACAAAGCGAAACGCGGATTGAGTATCTTCGTAGTTGGTAACATGGCCGCCTTCAGGCCGATGCAGAGACAATCCCGGCGATCCTTGTTTCTTCAGAGCCTCCATCAGACGCAGAACACTGTCTGGTGGAACCAGTGTGTCCTTGCCTCCGGTGGTCGTCGCGACGGGCATCGTCAGGCGATCAGGAAAGAATTCGGCCGAACGCTGGCGATAGACGTCGGGCTTGTCGACTTTCGAGCCGCCGTATGACTCGGCGATGGCTTCCAAAAAGTTTGGATACTCGACAAGGTTGGCGGTTCCGTTCAACGAAACAACACCGTCGACGCATTCCGGATGAAGAGCGGCGAAAGCCAGGGCCGAAGTACCACCCATGGAGCCGCCGGAGACGATCACATCGCGAATTCGATAACGGCCATGCAGGTCATCAAGCATCTGCAGCATGTCTGCTTCTGCAGCAGGTCCCATCCACGACGTCTTTGCTCGATAATCGGGTGAAACGAAGATCATCTGCTGTTCTGCAGCAGCATCGCGCGAGCCTTTGCATTCTCCGCGATCGTCTTTAACAAACTGCCACCGATCTGATCCGTGTCCGTGCAGCGCAATCACAAGATCATGTGCTATATCATTGCGAAACCTGGGCGGAAGAATAACGACGTAGCGCTGTTCGGTGCCGTCTAGCTTTGATTTGAATGCTACGTCGAGAGGCTCGGAAGAATCCTGCCCGACGGCTTTTTGAATAGGCAGTGCAACAACGCTCACCGAGGCAAGAATCGCAATCCACAACAACTGGGCGCACTTCGCTGATAGCCGCACGTCGATCTCCCCTTCAGGAATTCTGGTGCGTGCTTGCTGTCACATGCCAAAGGTTTCAGGCAGGCCGGCACGCACCTGCCTGAGTGTATCGATTACTGATGGCTTGTGCAGACATCCAGCGGCATAGACTTGCAAAGATCTTGTGGAGGCGTGTGAGGCTCCGCGTCGCCGATCAAAGGCAGAAGTCGACTGGCCGCGAACAATGCCAGCAATGGCAGCGTCAACACGACAACGGCAGCAATCAGGCCTTCGCGACCATATAGCGTGAGGTTGTAATGGACGAAGCCACGAAAGCTCTTGGAGAACATTTGTCCGCCGATGACGACGTTCCATCGCATCGCAAAGACCTGAATCAGAATCAAGACTCCGGAGACAGTACCCAGAAATGTTCTAAGACCAGCATAGCGTTCCGTGCGGAAGGCGACCGGCAGAAGCAGGAAAGGAATCAGCGAACCGATTGCCACCTGGATTAAGCCGTAGGAAACGGCCAAACGGCCGGTCAGGAGTTCTCGCAGCACGTCCCACTCAGCACCGGCTTCATAAGCAAGGTGCAGCAGTTCCAGCATTTCCAGAGAGACGGCTGCAACAAGCGACATCCAGAGATACTTGCAGAGCGAGCGAACGCAGTCTGCATCCGGCGTGATTTTTTTGGCCCAGCACAACACCAGATAAAGCAGCAACAACGCGGCGATCCCGGAGAGAATGGCGGAAATCAAAAAGATGACCGGAAGCAAAGCCGTTGACCACCACGGATTGGCCTTAATGCCGCCGAACAGAAAGCCAACATAGCCATGGAGTACGCAAGCGGCAGGAATTCCAATAATGGCCAGCACTCCGATCAACCATTCGTCAGCCTTCTGACTACCCGGAGTGATCTGCCGTGAACCCAGAGCCAGAATGCGGAAGATGAAACCCTTGAGCCCCGTCGCGTTGACAGCACCGTCAACGATCTCCGGGCGGTAAAGCAGCCAAACTTCGACAATCAGCAACAGCATGTACAGGCTGTAGATAAAGCCAAAGCCAGCCATTGCAGACGTTTGATGGGGGGTAATCATGATGTTCAATGCTCGTTCCGGATGATGCAGATGCAGCAGCAGTGGAACCGTCGCGCAGGAACAGAAACACAACGCGGTCACCAAAGCCAGCCGAGCGACAGGCTTGAGTTTGTGATCATGAAACACGTGGTACAACGCTGAAACGACGAACGCGCCAGCGACCAGTCCCGTGATGTACGGGTACAACACAATCATGATGCTCCACGCAACGTGGACATCGTTCGGATAAACGAAGGAAGGGCCGTGCATCAGACCACCTCTTTTGACAAGCCGACGTAGTGTAATTTGGGATGCGTGCCGAGATGTTCCTTCAGCACCTGTGTGCGAACGGCACCCAGTCGTTTGCTGAGTTCACTCTCCGGATCATCCAGCCGTCCGAAAACTCGAGCACCCACCGGGCAGGCTTCGACACACGCAGGCTCTTCGTTCTTTGTGATGCGGTGATAGCACCATGTGCATTTGTCTGCGCTGTTGGTTTCCGGGTTGATGTATCGCATGCCATACGGACACGCCTGGACACAGTATCCGCAGCCGATGCAGTGGTCGGTGTCGATCAGTTCCACACCCTCTGGCGAAGTGAACGAAGCATGCACCGGACATACCTGATTACACGGCGCGTCGACACACTGATTACAGAGCTTTGGAACAAAGTAAGCCTTGTCGACCAAGGCGGCATCAACGATCGGGAGTTTCGATTCGTGGTATCCGGTTTCCGGAACCAGATCGACCTGCACGGTGCCGTCTTTGAAGTGGACGTATCGCTCGACCCACGTGCGGGAATAACCGTCGGGCACATGGTTCTCAGTGCGACAGGCGGACAGGCATTTTCCTGAGCCGATACACTTTTCGGTATCGACCAGGAAACCGTACAACACGGGTTTCGTGGCTGAAGCGGTCGGTGTGGGCAATGCTGCTGAACCATCCGGAGAAGCAGGCAGCGGCGTCTCCGCGGCGCTGTCGGATGGCTCCATGGGCAGCAGCGTTAAGGCAAACGAGCCGAAAACCATCGACGTTGCGCGGGACAGAAACTGCCGGCGAGAATCGGCCTTCGATCGTTGTTCGCCGCCGCAAGAAACTCCACCGCAGGATCCACCGCCTCCGCAGGGAGTTCCCTGATTCAGAATATTCAGCCCTGATGTCGCGGGGCGACTTCCGCAGCCAGATGCTCCAGCTGAATCATGAGATTTGTTCACTTCGAGACTCCTGGATAGAGCACAAGTGCTCCATCAAGAAAAAAGACGAGGTGGAGGAGTGGATCTTGCTAAAGATCCCAACACAGGACCTTTAGCAAGGTCCACTACCCCAAAATTAAAGCGTGACAAAGCACTAGATCCCTGGACTATGCCCTGTATGACATTCAAAACAGACATCGGGGCTGTCGATATTCTCTGCGCCCTGATCAGCAAGGTGGCTCTTCACATCAATGCTGCGGAAGTTGGCCGGCATCCCGACAACCTTTTCGTGGCACGACAAACACGTTGCTCGATCTTTGGTGATAAACAGATCCAGCGTGGTGAAGAAGTCCTTGTCCCACGGCTTGGCTTTTTCGATCGTCACACTGGGATCAGCGGCAGCTTTCTCGGCCTGAGCCATATGTTCGTGGCCGTTGCCGTGGCAATGCAGACAAGCGACGTCTTTATGAGGCGACTCCGCTCGTTCTTCGTGAACGCTTTCGTGACATTTGAGACAGTTTGTGTCAGACGTCAGAACAGGCTGTTGAGCAGCGATCTCTCGTAGAGCATCACCGCGATACGGTCCATGTTCGCCAAACGACTTCGGAATCAGATGACTGCGAGCGGCAAGCAGTGCGCCACCCAAAACGATCAGTCCAAGGGCAACGGCCTGCAGATGGCGTGTGTCACGCAGTAAAGAAAACGGTCCACTCATTCTGCTGAGCTCCTGGCTGGTGTCTGCAGAAATTGCTCGAGGCCCGATCGGCGAAGCAATTGTTCGAGGGTTGGAGAATGCTGATCGGCTGGATTTACTCGGTGGTGGTAGACTCGACGGATCAACTGCCGAGCCTGCTCAGGAGACAATTCTTCGGTCTGCTGAGGAGCGTCGATAAACGCAACCTGAATGAACATCAGGAGCAGCGTGAGTCCTGTGAGAAGGATGCTGAAAACAATTCCGATGACAATAATTGCGGGCATAGCTTGACTCTCCGCACGGATTGGAATTGAGGTGGGTTGTTCGAGGGGGGATTTTCAGGAGCACTTCCTCAAGCTTGGCCGCGTGAGACGCAGCACCTGTTGAGGACATCTTTCTTCGACATCGCCATTCTTCTAACTCAATATTGAGATATTAGGATAGCGAAGTCCATTATTTGACCGGGAAGTTGGGAGGATCGAGCGTTTTTTCCCGGAAATGGAGAACTGGACCGCACATCCATCACTGAACGATTTTCAAAAACGGGCGGCCAGTGGCGGGTATGCGGGTCTACGAAGTGGAGCAGCGCGAGCTGCCCGGCGTGTGCCAGGAAACACGCACAGACACCGGACGGCTCGCGCCGATGCTGCTACAAGACAGACTTTGTGTCGAAAGCGAATACCTAGCCGTGCTGTCCTGGCAATTACCGCCCAAGTCCAAGCGTCAC
Source organism: Planctomycetaceae bacterium (assembly GCA_044378235.1). Lineage (GTDB taxonomy): Bacteria > Planctomycetota > Planctomycetia > Planctomycetales > Planctomycetaceae > SXXK01. The sequence continues at coordinate 13,008 of JBILXT010000169.1, forward strand.
AAGCGGCAGCGGGTTTTGTTCACAGAGCGGTGAAACAGCGCCGGGCTGTTGCAGGATCGACGTGACGGTTAGTTCTCGCAGGCTTTTTTCGGCGCGAGCCATCACATCATCAAGACTCTGGTGCAAGGGGCACAGTGTTCCGGTGTGAGACACGATACCCAGCGGGCATTTGCGAATACGCTGGAACGGTTCGACGGACTCGATGACCACCCAGAGGGTCAGGTCGTCGGGACTTTTGGTCAGCACAAAGCCCCCATGGAGTCCTCGCTGAGAAGACACGATGCCGCCTTTGGCAAGTCCCTGCATGAGTTTAGACAGGTACGGTGCAGGGACCTGAGTTTTCGCGGCAATCTCTTTCGCCGTGCATGGACGTCCTCCGTGTTGAGCGATCGTTACAACCGCGCGGAGTGCGTACTCGACAGTTTGTGAAATCACGACTACGACCTTTCCAGGGCGGGAGGAGAGAAACACCGCATGATTGCAAAACAGAATGCCTTCAGGAAGCGAATCACACAAACTTTTCAACGGTCAATTGAAGCCCTTGAGTACGTTGCTTCATGGAACCAACACGGATATTCTCTCAAGTGAGATGACGGGCTGTGCCGGTATGAATCAAGTTCGAATCATTCATTGAAATTAAGTGCCCGTGCAAAATTTTTTCAATGATTCAATTGCCCAGGAGCGTTGCGATGTCCCCACCGAGACGAGAGTTCCTGAAATCAACTACAGCGGCCGTCGCATTCACGGCGATTGGCGGAAGCAGCCAGGCTGACGAGAAGCCTTCAGACCGATTACAGATTGGTTTCATTGGCTGCGGCGGGATGGGTTCAAACCATCTTCGAGTATTGTCGCAGCGGAAAGATGTGGAAGTCGCGATTGTCTGCGATGTTGACCAGCAGCGATTGGCGGACGCCGCAAAGATTATTCAGGAGGGATCCGGAAAGGCTCCGAAGTCGACCGGAGATCTTCGCACGATTCTGGATGATCAATCGATCGACGCCGTGTTTATCGCCACGCCCGACCATTGGCATGCTCCTGCCGCGATTCTTGCTCTGGATGCCGGCAAGCATGTTTATGTCGAAAAACCCTGTTGCCACAACGTTCGCGAAGGACGCCTGTTGGCCGAGGCGGTCAAACGCAGCGGGAAGCGATTGCAGGTTGGTACTCAGAGCCGCAGTACTCCGTGTGTGGCGGAAGGGATCGAACGAGTTCGCAAGGGTGAGATTGGCGAGATCCTTGTCGCCAAGGCCTGGAACAGCCAGCGCCGCGGAACAATCGGGAAGGCTCAACCGGGATCGCCACCGCCACATCTGGATTTCGATAATTGGCTCGGGCCAGCTCCGGAAGTTCCCTGGCGTCCCAATCTTTTGCATGGCATTTGGCGTTGGTGGTACGACTTTGGATGCGGAGACATCGGCAACGACGGTGTTCATGATATCGACGTCGCACTGTGGGGTTTGGGCGTGGAAACTCATCCCAGCCGAGTTACGTGTTTTGGTCAGAAGAATTTCTTCGATGACGATCAACAGTTTCCGGACACGCAGTATGCGGTTTGCGAATATCCGGTCGATGGTTCACCTGCGGGGCGTTGCAAGCAGTT
>JBILXT010000170.1:0-14542 GCA_044378235.1 Planctomycetaceae bacterium
GCGAGCTTCCGTCGGTAATCCTGGTCCTCGACTCTTTCGTCTGCCGCAGGACCGCGCGATCATTGTGAACTATGGTCTGCCGAATGACGGGGCTCTTGCTGTAGCGGCTCGACTTCAATCGCAACTACGCCGAGGGCCTCTCGGCATCAATATCGTTAAGACCAATGATGGGCCCGATGCTCCTGCCTGCAGTGATGAGGCGATCCTTGCGGATTATGAGCAGAGTGCTCGGCTGCTGCATGAACATGCGAGTTACCTTTCGCTGAATCTCAGTTGCCCTAATGCAAAGGGCGGCAACGACTTCTTCGCACAGCCTGGCAGTATTGCAAGACTGCTGGAACGATTGGATTCAATCAACATTCAGTGTCCCGTGTTTCTGAAGATCGCACCTCGCGACGAGCCCGCAGAACATGAGAGAGTGCTGCAGGAATGTGAAGCTTTCTCGTGGGTGCGAGGCTTTTGCTTTAATCTTCCATCAGGAAAGCCGGACACGCTGAAGATTACGACTCCGAAGGAGCGATTCGCTCATCTGCCCGGCGCCGTATCCGGGCGACCTGTCGAGCAGCTGATCAACCGTTGTATCGCGGGATTCTATCAACGGATGGATCGGAAGCGTTACGTCCTGATCGGCACAGGCGGCATCTTCAAAGCGGAAGACGCGTATCACAAGATTCGTCTTGGGGCTTCTCTTGTGCAACTCTACACCGCCATGGTCTACGAAGGCCCAGGCGTGGCGAGGTCCATTTGCCGAGGGCTGGCCGAACTACTAAAGCGAGATGGATTTGCGAACATCACGGAAGCTGTGGGCACCAGTTGTCATAGCTGATCGATTCGCGATTGAGCAATGCATGAATGTCGGTGCCATAATTCCAATGTCTCGAACAATCCATCATTCAGGCTTGCCGGGCAAGGAAAGCAGGAGTCCGGTGGTGCTGGAACTCACTGCAAACGCTTCGACAACTGGCGAGCCGGACGTACCATCGCTCCGTCATATGAGATCGATTTCGACTTCGTGGTTGAGTTGATCGTTCAGAAGCTGAATGAAGGCTTCTGATTGAACAATGCCATCCAGACGCACAGTTCCGATCGATGTCCCGGTTCCCTGGTTTACGACTCTGATATGGTAAGTCGTGTCGTAATGACGATAGTGGATCTTGTAGGACTCCCAGCTTTTGGGCGGCCGCGGCCGGAATCTTAAAAGATCCCCTTCCCGTTGCAGGCCCAGCAGTGATTCGGTGATCAGGCGATACATCCACCCGGACGAACCGGTATACCACGTCCAGCCGCCGCGGCCCAGATGCGGTTCTACTCCATAAACATCAGCAGCAACAACATAGGGCTCCACTCGATAAGTGCTGATGGTTTGTGGTGTGGATCCATGATTGATCGGATTGATCATATTGAACAACTCCCACGCGCGTTCGACATTTCCAATCGCAGCGAAGGCCATGACTGTCCAGATCGCGCTGTGAGTATACTGGCCGCCGTTTTCACGAACGCCGGGAACATAGCCTTTGATGTAGCCCGGGTTCAAATCCGAATGATCAAACGGCGGATCCAGCAACTGGATGAGCTTTGCATCTCGTCGCACCAGTCGCCGATCGACGCTGGCCATGGCCTGTAGAGATCTCTCCTGAGTCCCCGCGCCGGAGAGAATGGACCAGCTTTGTGAGATCGAATCGATCTGGCATTCCGTGTTCTCCGACGAACCCAGCGGAGTTCCATCGTCAAAGTAAGCGCGACGATACCACTCACCGTCCCAGCCATTGTGTTCGATATGGCCTCGCAGCCGACCGGCTTCAATCAGCAGGCGATCGGCGGTCACCGCATCACTCTGAGTTTGAGCAAGTTTGGCGAACTGAGTCAGCACGTCGAACTGAAAGAACGCCAGCCAGACACTTTCGCCCTGGCCGTTCTGCCCGACAAGATTCATGCCGTCATTCCAGTCGCCACATCCCATCAGCGGTAACCCATGCGCACCGAACCGCAGACCGTTGTCGATGGCCCGCAGGGCATGATCATAAACGGTTCCGATATCTTCCGAGATCACCGGCAGGTCGTAGTTCGCTTCTTCATGAGCATGCAATGCTCGTGAACTGAGGAACGGAACTCGCTCGGGAAGAATTCCCGTATCGCCCGTCATTTGCACGTAACGGCATAACGCAACTGGGAGCCACAAAAAGTCGTCGGAGAAATGAGTTCTCACGCCACGACCTGCTGGCGGATGCCACCAGTGCTGAACATCGCCTTCGCGAAATTGCCGTGAGCAGGCTCGCAGCAGATGCTCACGCAACAGCCGCGGCTCAGCATGAATCAGAGCCATCGCGTCCTGCAATTGATCGCGAAATCCGTAGGCGCCACCGGACTGATAGAAGCCCGTGCGAGCCCACATGCGACAGGCCAGTGTCTGATAGATCAACCAGCCATTCGCCAGAAAGTTCACGGCCGGATCGGGAGTTTCCACATGCACAACGCCCAGCGTCTGACTCCAATAATGCCACACGCCTTCCAACGCGTGCTGAGCATTGCCTTCGCCTCTAAACCGCTGCACCAGTCGCCGCGCGTCGTCTTCATTGCTGCCCGCGCCGAGGGTGAAGACGATGACGCGTTCCTGGTCGTTGTCGAGATTGATCAGGGTCTGAATCGCGGCACACGGATCGAATCCGGAGCCCGTGCGATTCGACAGTCGAGTACGATTCATGGCCGCCGGATGTGACGCTGCACCGTTGCGTCCGAGGAATTCTGCTCGATCGCCGGTGACGGTTCGCACAGGCTCGCTGCAGTCGACAAACGCAACCTTCTCGGAGAATTCAGGACTGTAATAATTGCGAGCAAACACGGCTCCCGTGGCGGGATCGATCTCTGTGCCCACATGCATCAAAGACTTCGCTCGGACTTCGCCGAGAACCCATTCCCAATAACCGGTGACCGACACTTGTCGGGCTCGTCCGGAATGATTGCGGATCTTCATGCGTGCAAATTTCACCGGAGCATCTGTGGCTACATAAACGCACAACTCCGTTGTGATGCCGTCTTCGGTGTAGTCAAAAATCGTATATCCGAATCCGTGCCGCGATACATACGTGTTAGTGCCGCGAGCTGGCAACGGAGATGGCGACCAGAATCGACCGGTCTCCTCATCGCGAACGTAATACGCTTCGCCACAATTGTCGGACACGGGGTCATTGTTCCACGGCGTGAGTCGATACTCATGGCTGTTGTCGACCCATGTGTACGCACTCCCGCTTTCGGAAATGACCGTGCCGATCTGCGAGTTCGCAATCACATTCACCCACGGCGCTGGAGTTGCAGTGTGAGGCTTCAGGATCGAAACATACTCGCGGCCATCGCGACTAAATCCGCCTAGCCCGTTGAAGAACGCCAGATCTCGCGGTTCAGGATCCTGTGCCGGAATCACATCGCCTCGTCGACGATTCAAACGCAGCAACGGAGTCGGCATTTCTACTCTTGCTCGTCGATCGACCTGTTCGATCAAAGTTCCCGCATCATCCTGCAGAACAACTCGCGCAACCGACTGCAGCAGCGCGCGGTCTTCTTCGGACATTTGTTCTCCACGGCGAATGAATACTCCGCCAGGACGATCCAGCAGAGCTGACACAGGGCTGGCCGCGACGGCGTCCATGATGGCATCCTGCAGCGACTGACGATAAACCGAATCATCTTCGTTCCAGATGACCAGATCGACATTCAGCCCTTTCATCCGCCACCATGCGTGAGCCTGAAACGCTTCACGAACGAGTTCAATCTTTTCGGCATCACGAATTCGCACGAGCACTATCGGTAGATCGCCGGAAATCCCATATCCCCATAGGCCTGATTGGCCTCGTCGATTTCGAATCAACACGCTCGTCCGCGCACGTCGCAGTGCGGATGCATAGATGATCGATCCGGCCAGTCGTCCATAGGCTTGAGCATCCGCTTCCGACGCATTCAATTGCTGCAGCATGATCGGCCCGCGCGTCCAGGCGAGTTCAAAGACTCGATCTGCCAGACTTGGATCCGTGTACTTTTCAGCCATGGCCTGAACACCGTCACGAGTTTCCGCGACCCCCGTGACGATGTCGACTCGCAAAGATTCGCCGGGGTGCAGAATCAGTCGGTTGCGAATGCTGACGATCGGATCAAGCGTCGACCCGACGGTATTCGAAAGCGGAGTCTGCTGATCAAAGGCCGCTGGCGAAGACAGACTTCTTCCACGACCAATAAACCTCATTCGATCTGTCTCAAATGATGGCTCGTGATTGCGATTTCTGGCCTCATTCTCAGGCCTTGCACCGACACCCGTGACGGATCGCCCAATGGACATCATGTGCATCATCCACGGCGGGCGTTCTTCGGCCGAACGTGGTCGACGAGTGCAGAACAATGCATTCTGCGGTTGGACGATTTCTGTCTGGACAAATAAATTGCTGAACGCGGGATGAGATTCATCCTGAGCCTGAGTCGCCAGGACCACTTCGGCATAACTGGTGACTTCGATCACGCGAACCCGCTCCGAGCGATTCGTCAGCGTGATTCGTCGCAGTTCCAGATCATCCTCCGACGAAATGCTGATCTCCGTGTGTGTCTCGATCTGTTCGTCGTGTCTGCGAAACTCAGCTCGCGCCTGGGTAAAAATCGCCTCGTAATGGCGAGTCGAACGGCCGGTGGGATGCAACGCCGTGGACCAGAAGACGCCGCTCTCAAGGTCTCGCAGATAGCAGAACGTTCCCCAGCAATCGCGAGTCGGATCTTCACGCCAACGAGTCACCGCGAGATCTCGCCAGCGGCTGTAGCCACCGCCGGCACTCGTAATCGCGACATGATAATGCCCATTCGAAAGCAGATGCGCTTCCGGCACCGGGCTGTTTGGATCTGTGAAGACTCGCATCGTCCCAGCCTCTTCCGCCGACGCACTACGAGTCGCTCCGGCTTCGATGGCGTGTGGGAACACGGGAACGGTGGCCCGAGGAACTCGTTCGTGCAGCAGCAAATCGACGGCTCGAAACGCCGGATCAGCGGCGAAGCGTTTCTGCATCGGCTTATTCAGCAGCAGATACGCCAGCGAGAGCAGACTCATACCGGCATGATGAGCCATCACCTGGCGCACGGTAATGCTGGTCATGCCCGGCGGAAGTCGCGACGGTGTATAATCGACCGCTTCAAAGAATCCATAGTCGCCTTCTCGTCCATCGGCCGCCAGTCGTTCCAGATTCCGGCACGCGGCTTCCGGTTCGACCATCAATGCGAGCGACGTGGCATACGGGGCGATGACAAGATCTTCCGCGAGTCCTCGTTTCAGACCCAGCCCCGGCACTCCAAACGCGCGGTACTGATAGTTGAGACTGCGATCCAGCATGTTATAACCGGACTCAGAAATGCCCCACGGCACGCCTCGCTGACGACCATAATTGATCTGACGGCGTACGACGGCTCGACAAGTTTGATCCAACAACGTGCTTTCATAAGTTGGCATCACGAGCATCGGCATGAGATACTCGAACATCGATCCGCTCCAGCTCAGCAACGCCGGCGCACCGCTGGCACTGGTGAGAAGTCGGCCGAGCGAAAACCAGTGCTCCTGACTAAAGTGTCCCTGAGCAATCAGTACGAAACTGGCGAGTCGAGCTTCTGAAGCGAGCAAATCGTAACAGCCGGAGTCGATTCGGTTTTCGCTGACGTTGAAGCCAATGGCAAAGAGATCTCGCGACTTGTTGTGCAGGAACTCAAAATCCATCTCGGCGAATTCAGAACACTCTTCGGCGACGTGATGCAGGCTGGAGATTCTGGTGGTGGCGAGTCTTGATGATTTTGTGACGGACTGATGAACTTGCTGAAGCCATTCGATGGCTTCTTTGATGAGTGGGGATGTTTCGTTCGATGCGGTGAGTTCCGCAGTCGCGGCTTCGATCTTTGGCAGCAGCGTTTGGGAGAGCTGGGCGACGGTTTGCAGCGTGGGGCCGTCGTTGAGTGCGGTGAGTTGCCCATGAATGTTACTCAGAAGACTGGGATCCTGGCTCGGTCCGGATGTCGGCCATAACTCGGGCGAAACGACAGGTGGCGGCAACAACATGGCCCACGCCGCTAGTCGCTGCAGTTCGTGCAGATGATCACTGCACGATCGCACGAAAGCACTCAGCCACCAGCAGAACTCCGGATGCACCAGCAGGGAAACCTGCGTCAACATCGTTGACGTCTCATCGATCAGCTTGCTCAACAAGGTCACCGTGTCGGAGATCTGATGCGGGCAGCGTTCGAGATCTTCCAACTGACGCTGCAGCAGGCGAGTGATATTTCCATCCACAGGCGGTTGAGTATTCTCACCATCAGTTCGGCCAGCATTCAATGGCTGAGAACCTCGTGACGTTTCCAGAGCCACGCCCAGCGTATCGGCCAGCCCTTCGCACAGACGTCGCGGCAGGATGCTGGCGTCGACGAATTGTTCCAATCCACTACGTAGCACCAGCAGTTGTCCGGCCAGATTTCCACTGTCGACGGTCGAAACATACTGAGGAGCCAGCGGGGCCAGCGTGCGTGTGTCGTACCAGTTAAACAGGTGACCTCGATAACGCTCCATCCGAGCCATCGTACCAAACGTCTTGCGAGTTCGATCCAGCAGACATCCGACGGAGATATACCCGAAATCCTGCGCAGCCAGATCGGCCAGCAGAGCCATCCCGATGTTCGTCGGACTGGTTCGCGGCGCGATGACTTCGTGGGGATTCATCTGCACATTGTCCGGCGGCAGCCAGTTGTCGTCTTCGGTGACGTACGTTTCAAAGTAGCGCCAGGTTTTTCGTGAGAGCTGTCTCAGAAACTGAGTTTGCTTCTGAGATAATCGAACAGGAGGGGCCACGATAGGACGACTCAACCACCACGCGATGGCAGGCGAACAGAGCCAGACCAGCAACAACGGTGCGGCGATCAGCAGGTTCTGGCGGCTCATCAATGCCAGCCAGACGAATGACACCACAGCCAGACACGGCGCGACCAGCATTGCTCGATAAAAGCCGGACAGATCAGACCGCGCGGTGCGTTCGCTGTCGCTGGAGGTCTTCCATTCCAGCAGTCGCGATTTCGTCCAGTGAACGCGAGAAATCGTTCGAGCAATCGCATCCAGACTGATGAACGCTTCATACGGCAGAAAGATTAACGTCATCAGACACTGAGCCAGCGGGCGGCCCATCGCGCTGAATGTTGTGATCAAGTGCGTTCGCACTGGCAGATCCGTCGGCTTGACGGCCAAGTCCAGGAAGGCCGACAGCAGCGACGGCACTGTCACCGCGCCGATGATGAAGCCGGTGGCCAGCATCCCAAGGGAGGCGGTTCCAAAGAACCAGGCCAGTAGCAAAACAGCCAGCATGGAAACGGGGACGAGGCTTCGTCGCAGGTTGTCGAAGATCTTCCATCGTGACAAAGCCGAGATTGGATTTCCAACTTGCACATAGGCCAAGTTGCGAACTCGAGGCATCAGCCAGGCTGCGATTTGCCAGTCGCCGCGCATCCAGCGATGTCGTCGGCCAACGTCCGCCGTATAGCTGGATGGATAATCTTCATACAGCACAACATCCGTCAGCAACGCCGAGCGACAGTAGCAGCTCTCCAGCAGGTCGTGGCTGAGAATTCGGTTCTCCGGAAAGTCGCCGCAGCGTCGATCAAACGTGTCGAGGTCATAAATGCCCTTGCCGATAAACGAACCTTCAGAGAACAAGTCCTGATAAACATCCGAGACGACTCGCGTGTACGGATCCACGCCGGGATCACCACCCAGAAGTCGCACAAACCACGATCGGTATGCGCTCGGCAGACTCACGCCAACTCGCGGCTGCAGAATCGTGTATCCATGAATCACTCGCTGGCCGGACGCATCCAGAACCGGACGATTCAAAGGATGCGAGATCGCGGCGATCATCTCCCGCGCGGAATCGCGAGGCAGTTGTGTGTCCGTGTCGAGCGTAATCACATACTCGACCTGCTGCAGGATCGCAGTATCTCCGGCAACATGCGAGAATCGCCCGGCCGCACCGCGAAGCATTGCGTTAAGATCCGCCAGTTTTCCACGCTTCCGCTCGTAACCCATCCAGACATTTTCCCGGGCATTCCAGCGACGATCGCGATGCAACAGAAAGAAGATGTCGGGACGTTCATGTTCGTATTTAATCGCCAGATCTTTGATGCCTTCGCTTGCCTGCTGAATCAACGCGGCGTCTTTGTCGCGGGTTTCCGTGGAGGCATCTTCAAGATCGGTCAGCAATGCGAAGTGCAGATTCGCTTCGCGGTTGGCGAGATAACGAATTTCCAGACCCTCCAGAAGTCGTTCGATAGCTGCAGCGTTCGACAGCATCGTGGGGACTACGACCAGTGTTCGATGAGCGGCCGGAATTCCAGCTCGAAAATCCATCCGCGGCAACGCTTGAGGACTCATCAGGACCGTCATGAGCCAGTGCACGAGTCCGATCGCCAGTTGTCCGGCCGCCATCAGAATGGGAAAAGCCATCAGCCACATCAACGGCGTGCCGGGCCGGAGTTCTCGGCTGTAATTCCGTAACACCGCGAGCACGGCGATCGTGATGACAGTCACAGCAAATGCATAGATAAACAGCGGGAAGCGACGGCGAAATTTTTCGACGGCCACACCAAACGTCAGACGCATCTGCACCAGACGTTCGAGAGCCGGGCGACCGTCATCCACCAGAAAGTATCCGACATGATGAGCCCGCACGTCCGACTGAGCACTAACTTCGGCCTGAGCTAACTGGACTGCTCGTTGAGCCACGTCGTATTCGTTGCAGGTCGATCGGCGCGATATGGCTTCGACGGCATGGCGGTATCGATCGCGTGTAGCAAAGTCCATCGCGGCGTAAATACCGGCTGGATCGCGCGCGAGAGTTTGTTCGACGAGACTTTGATCGGCGACAAACCTTCGCCAATCATTGACGGCCAGAAATCGAAGACTCGTAATGCTGTTCCCAACAGACACCTGATCAGCGGCCTGAGCCTGACCTTCCGCCAGAATCAATTGCTCAGTCGTTTGCCCCTGATCGCTGAGACGCTGTTCCAGCCAACTGCTGGCGAAGGAGAAATTAGGATTCTGGCCCTGCAGGTGGCGAGTCAGCTCGGCCAGGAACGCACCCGTCAGCGGCGGATTCTCGCGAGCCATGTCGGCCAGCACGAGAACCAGGTCGGTCGGCTTCTGTTCGACCGTGCGAATCATCTGTTCGGCCCAGTCGCTGGCCTGATCTCGATCGCAGCGGCCCTTGGCAATTCTTACGGCAACTCGGCGAAGATTCTCAATCAACGCCAGCCGCAGCATTAGCGGCAACGCCCAAAGCTCACCAAGCTTCAGCGGGACAACGGACTGATACGCCGTCAGAAAACCAGTCAGGCTCGCGCAATCCATTCGGCCGTCGGTGTGAGCGATAAGTTCCAGAGCAATGCTGTAGACTCGAGGAAAGTCGAGACCGGGGCCCGCTGCGATACGAGGCAGTTCGCTGCTGTAAGATCTCGGCAGAAGTCTGCGAGTCGACCGGATTTGTTCTTCGATCAGATAGAAATTGTCCAGCAGCCATTCCGCCGCCGGCGCGATGCGGCGATTCTTTGCGGCGGCCGCAGCGATCAGATCGTAAGCGTCGACGAGAACCGTTTCGTTTTCAGCCAGTCGTGACAGCAAACGATCTTCTGCCGGAGTCGTTGCCAGGCGATGAGCGCCTGCAATGCTGCGAGCATGTCGTTCAAGTTGATCAACGTTCAGCAGTTCAGCCCGCAATGGGGGTTCTTCGGCCGGCATTTGCTGATGCTTCGTGCGGCACGTAATCTTCGGCCAAAGCAGCAGACGATTCAGACGGTCTTTGAACTCGGGCAATTGCATATAGGGGGATTTTTCTGTTGTTGTTGGTTGGACATCCTTCGCCAATCCAAAGCGTGCCGGTGTCGTTCAGACAATACTCATCTTCATTCGCCACCGGGTTTACCCCGGTGGTTCTCGGGCTTCTGCACTACCCCTTCAGAGTTCATTCCGTTGTAACGATCTGAACCGGATGAACGTCAGTAGTGCAAAGGCCTGGTTTCCACTGGGGTAAACCCGGTGGCGGAGTAGCTCTTGTTTTGCTGTCGCGATGTCAAAACCGCATCCGACAAAACCAGATCTGGCTTCCGCATCCAGCCCGATCGACTTTCGAAGAACGGTCGGCGAGGGTGCCACAGGTTTGGATTTGTGCGGATGCTTTTTTCACCCGCGAATAGCAGGACATGTTGTTTCGTGGAGATTCAGAAACGAAAGGAGACACGGAGGGCTGACGCCCTGCCGCTCGCCAAGTGGTTCTCGCGAGGTGGTTATTGAAACTTTGGTGAATCGGTCAAAGAGAACACGACGACCTCTTCACCGGTGACGGTACTGATATCGTGATGCATGCTGCGAACTTTCACGCCGGATGCTTCGTGAACGAGTGACTCCAGCATCGGCCTCGCCAGTTCCAGAAGTTGCTTGCGAGTTTGCTTGATGAGATCTCGTCCTTTTTCTGGCGACAGTGATTTGCCCAGTTGTCGTTCGGCAAGAGTCAATACTCCCAGGATGCGAACGATCAGCATGTCTTTGATGAGATGAGCATTGATGCGTTCCGAACGCCAGCCGAGATATTCGTCCTGAAAACGAATGATGCCATCGCAGATCGCCGCTTCACTTTCTGCTTGTGTCAGACTCTTGGAAGTTCGCTCACTGCGCAGCTTTCGCGCTTCCCCGATGGGTAATCTTCGATCGGTGACTGGCTGAGCCGACGGTCTCGGTCGCATGGCAGGAATTCGCGTGACAGGTACTGCGGGTGTGATGTTTTCAAGGACCATCCGCACGGCGGCCAGAGTCACGGGTTTGAACAACACCAGATCGCAGCCGGCTTTCATCGCGAGGGCTTTATGTTCTTCACCCTTCTGACCGGTTATGGCCACGATTTTTGTGGTCGCAAAACCCGGCAACTGGCGAAATCGACTGACCAGCGTGCAGCCATCCATGCCTGGCATCAGCAGATCGACCAGCATTAAATCGGGACGAAACGCCGTTGCGACGTCGAGAGCCTGAATTCCGCCGTAGGTGACATGCACCTGATTGTCGAGTTCTTCCAGTAGCAACCCCAACGCATCCGCGCCGTCACGATTGTCGTCGACAATGAGCACTCGAAGTGATTGATCGTTGGTCATTATTGGTTGTCCGGAAACAGGGTTTCGGAATGATTTGAAGGAACGTAAACCGCGGCACAATACACATCAACCGGAAGCGGACTTCTCAAATACTGCGTGGTTTGCGTTTCGCCCCAACGGGGCATCCCCATGTCAGCCCAGGGCATCGCCCTGGGTAAGAAAATAAGACGGCCCTGAAAGCCCTGAAAGGGCGATACAACGCCGCCAATGTGTCGCCCTTTCAGGGCTGAAAACTTAGATCTGTCCATTGTCCCAGGGCGTTGCCCTGGGCTGACATGTTGCTGGCCCGTTGGGCCGAAGACATTGCGACTCAGACTCACACCTTGCCCCTCACTCATTCTCCCACCTTCACCGTCGCCAGAATCTGCAACAATTGCTCAAACCTGGCCGGCTTCACGAGATGATGATCGAAACCTGCCTCGCTTGATGTACGACGATCTGAGTCCTGTCCGTACCCCGTCAACGCAATGAGCAGAATGCTTTTTCCGTTAGGTTGTGCGCGAATTTGTTTGGCGACTTCGTAGCCATTCAGTCCTGGAAGTCCGATGTCCAGCATGATCACATGAGGATGGAACTCAGATTCAATTCGGACCACATCAAGTCCGCTGTACGCCGTTCGAACATCGTGCCCCTGAGCTTTGAGCAGCAAAGAGAAGCCAAGGACCGTGTCGACATTGTCATCGACAACCAGAACTCGGAGTGCTCGACTGGCTTGTTCAGTGGCGACTTCGATATTCACACCTCTTCGAGAGTCATCTGGCTGTAATGGGAGTCGCACGATGAACTCGCTTCCCTGCCCGAGTTCGCTTTGGGCTTCGACAGTTCCATCATGCAGCTCCGTCAATCTTTGCACCAATGCCAGGCCAATACCGAGTCCTCCCTGGGATCGGTCCAGTGAGCGTTCTGCCTGAGTAAACAAATCGAACACGTGTGGCAGGAGAGCCGGAGAAATCCCGACGCCCGAGTCACGGACTCGGATCACACATTCGTTGCGATCTCTGACAACGGTCAGCCAGATATGGCCGCCTTCCTCGGTATATTTTGCGGCGTTGGTCAGCAGGTTAATCACCACCTGTTCCAGTCTCGCGGCATCAGCGTTGAGTGAGATCGGAATGACGGGCATCGAAATGGTCAGTTCGTGCCTTCGCTGCTGAATCAAGGGACGCACCGTTTCGACGGCCCCTTGAACAATGCCTCCGATCGCCACCCAGTCCTTCCGCAATTGAACTCGACCTGAAGTGATACGTGAAACTTCCAGTAGATCGTCGACAAGATGCTGCAACTTGGCCAACTGTCGTTCGATGATGTGGCGTGCCTGCTGCTGAGTTCGCGATTCTGTATCCTGCTGAAGGCTCATCAGTTGAACAGCATTGGCGATGGGGGCGAGCGGGCTTCGCAGTTCGTGACTCAGCATCGCGAGGAACTCGTCCTTGCGCAGATGCAGATTCTCTAGTTCTCTCGCCTGCGACTGCAGCAGTTTCTCCAGGCGACTGCGTTCTGTAATGTCACGGATATTGCATTGAATCACCTGATGGTCAGCTTCGCGATAGGCATTCGCGACAATCTCCACTTCCACTGCAAAACCGGTTTTAGATTCCAATGGCAAATGTTCGTAGCGGAGGTAACCGGTTCCCTGCAGTTCCTTGACGGCGGCTTCATTGGCCGATCGGTCCTTAAACAGGCCGATTTCCCAAAGCTCTTTGCCGAGAAAATTCGCGTGCGAATACCCCAGCAGATCGCTCATGTAAGGATTCGAGTCGACAATTCGACCGGTCAGGAAATCAAGGATCAGAATGCCGTCCTTAGCCGCCTCAAACAATCGCCGATACCGAATCTCCGAAATCTGCAGAGCTGCCTCGGCCTGCTTAATATCATCAATGTCCGTATTGGAACCGACCCACATGACAATGGCGCCGTCCGGATCTCGCATCGGCAGAGCTCGGCTGAAGTGCCAGCGATAGACCCCATCATGCCGACGGCAGCGACTTTCGAATTCGAAGACTTCGCCGTTCTCAATGCACTTCTTCCACGACTGAACATGCTCCTCGACATCGTCGGGATGAATGAACTGCGTCCAGCCCCATGATTGAAGTTGCTCGAACGACAATCCAGTGAACTCAGTGACCTGAGGATTGAAGTAGTCCACATCCCCGTTGGGCTTCGTTGTGCCAATTTTCTGAGGCATGGAATCCATGATGAACCGGAGTTGTGCGTCGCTCTTGCGAAGCTGATCTTCCACCTGCTTTCGCACAGTGACATCTCGGATTGCACTGGAGACAAGAACGCCCTGAGTCGTTTCGAGAGGGCTCAGGCTGACTTCGATCGGAAACTGGCTGCCATCTTTTCGAAGTCCCAGAAGCTCGAGCCCACCGGTCATTTCTCGCTGCTGCGGATCCAGCGAATAAGCCAGACGATGATCTGCATGACTGTCTCGCATCTGAAGTGGCATCAGCATTTCGACATGTTGTCCAATGAGTTCTTCCGGCGGATATCCGAACATTCGTTTCGTCAGGGCATTAACGAGCACAATAATTCCGTGTTGATCCACGATCACCATGGCATCGGGAGCCGCTTCCAGCAACGCTCGAAAGGGAGCATCGCTTTCGCGAAACGCTTCTTTGGAACTGAGGTTCTCGGCGGACATCGCATGCCGCTCGATGGCATTGATAACAGCCCGGTTCAGAATCTCCGGAGTCAGCTGATTCCGGAGTAAACAATCCTGTGCACCGGCTCGGAGAATTGGCCGTCCGGACTCCAGCAGAGAATCGCTCAGCACAATCACCGCACAGGGAGGCAGACGAGTGTTTTTACAGAGGGCTCCCAGAAACTCAGGCGAGGTTATGTCAATCACGGACTCATCGAAGATCACGCAGTCGAAGGGAAAACTGTCGTTGTTCTCGACCAGACTGAGCCCCACGACTCCCAAATCGGCTTCGATGAAGACATAGTGATGCTCAGAACTGGTCGCCAGCAACTGCTGGATGCTGATCCTGATCTCTGAATCTTGTGCTACAACCAGGATATGCTTCATCGAACCGTTCATCATTGTCCTTCAGGACTGAGCACTGTCTTGATGGATTCCCCAGCGCGAAAAAAAAGGCCGACGTGAGCGAACCTCGAAAGATTCGTTCACGTCGGCCTACTCTTTAACAAGCCCCCCGAATGATCGAGTTGCCCGTCAGCTAGTTGTCCAACTTCAGGTTGTCTATTGTTTGCCGAAACCTGCGTGGCATCGTCCCGACTTGATGCCTTATATCATGTGACTGATGAAAAAGCACGTCGAGATTCAGGAGTATGCCACTGCTGCGCTGAAAATCACCAAAGCCGTGCGGAATGTGGGTTGTGTTTCTTC
>JBILXT010000556.1:0-4121 GCA_044378235.1 Planctomycetaceae bacterium
CGAATTCCGTTCGAGTCACCTTTTGCAAGTTTGGCCAGCTCGATGACTCGCGAGAGTTGGGCTTCACGGTAAACAGGATCGGGATCTCCGGGGAGCTCGATCAGAAAATTCTTTTCGTCGATCAGCACGGTAAAAACGTCGCCTGTGAGAGATTTCTTCTCATCGTCGGTGAGTCCTCCCTTGACTTCATCCGGGGCTGCGACGGTTTCTTCGGAGGGAGACTCGGTTCCTTTGGAAGTGATCAGTGCCTTCCCTGACTCTGGTCCGGTTCCGGACCCGGATGAACCCGTTCCGCCGGGGCCCATTCCTTTGAACAGCAGGAACAATGCCAGCCCAATCAGAATCGCGCCGCCGCCAACGCCAGCGCGAGAAGTTGTACGGACAACTCGGCCGGGCAGGCTTTGTGGGTGTTCGTTGCGAGGCATTTTGAAACTCCGGATTGCTTGGGCGAGGCGACCGCAAGGAGGGTCGAAACTGCTGCTGAAAAAGTGATAAATACTGAGCCAATGCCAACTTATGAGGACTATTTTGCAACGCTGTTGAAGATCGGGCCATCGGCACGAAAGCCCACGATCGAGAAATCATACCACCGAATTCCGGCTGCGTCTTTGCGAAGTTGTTCCGCTAGAATTGGCATCCCGTTGGTCGCTCGCTGGCGTGCTCCCCCTTGAGCATCTCCCCAGGACAATAGCATGATCACCAGCGTACGCGGGTCCGCGAATGACTTGCTGTGTTCGAATAGCCGAGCGGCAAAGTCCGTTTCGGACTGGTAATCCGCGGTGAATGATTGTTCCCCGTTCGAGATCTGAGCCTTGCCATTCTCCAGCACATGGACTTCCCAGACGCTGACATGCTTCTGCATCTGGTCGACTTTGATTAAAAATCGAAACACATCTTCGCCGCGGGCCTGCATCAGCTCCTGAACGCGTTCCGTAGCGACGGAAAGTCGCTCGGCGTCGTCCGGAGCGTTTGCCGTACGCAGCTTAAGAATCTCTGTCATGGCTGCGCCGGGCAGATTCAGTGATTCAGCCAGCAGAGTTCCGGCTTGATGATGTTGTTCAATAATGCTGCGGAAGCGTTCATCGTAGACGGTTCGAAGATCGTCGAGCGACTTCTGCTGGCGGGCAAATTCCTGTTCCAGAGTCTCCCGTCTTTCCGCGAGTTCTGCGTCTGCTTTTGTTCGTTGTTGAGCAATCTCTTCCTGAGCCTGAAGACTGCGATCCCGGTTCTCAATGTACTGAGAGAACATCACGATCAGCAGCAGGTCCAGCAAGGGAGTCAACTGCAATGCAAGTCGTCGACGACTCAGCATCAGGCCGTCTCCCTCGTCATGGCAGCAGCAAGCCCCAGTTCACGCTTGGCTCGTGAGACCATGTCCCGGACGTGCGTACGGCTCTCGGTCAGTCGATTGAATCGAATTTCCAGAAAACTGTTGATAAACATCAGGAGAATGGCAGCAAAGAGTCCGGTAAACGTGGACCAGATCGAGTCGCCGAATCGTTCCATCACGACATTGACTGTGGATGTGGCAGCAGCGGCCGTTCGAGCGGCAGAATCGGCCTGAAGTGCGGAGCCGATGGCCAGAACGGTCCCCAGAACTCCCCCAAGCGGATAAGCCTCAATCATGGTCCTGGCCATATTCGTTGATGTTTCAAACGACACGGACTCGAGGTACCGTCGTTTCTCATCAAGGATATGCATACGTCGCAGGCATTCGGCTCGATCGTCATGTCGACTGGTGTCAGTGATGACATCATTGACATCCTGCACGAATGCGTCGATCTGAGTCGTCAGCGGAGCTGAGCGTCCGAGAACGCTGCGATACTTGAGACCGCGAGTGTAATCGTCGAGTGTTCCGGCGATCATTCGCAGGTCACGCTGGTACCACTGTCGCAGCATCGCAAAGTACAGAAGGTGCAGGACCGCACAGCCTGCAATAAAGGGTGTTGAAAGACTGGATAAAAACTGCAGCCATTCGCCAACATCATTGGATTGAGGGATTTTGAATGGCATGAAGACAGAACCCAAAAACAGTGAAAACAATGTGACTAATCGGTCTGCACCGTCGAATGCCTTCGGCCTCGTCCATACCGATGAAATTCGCCAGTTGTCCTGCCACCCGCATGGCGGGCTTCGACGGCAAGGATTCCCGGAGGTTATGTTGAATCCGCTTGGTACGTCCAGATCCAACGGGGGTGTTCGCGGATGTGATCTGCCGGATTGAGTTAAACCTGGGGTCCTGGGGGAGATTTCAAAAGCTTGTCGAGGTTAATCCGGTCGTAACGACGTTTGCGGAACGATGTCCCTTCGCCACGCGGACCGTTTTTGGGGCCCGATCTCAAGAGGCTCCCCCAGTTCGAATCCAGAGCAATGGACGGTTCCGGGTAATCTCAACTCAGACAGTTCGAGAGCAGTTTCAGAGGCCGCAGACTACGGATTATCCCCCGTGGTAAGGTCCGACTGTGAGGGATGCAACTGATGAGCCAGAACTGCGCGGTGCGACGATGCCCCGACCTGTGACACCGCACACAAAACAGCTGAATTTCTGCGGAGACTGCGTCGATCCTGTTGTTGAAGGAGGATTTTATGCTGGTGCTTTCACGTCAGAGCGACGAAACCATAATCATCGGTGACAACATCCGTGTCACCATCGTTGAAGTCCGAGGCGACAAGGTACGCATCGGAATTGATGCCCCTCGCGATGTCACTGTACATCGCCAGGAGATTTATGATGCCATTCGCCGCGAGGCAGAACCCGGCGCAAGAACGGTCTAGGACTGTTCATCGCGGACTTTCACCGTATCATTCCGATGCGGAATCTATAGAGCAGGCAGCCTTCGGGAGATGATTTCCGAAGGCTGCCTGCGTTTTTGCGTTGGTCGCTGCAGAAGTTTCGATGGGTATGACTGCATCTGAAAAGCTCTTTGGTGTTCTGAACCTGCTGAAGCCGGAAGGGATTACCTCACGCGATCTTGTGAATCGCGTTCAGCGGCTTGTGAAGCCAGCCAAAGTGGGCCACGCCGGAACGCTCGATCCAATGGCGACAGGTGTTCTGCTGGTGTGTGTCGGTCCTGCGACGAAACTGATTTCGTTATTGCAGGAAGGCGCGAAAACCTACAGGACCGAGTTCACTTTCGGAATGAGCAGCGACACCGATGATGCCACGGGAAAGATCAGTTTGCCCGAGATCCCGGCTGAGCCACGTCAACTTGCTGAGATCATGCCGTATCTGGAAGCGATGACGGGAAATGTGCTTCAGGTGCCACCAGATTTTTCGGCCGTTCACGTCAATGGCCAGCGTGCCTACGCACTGGCTCGACGCGGAGAATCTCTCGAACTGAACGCGAAGACGGTCCGCATTGATGAGATCAGAGTCCTCAACTATGCCTGGCCGAAACTTGAGCTTGAGATTACGTGTGGCTCTGGCACATATATTCGTTCGATCGCTCGCGATCTGGGACTTCAACTGGGCTGCGGAGCTTTGATGAGCCGTTTGGAGCGGACACGCGTCGGGAATTTCTCAATCACAGAGAGTTTGCCCGAGGAGCAGATCACGGTAGCGACAATCCAGGAAAGAATTCGTCCTGCTGTGGAGATTGTCGCTGGTCTAACAGCCTTTGAGTGCTCTGCTGACGATGTTGTTCATTTAGTATGCGGTCGTCAGATCCGGATTGATCGCAATAGGCTGAGGGATACGAAGGATGTTGTTCCCGGTGAAATGGTGGCGCTGACCAGAGCCGAGTTCTCGGAACTCTTAGCGTTGGCTGTTGTGACAGAGGATCTGCAGTTTCAGCCGAGAACTGTCTTCGTTGCTGCTGCGACCGGCTGAGATGCGGATGATTTAGGCCTTGATGAAACAGTGTGAGAGTTCCGTCGGCTGGTGTCGAACGCGATTCAGCGTAAACCTTGTGTGACCAGCACCGTGGCAAGGATCGCAGTCGTGGCAGCCGTGAACCAGAACCATTTGACAATCTTCGTTTCGGGCACCTTTTGAAACACAAAGTGATTATGCAGAGGACTGCAGAGCAGAATTCTGCGCCCGGTTCGTCGAAACCAGAAGACCTGCAGCATCACGCTGAGTGTTTCTACGACGAAGATCGCGCCGGTCAGGAGCAACAGCA
>JBILXT010000557.1:0-4119 GCA_044378235.1 Planctomycetaceae bacterium
GGCAAATGCGGATCGATGATGCGCGTTGCAAACTCAAGTCCGTCTACCCCAAAATTAAAACTTGACGCTCCACTAGCCGATTCGAATTGTCATTTCAGCTAGCGCCTCAGGCTCATGATTTTACGCCAACCACTTCTCAACGACTTTTCCAGCAACGTCGGTCAGACGGAAATCGCGGCCCTGAAAACGATGCGTCAGCTTCAGGTGATCGAGCCCAAACAGGTGCAACATCGTCGCGTGGAAATCATTGATGTGAACCGGATCCTGAGCAACTCCCCAGCCGATGTCATCCGAGGCACCATAGGTCTGCCCGCCTTTGACTCCGCCACCCGCCATCCAAAGTGAGAACGCAAACGGATGATGGTCGCGGCCGGTATTGGCTTCTCGACCGTTGCGATTTTCTCCCAGCGGCGTGCGTCCAAATTCGGCCCCCCAGACAATCAGCGTGCTGTCAAAGAGTCCTCGCTGTTTCAAATCTTTGATCAACGCCGCAATCGGCTGATCGACCACCCATGCATTGTATCGCAGGTCGCCTTCGAGATTACTGTGCTGATCCCAGGCTTCATAAATCACATTGACGAACCGGACTCCTCGTTCCACCATCCGGCGGGCCAGCAGACAATTGCGAGCAAACGACAGGTGCGCGTCGGCGACGTTGCCTCGTCCCGTGGCCTGCGGATGTTGAGCTCTCCCGACGCCGTAGGCTTCCTGCGTCGCAGCCGTTTCTCCGCTGAGATCAATTAGTTCCGGAGCGGCCGACTGCATGCGGAAGGCGAGTTCATAGCTGGCGATGCGACTGGCAATTTCTGGATCTCCCATTTCCTCAAGTCGATTTTCATTCATGGCCCTCAGAGTATCCAGGCCGCGTCGCTGCTGTTCGTTGCTCAACCCGGCCGGGTTCGCCAGATTCAGAACCGGCTCGCCCTGATTTCTGAAGAGCACTCCCGCATAATGCGACGGCAGAAATCCGCTCGACCACAACGACGCACCGCCGCTGGATCCGCGACCACTGGTCAGCACCACATAGCCTGGCAGGTTTTGTGATTCGGTGCCCAAACCATAGGTCAGCCAGCTGCCCATCGTCGGCAGCCCGAAGGACGCTCGCCCGCAGCTCAGTAATAACTGCCCGGGATGATGATTGAACTGCTCCGAATGCAGCGAACGAATCATCAGAATGTCGTCAGCACACGACGCGATGTTCGGCACGAAGTCGCTGAAATCCATCCCGCATTCACCATGTTTGCGCCAACGGCGAGGTGACCCGAGCAGAACAGCGGATTCCTTTTTGATAAAGGCGAAGCGGACTTTCTCCAGCATGTCGGCCGGCAACGGCTTGCCATCGAGTTCATTCAATTTCGGCTTCGGATCGAACAAGTCCAGATGCGACGGCGCGCCGGCCTGAAACAGGAAGATGCAACTTTTTGCCTTGGGAGCAAAATGGTGCAGATTCGATGTCACATGATTCACGACGGATTCACGCGACGCAGCCGTCGCCTGATTTATCAGGCCATCCTGAGTCAGCATCGATCCCAGCGCGGCAAGGCCGAGACCGCTGGCGGATGATGTCAGAAACTGACGGCGTGCCTGTTGAGCAGATGTAAACATGGGATTTCCTGTCATTCTCTCGTAATGAACTCATCAAGATTCAGGAGAATTCGGGCCACGGAGATCCACGCGGCCGCCGTTTCCGATGGCACTCCGGAGACTGCTTCTTTGCCGATCAACTGTCCCGCCTGATCCGGATGCGCAGCATACCAGGCTTTGGAATCATCAAGCAGAGCCTGCAACTGCACCTGTTCCTCCGGCGTCATACTGCGAGCCACACACAGACGCATTGCATACGACAAGCGAGCGGCATCGTCCGCAGCATCTGCCGACAGCAACCGTCTGGCGAAGGCTCGCGCTGTCTCGGCAAAGGTTTCATTATTCAGTGACGTCAGAGCCTGCAACGGAGTATTCGACGATTGCCGTTCGATACACGTAATGTTGGCATCAGGGCAGTCGAACGTGATCAGGTTTGGATGCGGAGACGTTCGCTTAAAGAAGGTATACATACCTCGGCGATATCGATCTTCGCCCTGCGAATCCGTCCACTTGAAGTTTCCGGCATAGCTCAATTCGGCAATTCCCGGCGGCAGTGGAGGATACACGCTCGGACCACCGATCTTGCGAGACAACAGTCCGGAAACATCCAGACTGATATCGCGCACGATCTCACCTTCAACACGCATGCGATTCTGGCGAGCCAGCAGAAGATTCTGCGGATCCACATCGCGGAGTTCGGGACGATGTTTGGAAGCCTGGCGATACGTTGCCGATGTCACGATGCGGCGAATCAATGCTTTCCGCGACCAGGCTCGCTGAGTTCCCGAGCCTGCCATAAAATCAGCAGCCAGCCAGTCGAGCAACTCCGAATGAGTCGGCTTCTCGCCTCGAACTCCAAAATCGTTCGCGGTCCTAACAATTCCATGCCCAAACAAGAGTCGCCAGATGTGATTGGAGGTGACTCGAGGTGTCAGCGGATTCTCCGGCGACACCAGCCAGCGCGCGAGATCCAGCCGGTCACCCATTCCATTGTTCTCACGAGCACTGAAGGCCGGCAGAGTCGCAAGTCCGGCCGGTTGAACCTCCAGCTCGGTGAGCGGATTTAAAAACTCACCGCGTCGCAGCACGTGTGTTTTACGGGGATTCTGAGTTCTCTGCACTACGACGCGAACCGACAACTCCGGCTTCGGAGGTTCCCGCTTTTTCAGCTCGTCAATCTGCGCGACCAGTTCCTTCAGAGGTGACGTTTGGCGATTGAAATAATCCTGTAATAGTTGTCGATGCTCCTCGGTTCGCTGCTCCTCGGACTCCGTCAGCGCGTCGACGATGTTCTCAGGAACGACCGCATCTGGTTCGGTTCCTGTCTGCAACGAAAGCTTGAACCGTCCAATCGTATGTTGCTGACCGTATTGATGGCTTAATCGAATACGAACATATCCGTTCGTGGTCAGATCGAGCGGCTGCTTCAATAACGCCGTCAGCCAATGCTTCTTGCCGTATTCCGGAGCAATCGCCCAGCCGGACTGGTCGTCTCCGTCCAACACATTCTTCGCGGCCCACGGACGATCGGCCTGTTCAAAATCGGCCTTGGCCGTTGCGAATTCAAGCCGCTGAGCATCGGAGAAGTCCGGCTTTGAAGCGACCTCCAATGTCAATTCGCTCAGCACAAAGTTCCCATGAGCAACCCGTCCCGGACCATTGGCTGGAAGCGACTTGTCCGGAAAAACATCCAGACGAATTCCTTTGACGCCGTTCACGTTTGACTGCCCGGTCAACGTATAAACGGCTCGTTCTGGATTTTCGCCGCTGACAAGGACCACCCCGCCTTTCTGTTGTTCAAACACAATCCCGGCTTCACTGCTGTACGCGGGCTGTTTCAACACATGAAACTTGACGGGATCCGAGGCAGCGTTATTCAATTGATCTAACGTGGCTTGCTGCCATTTCATGAACTCAGCGCTGTGAGCAATCTGGGCTTCCATCAACGGAGAGGTCAGGTGCTTCAGCTTTTCATCATAAGCAGCCTTCAGGCCTGCATAAGCCGCGACGTCCGCTTCAGATTTTGGCACCGTCGTTGTGGATTCGTCGCCGTTGTTAAAGACCGAATACAACTGATAGTACTCTCGCTGAGTAATCGCGTCATACTTGTGTGAATGGCATCGAGCACACCCGACGGTCAGACCCAGCCAGACAGTACCTGTGGTTTCCGTTCGATCAAAACACGCCTCGACGCGAAACTGTTCCTGATCCGTTCCGCCTTCCGTATTTGTCAACGTTTGGCGATGAAACGCCGTCGCCAGTCGTTGCATCGGAGTTGCATCCGGCAACAGATCTCCCGCGAGCTGCTCGATCGTAAACTGATCGAACGGCATGTCCGCATTGATGGCATCAATCACCCAGTCGCGCCAGCGGTAGGCATCGGGACGAGGATTATCCTTTTCATACCCATCGGAATCTGCATACCGCGCCATGTCCAGCCAGTGGCGTCCCCAGCGTTCGCCGAAATGAGGTGATGCCAGCAAGCGATCGACCAGTTTTTCGTACGCATCCGGTGAAGCATCATTGACGAACGAA
>JBILXT010000558.1:0-4115 GCA_044378235.1 Planctomycetaceae bacterium
CCACAGCCTGCTGTGGATCATCTTTCTTTCATTCATCGAGATTCAAAGCCGACGGTTTGGCAGCAGGCTGCCGAAACCAAAGCTGCAGCAGGCTGCAGCAGTCCAGGAAAAAGCTCATTCAACGCCGAGTTGATCGTGTTGCCTGCCGAACCTGAATTCATCAGACTCGAACCAAACCTCTGAATGCTCGAACGCTGTAGTAAGACTGAGCACCGTTGTGATAGATGAAGACTCGGCCATAACGGAAGTCCCCAAACAGCGCGCCACCGAGTTCTCTGACATCTGGCGGTGTCTTAAGCCAGCTCGATGTCTTTGTATCGAAGGTGCCAAGGGTCTGAAGTTCGCGATATTCTTCTTCCGTCAGGAGTTCAATTCCCATCTCTGCGGCCATATCGACCGCGTTATTGGCAGGCTTGTGCTCTTTTCGTGACTCAAGCCCTTCACGGTCGTAGCAGACTCCTCTGCGACCTGGTGGTGTTTCCAGAGAACAGTCCATGAAGATGAACTGGTCCGTCTGCTTATTGTGACCGACAACGTCCGGTTCTCCGCCGGTTTTTTCCATCTCGTGAAGTACCAGCAGTTTGTTCGGCTGAGCTTCAAGTCGGGCCGCGACTTTAGGCCATCGAAGACTCTTGTGACGTTCCATGTTGGATTCGAACCGCGTTTTCAGCAGCTCAAGGAAGTCGTCAGACTGCACAACAGGAGATTCTTTGCGGTTACCTTTTTTTGTCATTTTCGGACCTCAACTTTGATTGGCGGTTTCAAGCCTGATACGAAATGAAGCGAGAATCTCTTTCTGATGAACAACTGCCTACGACAGCTGTAGAATAGTGACTGACGCCTTCGGCTTGCCGTTAAACGGATTATTGAATTCGGAATGCTCGATGCTTCCTGCGTTCATCACTTCGAATCGTGGCCCCACAGAGCATCAGCGATCCAGTCGAGATCTTCTGTCTGAACCTGAGCCGCCTCTTTGCCCCGCCCTGCCCCGGCGGAGTTCAGTGCGTTGAGCACCAGCAGTCGAAGAACACTCGCCAGCGGACTCCGTGGCCCCTGCTTGAGTGCTCGCTGCACAAGCCGGTGATCTCGATTGAGAATGACTTCATTCTGCCCTGTTGGTGCCTGGCGAAAATGGGCGTCAATCATTCGCTGAAAGCCCTTGGGGATATCCCCATCCTTCCGAAGCTCTTCAAAGGTTCGGGCCAGTTCGTATCGCTCGTTCAGGAACGCGACAACGGGCAACGAGGGCTGAAATGAAGCGATCATCACTCGAGCCTGAGTCGAACGAAGGAAGTCGCTCCACTCAGGAGTTGACTCCTCAAGATCCGCCATGCCCATGACAGAGCTTGCAAAGTTGGCCGACGAAGGCGTAGCGGGCCTCAGCTCAATATGGTCGGACGTATGATCCGAAACCATGGACGCCAGCAGATTCTCCTCGAAGCTGCGGAACACATGGACGCATGGTGTTCGATTCGAAGCGAAGACGTCGTCGAGGTAACGTTCCTGACGACGATCTGCGTTATACCAGATCACAAAATCCGCGTCGGCTTCGTGCAAAGCATCGGCCGCGCTGAGATTCAGGATTTCACCGAACAGCAGTGAACCTCGCGAGGTTTTGAATCGATAGACTTTCGCCAGCAGGGCACGCAGGCGGGCTTCAGCAAGAGCGGCTCCGGCCAGAATATAGCGATGCCAGTTGACGATCGCTTCCAGCCGTCCGGGCTCGTCGTTGGCCATCTTCTCCAAATGAGAATAGAGAAAATCATCTAACGAGGTTCGCACCAGCTGGAATCGATCGTCACGAACAAGATCTTCGCGGCTGGCTGTCGGTGAGCAGTCTTCGAGTTCCAGAACGCCGCGGAGAAAACTGGCCCAGGCAGGCAGAAGATCACGGACTCGTCGCGAAATCACCATCCGGCGAACTGTGACCGCCACTGTGGCTTCGTCAGCGAATCCCGGAGTTCGCTGAGGAGAAATATAAAGCGCGCCGGCGATTACGACCGGCTTCTCCATGTGGATCGGAATCACATCCAGCGGAGACTCGTTGAAGTAATTTGCCAGTTCCAGTTCGATGGCTTCGTGGTCCGGAGTTGGTTCAAACCATGCAACGTTAATGACGTTGACTCGTGCCGCTCCGCCGTTAAGGTGGATCGGGATATTCAGGAAGTCGGCGTATTGTCGAATGGCGGCTTCCAGTGGTTCAGGATTCTCGGCCATCGAGCGAAACTGAGGTTTCAGTTGCAGGCAGACGGAGGTTCCTACAGCAGTTCGCTCGCAGGATGAAAGCTGAATGCTGGTTCCCGGACCCGCTTCCCAGCGGACACCCTCCTCGCAGTCTTCGCGACGACTTTCCACAATCAATCGATCCGCCAGCATAAAAGCGCTGAAGAGTCCGATTCCGAACTGGCCGATCAGATGATCACCATCTCCGGTCACATGTTCGCGTTGCTCGTCTGAACCGCGTCCCTTGAGAAGCCCGGTGATGCCGATGCCGAGCGTTCCCAGGAATTGTTCGGCATCGTGGGCACTGAGACCGATCCCGTCGTCAACGAAAGTCAGAGTGCCGGCGGCGGCATCCTGATAAATATCGATCCGTCCACGGAAACTCAGGTCGCGACTTCGTCGGCGCATGATAGCGTCGTGAGCATTCTGGATCAGTTCACGGATTGGTGTATCGAGGCGGCTATAGAGCGAGGATCCCATGATCTCGATCACGCCAGCAATATCCACTCGAAACGGAATCTCGCGAGTCCACACGCTGTCTACCTCGGTTTTTGGGGGAGCCCGCGTTCACGTCGGGCTGATTGCAGTAGTTCGATCTCCCGGCGCTTTATTTTGCGGGGAGGCGAGTTGTAACCGCCCGTGTGTGAAGTCGCAAACTGAAGGAAGATTGCTGTTCGTGGCAGAGATGCGCGGATTGAATCACAGCGTTTCGGCAGTTTTTGCCACATTCTGAGAGTTTCGGCCACCCCTTTTTAACTGATCGGAACGTCTGGAGCTGAAGCGGAAAATCCTGGAAGTGCACATCGCATGCACATTCGAATGCACACGCGACCGTAGACGAATTCAGGAGCGTCGAGTGTGGTTTGATGTATTTTGTTTTCCTGACTGTGCGTTGAAACGTGCTGTCGAAGCGATTCTGAATGGGAGCTCAGGGATGATTAAGCGAAGCCTGTGTTTGTTGGTGACGCTGATGCTGGCGGAACAATCAGCAACAGCAGGAGTGAACCTCTTTGGGAGTATTCCCTGTGCCTCGGAAGATTGCTGTTCAGACGGCTGCGCGACCGAGGCTGTTTGTGATGCAAACGATGGCTGCGCTGATGAAGGCTGTGGCGAGTCGTGCTCAACATTGTTCGGCAACTGCGGTAACAGTAGCCTGCTGGACCTGACAAGCCTGTTGCATAAAAGCGATCATTGCTTTGATGACTTCATCAGTCCGATGACGAACCCACTGTTCTTTGAAGATCCTCGAACTTTGACGGAAGCTCGGCTGATCTTCGCCAACCACAGACTGCCCGGGACGTTGGGTGGGGGATCGGCTCAGTTGTATGCCATGCAGCTCCGAGCAGCGATCAATGAAGATGTTTCGATCATCGCCACGAAAGATGGCTTCATAGTTTCCGACACCCCGGTGATTCCGAACGACGGTTGGGCGGACATTACAGCTGGCTTAAAGGTCAATGTCTACAAGGATGTCTGCAGTCAGAGTCTGATCAGCCTCGGCACGACCTACGAAGCTCCGTTCGGTTCGCCTCGAGCACTTCAGGGGAATGGCGACGGCGAGTTCCACATGTTTGCGTCCGGTGCGACGAAAGTTTTCGACAACTATCACTACATGTCAGGTTTGGGATGGCGTCTGCCTGTTGATCAGGGTGCTGAGAGCACCTCAATGTACTGGTCGAACCATGTCGACAGGAAGATCGGCAACTCAAAGTTCTACCTGCTCGGTGAATGCAACTGGTATCACTGGCTCGCCAACGGTGGCACAACTGCCGCGAACTTCGAAGGGATTGATCTGATTAATCTCGGAAGCACTAACGTTGATGGCAACGATCTTGTGACAGGTGCTCTTGGTGTGAAGTACAAACCAAGTGGTAACACAGAGATCGGTGTTG
>JBILXT010000559.1:0-4104 GCA_044378235.1 Planctomycetaceae bacterium
TATTGTGGGAACACCCTGAGTCCACTTCAGACGACGTCCTGAGGGCGTGATCACATTTGACGAATATGTCGCGAATTTGACCAACACCGTCGTTGTTACTCAATTCAAACCGCGGTTTTTGTTTTCAGGTGTGTTCTCCGGCCGGTTCCAATTTGGAAAGTCATTGGTATGCGAGTTCCGGCAATCCGAGGAATTATTGACCGAAGAATTCTGGCCAATTACCACATCGATCCGGACGTCATTGCCAGGATTTTGCCACGACCGTTTGTTCCACACATCGTGAATGGCTGGGCCATCGGCGGCATTTGTCTGATTCGTCTCAAGGCGATACGTCCGAGGCTGTTCCCTTTTCCGTTTGGCATTGGATCTGAGAATGCGGCGCATCGAATTGCTGTCAAATGGATGGAAAAGGGGCAACTGAAACACGGTGTCTATATTCCTCGTCGTGATACCAGCTCTTGGCTAAATTCTGCCGCAGGCGGAACTGTCTTTCCTGGTCTTCACCATCGAGCGGACTTTGAGGTACAGGAAACCTCAGACCAGGTTTCCGTGAAAATGATCAGTCGAGATGGCAAGGCCCGATTGCATGTGGCTGGCGGAATTGAGTCGGAGTTTCCAACCGCCTCAGTCTTTGGATCACTCCAGGAAGCCTCGACCTTCTTTCAGAATGGATCCGTGGGATACTCTGTAACGGGAAGCGCCGGAAGATTTGATGGGATCGAACTCCGATGCCAGAACTGGGTCGTGGAGAATCTCACTGTCGACCGGATGGAATCATCATGGTTCCAGGACAGCAGCGTGTTCCCTGCAGGTTCCGTGCAATACGACTGTGCATTGCTCATGCGGAACATCAACCATGAGTGGCATGGGCTGGAGGATCTTTGTTGTCCGGCTGCAGATGTTGTTTAAGAAAAATGTTTTGAGCTCCGCTGGCGGCCCGTGTGACGATTGAGGCGTGGCCATCATGCTGCCCAGGGAGTGTCAAACCGATTGACTCAACCTATTTTGCGGAACTGGCAGAAGTGTTCCAGTCCGAGCACTCGGTACTCAAAGCTTGTTCGCGGCGCTCTTTCGACGAAGTTGAAAAACTTTCCAGCAAACAGATTGCACTTCTGCAAATCCTGCCGAACTCAAAGGCATACGGATTGTTTTATGGAGATTGCGATCGTTCAGCGCTAAAAAGTGCCGGAACAGGTCGCTTCGCTGGAAGGAAGTCGCATGCGACTCAAACGGATTTCCCTGTTTGCCATGTTGTCGTTGGCTCTGGCCAGTGGCTGTTCGGCCAGCCGAAACGCGATCACTCCGCTGCGAGATCGCGATGATCACGGCCCGCTGCCACCTCGACATGACCATGAATATTCACCGGGTACTGAAGAGTCGAACGACTTTCAAAATCCCCCGGCAAGTAACGGGCCGCTTGAGCCTGTTCCTGCACCGCCAGCGTTTGGTGTTTCACGTGTAAAGAGCGTTGGCTGGATCAAAGATCTTGGGGCAAAACTACACCGCAAGCCCGCTGCTCCGCCTTCGCAATGCACTGACGAACTATCCTGCTCAGATCAGGAACTGGTTGGCAAGTGTTCGGCTCTCGATCCCTGTGTGACCGAATCGGAATGCGTGACGGAAGCCCCTGAAGCCTGCTGTGAAGAGCGTGCTTGTGATTCGCCTCCGCCACGGCGAACAAGCAAGTTCAAGAGATTCCATCGATCACTTCCGGGTGCATTCCCGCAGCCAGAACCACACGCTTATAGACCTGAATGCAGTCCGCTGGTGGCTGAACCGGAAGCTTGTGGCACACTAAAGCGAGAAGTTCCTGCTCCCGCGTACCGAGTGCCATGTGGCGAACCGACTGTTCGGCCCGGGTGTGCTGCGCCGGGTTGTGGGGCAATTGAAGATCGAGCGATTCTGCATTCCGAACGGAAGCGAGAATGTCTTGCGGATCCTCTGAGGGACTCCGTGATTGACAGTACAGATCCTGGTTTAATTACACCGGCTGATATTCAACACGGACATGGCGGAGATGCGGCCGTGTTCGAAGGGATTCCTGTGATTCCTCAGTCGCCCGGCGAGGTGTTTTCACCTGAGCAATTCAGTAATCCTCCGGTTCAGGAGGCCCCGGTTATACCGCCTCAACAGCCCGTTCCGGCAGCCCCTGGTTCGTCAACT
Organism: Planctomycetaceae bacterium; assembly: GCA_044378235.1. GTDB lineage: Bacteria > Planctomycetota > Planctomycetia > Planctomycetales > Planctomycetaceae > SXXK01. Next base: position 2,164 of record JBILXT010000559.1, read on the forward strand.
CGCATTGTTGAGCCACCAGTTTGGCCGGGCTTGCGAAACAAATCCGGAGTCACGTCAGTCTCACGTTCGACGGTGCTCAACTCGCCAGCAAACAGTTCAGCGACCGAAAAGAGGATTTCAGGAGATCTGCCTGCGGTCATCCCGGCGGGGAAGAAGTAGTCGAGTGTCAGGAACAGTCCGGAAACGATGTTCGGTTTTTACGCACGCGAGAGATCTCAATCCGAAACGTCAGTGAGTGATTCTTCAACGGTTCAACGCGAAATCATATGCGCTAACATGCGCGGTGGAAATCCCTGCGACTAATCCTGAAAGGATGGCAGAGAAGTAGCCGGTGGTCGCCGACAGGCGCACCACCGGTGACTGAATGCGAACCAAACTCATCCTGAAGGGATGACAGAAACCACGAGACTGGCACCCATTTCAGGGTGCAATCGCAGGGATCGACGCAAACCGGTGGTTGGCGCTGCGCTGACCACCGGCTACCTTCTTAAACCGCTCCGCGGTGAACCGCGACGACCTCGTTGAAAGCCCGAGCGCCGTGATGAAAACATCTATATAGTTTCGCGCACTTGAATTCGCGCAGAGTCCTTTTTAACCAGACTCCGATCCATGGCTTATACTTCCGGTTGAGATCCGGCGGCTTGTTTCTGGGCTCTTCCTGATCAATAGTGCCGGGCCGAGATCAGTTCTCGTCAAGCACCTGATTCGGATTGTCAGCAACAGTCACAGAAGGAACGCCGGGGCTGCGGACGGAGGCGAAGTAGCGGTTGTCGCGAATCCAGTCTTCACGCGAATAAGAAATCACCGACGAGTCGGTTTCGCGAACTTCAATGTGCGATAGCCGGAATCCCATTTCGGTGATCTCGGTGAACATCATCCACGCCAGATTTTCCACGCTGGTCGGACCATTAAAAAGCTTCATCTTGAAATTCTCACCGGTCCGCCGACAATGATCCTTCAGTGTTTCATAAAGCGGGTCGTGGATGTTGATCAACATGCCGTGATCGTAGAGCGATTTCAGCCAGGGTTCGACTTTCTCATCGAACGCACCGAACAGCGTGCTGATATCTCCGTCGCGTTCGACTTCAAAGAAGCAACGCAATCCATATCGGTGCCCGTGCAGATTGCTGCACTTGTCCATCAATGTTTCGTTGCGATGAGCCGCGTAGAATTTGTACTCTTTTTGAATGATCACGACGGACTCCGGCCGATCGACTATGGGATAATGCTTTTAGGCTGAGAGCTAACTCGCAGGACGGCCTTTTCAGGCCGTCGTCACCACAAAATCCTGTGATTTCGACGCCCTGAAAAGGGCGTCCTACATATCTTACAACTCTTCGGGTTCTATAACTTCGAAGGTTGCGTGATCCGCAGTCTGGTTCGCCTGTCTTTTCTTCCATTGAGAATAGAGCACTCCGGATTCTGAGGCAAGCATCGAAACCAGCCGTTTACTGTTCGCCAGACAGGATGGCATTAATCAGGCCTTCTGCATCTTCCACCGGTTTTGGGAATTTGTCATCCCAGCTCACCATGCCCGTGGCGTCGACCAAAAATGCGCCTGGAGTAATCTTTGCCGGCCCGGTTTCTCCCTGAGCCAGAGCTGCACGTCCCCAGGCGAATGTGCAGGATCCCGGTTGCCCCGCCAGAGTGTCACGAAGGATCGGAAACGGATACGAAAGAGTCTGTCGCTTTTGCTCGGGATTCAACGGTGTCGAAATCGCAAACGTCATAACCTGAGACTTCTTTAGCGCGCCGTGCACATCCTTCAGACGCTTAAGCACTGGGTCCGCGTCAGGTCCCGCTGTGGGATCGAAGAAGTACAGCAGCACTCGGTATCGCCCGACATATCCTCGCAATTGAATTGGGCGATTATTCTGGTCCAGCAATTGAAATTCCGGGGCCGGGCGAGAATTCAAAGACTCCAGCGACACAGTTTCGCGC
>JBILXT010000560.1:0-4095 GCA_044378235.1 Planctomycetaceae bacterium
TGCATCCGTATCTGGTGCTGTTCACAAAGGGGATGAGTGACCTGCCGATGACGGTTCCGGCGGGTCAGGAAGCGTGGCGATACGCGGAGCTGGTGATGCATTTGCCAGAAGACTGGGTTCAACCTGGTAAGGCCAAAAGCAGTGCCAAATGGATGTGGCCTGTGCAGTGGCTTCACAAGTTGGCGTATTATCCTCACCTGAATGAAACCTGGCTGGGCCTGCCTGCTGCGATCGTCTCCAGCGATGATACGCCTGTGCCGCTGGGCCCCAAAACGAAGCAGACTTGCCTGTTGATGATTCCGGACTTCGCCAACCTCAATGAGCCTTTTCAGAAACCCGACGGAAGTCCAGTTCACTTCTTTACCGTTGTGCCTCTCTACACGGAGGAACGTGACTACGAACAGAAGCACGGAATGGAAGCTTTCTTCAGGCAATTCATCGATCACAAAGTTCCGATGACTGTTGAGCTGAATCGACCGAGTTTTGTGGAGAAGCAGCCTGGGCGTCGTCGACGGTAACGTCGAATTTGTCGGTGGAAAACCCTACCCCAAAAAAAGAGCCCCCGAAGATGAACTCGGGGGCTCTTTGGTTTTGGTGATAGTGTGGCCTTGCAGCCACGGTTCGCGGCTTCAAGAGCCAATACCCGGTTATGCGTATTCCCGAGTCTTCTCGAGACCTGGCAGTGGGATTGGGTACTTGCCTTCGGCATCGGCGACGAGTGGGGATTCGGATTCCAGAGTCAGCTTGTCGATGTCCGGTGCGAATTCGTGTTCGCAGTTCATCATCTGCTCCAGAGTAATCTCCTGACCCGTATGAGCTGCCATGCGGCCCATCGAGGTCACAACGCTGGCCATGCAGCCGCGTTCGACTTCGTTGTACTTTTCATTGTTGCGGATGGCGGCAATCAAATGCTTCCATTCGTCAACGTATGGATTGTTCTTTTCTGGCTGAGGAAATTCCCAGGCCAGATTCTTAGCGTCTTCGTTGTGCCCTTTGTAGATTCGAGCACGTGACGGCCAGTGTGATGCGGAAGAGATAACTCCCAGCCCCTTGGTGCCGTGAGCGTAGCTGGCGAATTCCTGATGACAGCCAGGAATCGTACGGCCGTTGACGAACAACTTAGTGCCGTCGTCAAAGGTGTACTCCATCGAGTACGAGTCGAAGTTCTGATCGACATTGTCACCTCGATAATGACGTCCGCCGCTGGCCTTGCAGCTCACCGGCCATGCGTTTTTCATCCAGCAGGATTCGTCGATGTTGTGAATCAGGAAGTCGCTCACAGCGCCACCGCTGAGCCACAGGAAACCGTGAAAGCGGCTGATCTGGTACAGCAGTTCGCTGACACCTTCCGGCTTTGGACCAGTGGCCGCAGTTCCGGTTGGACCTGCCATACGGTAGGCTCGCATCATGGTGATGTCGCCGATTTCACCGTTTTGAATACGATCGAACAGTTCGCGGCGAGCTTCGCAGTGGCGGCACATCAGGCCGACAGCAACCTTCAGATTCTTTTCGATTGCCTTGTCGTTCAGAGCAAGCATGCGTTTCGTGGTTGGGCCGTCGACAGTGACGGGCTTCTCCATGAATACGTTCAGGCCTTTTTCGATCGCGTAAGTGTAGTGCACCCAGCGAAATGCGGGCGGAGTTGTCAGAATCACAACATCACCAGGCTTTAGAACATCCATGGCCTGCTTGTAAGCGTCGAAGCCAATGAAGCGTCGTTCCGGTGGTACGTCCAGCTTACCGCTGGCGCCGTGTTCTTTACTCAGGTTGCCGTGGCTGGCATCGAGGTTCTTCTGGAACACATCGGCCATGGCCACGATCTTGATAGGCCCGTTGTCAACGGACAGAGCGTTTCCGGCTGCTCCGGTTCCGCGTCCACCGCAGCCAACCAGAGCGATGGAAATCGTGTCGTCCTGAGAAACGTACATGCCAGAGGCAACGTTGCTCAGAGTGGCTGTGACTGCGGCTGCCGTTGCAGATGTCTTGAGGAAGTCTCGTCGTGAGGCTCCGCTGGAAGGTGAGGTCATGAAATTCTCCGCGTTCATTAGGAGGTGGGAGTTCCGGCGGATTTGCGGAGGCAGATTCGTCGGAGGAAGTTGTTGGAAATCAGCAGGATCTAACCGTGTCGCAATCCTGGCAGGCCACACATTATTGCCAGCATTGAACGCGAAAGAAAGCACGCAACAAGGGACATTCCGGAAGACTTGGCAACGACGAGCGGTCAGTTGACCGCGTCGGGACGGGAAATGGAATGCTGAGCCTTGGAGTTGCGTCTGATTACCGGAGCTAAAGAGTTCAATGACGCTGCACAGTTGCCGACCTGGGACAGGTCGGCCTACGGTTTAACGCCAGCTAGACCACGGCCTGATCGATGTAGTCGTAAAACACGTTGCGCTGGCGAGGAATGTAGCCGACGTTCTCGATGCAGCGACGGATGGATTCCACAGTCAGATGGTGAACCGTTCCGGCCTGAGAGACGACGTTTTCTTCGATCATGAGACTGCCCATGTCGTTCGCACCAAACAGCAATGCGAGCTGGCCGACTTTTTCTCCCTGAGTCACCCAGGATGACTGAATGTTGGGCACGTTATCGAGATAAAGGCGGCTAACGGCCTGAGTTTTCAAGTACTCAAAAGCACCGGCCGGAGGAATGTGAGCCATGTCGGTGTTTTCTGGCTGAAAGGTCCAGCAGATAAACGCCGTGAAGCCACCGGTCTCATCCTGCAACTGGCGGACTCGTTCGAGATGTTCGATGCGCTCGGCCAAAGTTTCCACGTGTCCGAACATCATGGTCGCTGAAGACTTGCCACCCAGTTCATGCCACACACGCATGACGTTGAGCCAGTCATCGGTCAAGACTTTGCCGCGAGTGATTGCTGTGCGAACGCGGTCCACGAGAATCTCGCCGCCACCACCGGGAAGACTTCCCAGGCCTGCTTCCTTGAGTCGTTCCAAAACCGTTTTCAGTGGCAGCTTGCTGATCTTGGTGAAGTGATAAATCTCGGGTGGACTGAACCCGTGGATATTTACCTGCGGATAATGCTGGCGAAGAGTTCGCAGCATATCTTCGTACCATTCCAGCGGCAGCTTAGGATGCAGACCGCCCTGCAACAGAATTTGATCGCCGCCCACAGCAACCGTTTCTTCAATCTTCTTCAGCAACACTTCCATCGGAAGCACATACACTTCCGGATGATTGGGTGGTCGGTAGAAGGCACAGAAATCGCAAACGGCAGTACATGCATTTGTGTAGTTGATGTTGCGATCAATGTTGTAGGTACGAAACGGCTCGGGATGCATTCGCATCGTTACAGCGTTCGCGGCGGCACCGATTGCCGCCAGGTCGTTGGACTGCAGCAGCGCGAGGCCTTCTTCGGGAGTGAGTCGGTCACCAGCAACAGCTTTATCAAGCAGTGATGAGATCTCGATAGACGATGTCGACATTGGGTTTCACCAAATTATGCTGAGCGGCCAGCTCGCTGAACAGCTTCAGTCCGCTTCGCTCGGCTGAAGTCAAATGGTAGTGAAGATTCCGAGTGAGATAGGTGTGCGCGAGGGTCTCTGAGATGCCAAGTCGAGGTGCCTCTTCGCGAGCGATATCCGCCACGTTGGCAATCCCGAGATCGCGTGCGTGAGACAAGGCTTCGTCGACACCTTCTGTATTGACTTCGCGACGAGCCACCCACATCGCAAAGACGAAAGGCAGACCTGTCCAGTCATACCAGAACTGTCCGAGGTCCATCACTTCGACGAAAGATTCTTCCGGACTGTGCATCGCACGATCGCCGATCAATAGAACGGCATCAGCACCGCTGTCTGTCGTAGCGGATTCCATACGAAGCGGTTCCGTCTTCGGGATCACGCCATAACGTTCCGCCAGAATCACTTTCGTCAGCGCGGCGCTGGTCCGAGAACCCTCGTCGAGAGCCAGCGTCCGAATTTGTCCCGGGTGAACTCGGCAATAGAGCTTCACGCTCAACACTTCACCGCGAGCTGCCACGCAGGCGTCGGAAATCACTTCGTAACCCGGTCGCCGGAAATACTCAATTGAGGGAATCAGAGCGACATCCAGCTGGCCATTCGACAAGGCGTCGG
>JBILXT010000171.1:0-14457 GCA_044378235.1 Planctomycetaceae bacterium
CGCAGGTAATGGTTACCTTGATCTGCGTGTCTTTCTTCGGCGAAACGAATTTGATGCCCAGCAATCCATCGCGATCACCAATGACCACCGGAACCGAGGGGTCGACTTCCTGCCCTTCTTCCGGCGGAGCGGATTTCATCGAAGCGGTTGAAATAATGAATGACGGAAACAACTGCTGGTCAAAAGCAATCAGAGGAACGAAGTCTTCCGCAGACGCTGGTGAACCCGTCACAAAAGTAATGGCCAGCGCCAAGAGAGCCAGATATCTCCGCTTCATGTTGTTGTTAACTCCGACGACATTGAACCTGATTTCGCCCGGATGACTTTGCGAGATAAAGCATCTGGTCGGCCGATTCCAACAGCGCTGACGCATCACAGTCTGCCTCGGCAGGAAACTGTGCCACACCAATGCTGACAGTGAGCGCGATTTGATCCCCGTCGAAGCAAACAGGACCATTTGAGACTGCCGCTCGTATCTTCTCGGCAATCTGCACGGCCTCTTCCGAAACTGTATCGGCCATGACCAGCGTAAACTCTTCGCCGCCGTAGCGTGCCAGCAACTCGTCTCCTTCCAGAACCGATGCGACACGTCGGGAAAACTCTACCAGGACTGCATCTCCAGCCAGATGTCCATAACGATCATTGACTGACTTAAAGTGATCAATGTCCATCATCAACACGCACAGAGGAGAACGACGTCGGCGAACTCGCACCAATTCACGCTCCAGCGACTCCAGGAGAAATCGCTTGTTGTGAACCTGCGTCAGCCCGTCGGTGGTCATCATCTTGTAAACAGACTCGTGGTACTGCGCCTCGATAGAACTGGCAGACAAGTACGTAAAGATCTGATTGCCGAAACGCACCCTGTCACCAGGCTCAAGGCGCTTCGCCAGCACTCTTTGTTCATTGACCCATATGCCATTTGTACTTTCCAGATCCTGCACATTGTCACCCTCAGGCGTGCTTTCAATCAGCGCGTGGCGACGCGAGACAGACTCATCTTCAATACTCAGCTGAGCCAGGGGATCTCGCCCGACCAGAACACGCCCACCCGTCAAGGTGACCAGTTGACCGAGACCCTGCGATGGATAGATCCGGACCAGGCAACCGGATGAATCCGGTTCCGTTTTCGGTGCCTGAGCAAACCTCGTTGGCAGCAACTCCTCCAGCATTTGAGCTGACATTATTCGTTTCCTTTCATCGGCTTAACTGGCTCTTCTGTACGTCCCTTCGAATCAACGTTCGCGGGATCAGAACCTGGCTTTACGGACATAAACTTGCCCGCCATTCGATTCAATACGCGTCCGGATTCAGCAGTCCGGAATGCTGTTGTGACGGTTTCAACCTTCGGCAACTCTTTGGCACCTGTGTCGATCGCATCGTCTGAAGACTCGTCAATTACTGCAGCCACTTCCTGTTTAGGCTCGATGGGTGCAGCGGTCGAGGCTGTGACGACAGCTGAAGGCACGTTTGGAAACATTGAAGAAGCCGCCGCCTCAGTCCTCTGCGTTTTCGATTGCCCGGGAATGGCGGCAGCGAACACCGACAGCAGTGCACAAGCTCCAACAAAGGAATACAGAGGTTTCCGGGAGAGCTTTACCTTCTCTTCTCGATGCAAAACGCTCGGCGCTCGGACTGGACTCGATGGCCCAGTCATAGAGTTATGGGCTCTTAGAAACTCCACAACTTCGTTGGCCGACTGAAACCGATCTTCCGGACGCTTCTGCAACAGTCGTGCAAGAAGCAACTGCATGCGAGACGAAACTCTCAGCTCACCATTTGACAACGCCGGAGGCTCAAGAAAAAGATGACCATGAATCTTTGTCGGCATACTGCAGAACTGATCACCGCCGTAAGGAACGTTCCCGGTCAACAGAAATAAAAGCGTACAACCAAGGCTGTACAAGTCACTACGATGATCGGCCATGCGTCCATCAGCCGCCTGCTCCGGAGACAGAAAATCGATCGTCCCCATCAGCAGGCCGGGGCACGTCATATCCGCAGACTGCTGCTGACTGCGAACGAGACCAAAATCCAGAATTCGCACAACCCCATGCTCGTCCACAATCAGATTCGACGGCTTGATGTCTCTGTGAACAAAACCATGCGAGTGCGCATGAGCAAGTCCGGCAGCCACTTGTAACAGAATGTCACAGACCTGCGATTCGCTCAGAGGACCATCGTTGGCAACAACCTGAGACAGGTCTTTCCCGGTAACGAGTTCCGTTACGAGATAGTGAACACCGCTGACACACCCCGCATCCACGGCACTTACGATGTTGGGATGACTCAGCCGCCCGAGGCTTTCGATCTCCTGTTGAAATCGATGAGTTCCCTCGGAGGACGTCCGAGCTGGCTCCGCCATGAACTTCATCGCGAACTGTTTGCCAAGCGTCTCGTGCTTTCCAACGAAGACCTGTCCCATTCCTCCAGAACCAATTCTCGGCCCCAGAACATAATGCCCCAGACGAAGCCCCGTCAGATCAGTGCGGTTCAGATCGGCAGTGGTGAGAGATGGATGAGAGTTCTGGCTCTGAAACGCCGAGCCATTTGCACGGCCAGCGCCATCCAATGCAGACTCGCGTGGCGGCTTGAACGCCCGCGTCGATTCTGGAGTCCGTACACTACGAAGTTCGGACACGTTCACCGGCCCTGATCTGCCACAGCGTCGACGTTTTTCAACGGCAATCACCGGATGCTATGAGTCGCCGAGAGGAAGCGACGAGAATGAGCTCCGGGCAACCATAGGACGCGGCTACACTTCTGCCGTCGGATTTCTGCTGTCGCCACGGTGAATCCAGTCACTACAGTCGGCACAAGATGCAGAACCCTACCCTGATGATTCGCCAAGCAAGCTTCAAGAAGGATGATCACCACTCAACCATGGTGGACAACCCGTGGTCTGTTGGCTTCAACAGCAACAGCCTGCCTTCATTGTTCTCGATGTGTTTGCATCAACAGACCACATCCGATCTCGGCAAGATGATTGCTTTACTTCGCCACGGTCTCCAGAAGTGCTGTCAAAGACGCAACTCCCTCTGAGCTGCCGAACGCGAACAGATTGTCGCCAGGTTCGATCACCAGATGTCCGGGTGGAGGAAATATCTTCTGGCCATTGGATTTTTTAACGCCCAGCAACATGATCCCGGAATCCCGCAAGCCTGATTCACTCAGCTTTCTTCCGACAAGCGCGGAATGGGCAGGAACCTGAACGTCGGCGATCTCCCAGTCGACACCTTCCGACTCAGCCACCTCGACGAAGTTCTCGATGCTCGGCGACAACATAAATCTCGCCATTCGAATCGCACCGGAACTCAGGGGATTCATCACGCGAGTCGCTCCGGCCTGCAACATCTTCTGAGCCGCACGGTCATCACTGGCTCGCGCCACAATCTGCAGCTTAGGACACAAGAGACGTGCGGATAGCACCACATAGAGATTGTCGGCATCCGTCGGCAGCACTGTTGTGAGTCCTCGCGCCGTTTTGACACCAGCTCGAGTCAGGATCTCGTCATGAGACGCATCACCGCAAATGTATTTCCAGTGTCGAGCACGAAAGTCTTCATTAAAAACTGTCGGATCGTCGTCCACGACGACAAATGGCGTGTGCCGTGTTTCGAGATACTCACACAGCGTCGCTCCCATTCTTCCGAAACCGCAGACGATGAAGTGATCCTTAAGTAACCCAATGTCTTTTTCCATTTTTCGTCGCTCCAGCAGAGCCTGCAAATCCGTGTTCATCAGGATCTGACCAAACTGAACAGCCCCGTAGGTCACAACCCCGATGCCACAGGTCAGATAGCCCATGATGAAAATCTTGGTGGCATCAGTCAGAGGAGAAGGCTCACGACAGCCAACGGTCGTCAGCAGGATGATGCACTGGTAGAAGCAGTCGAGAAGCTTCTGCCCCGTGAGCATGTGCAGGCCGATGCCGCCAATCAGCAGCAATGCCATAATCAGCATCGGTATCTGCAGCAGTCGTCGCATGTCTCATCCCTGACTATTTCGCCGAGCCAATCCATGGCTCGGCCTCCACCGGGTAGGCCATTCATCCATCGCAGGATGGAAACACCCGCCGGTGGGAAGTGTCGCGGAAGACTGCTGAAATGACCAGACCATTTTTGATGCTGGAAATGCTCAACTCAGCCTGAGAAAGAGCCCAAACCAGGGTTCAGCCCGATCGCCCACAATTTCTATCGGGCCGACGGCTTCGTCTTCGAAACCGCAGCCTGCATCTGTTCAGCGAATGCACGGACTGAAGCAGCGGCAGAAGTCACGTCGGCTGCTTCGGCAATCTTGCGGACGATTGCAGACCCGACAATCACGCCGTCAGCCACGCCCTCCAGGCTTGGAACCTGATCCGGACTTCCGATTCCGAAACCCACAGCCAGCGGCAATTTCGATTGGCTTCGCAGGCTGCGCAGCTGATCGATCAGTTCGCGAGGCAACTCCTGACGTGCTCCGGTCGTTCCGGCAACAGAAATGCAGTAAAGGAAGCCCGTCGACGCGGCAAGGATCTGCTTCGTTCGTCGCTCAGTTGTCGTCGGTGCAATCAATTGAACAAGGTCCAGCCCATGAGCCTTCGCAAGAGCGGAAACGTCGTCAGCTTCATCAGCCGGTAAGTCCGGGATGATCAATCCACTGAAGCCTGCCTTCGCAGCATCCGCAACAAACGCCGCAGAACCATGCCGAAAAATGATGGCGAACGACACCATCGCCAGCACCGGCGGAAGCCCCTGAGTCTTGAGAGACTCCATGGTGCGAAAGATTCCGTCGACTGTAATGCCCTTATCCAACGCTCGCGTATACGACGCCTGGATCACCGGACCATCAGCGATCGGATCACTGTAGGGAAACCCCAGTTCGATCAAATCAACATGGGCATCCCGCAAGGCCAGCAGGACAGCCGCGGTCCCTTCCAGTGAGGGATCACCGGCCGTAATAAATGGCATAAACGCCATTCGGGATTCACCAGATGCGCGATTAAAGACTTCTGTGATACGAGACATTGTCGTTGACGCCCAGGACGCTGAATCTTGAGTACTGAATTAACCAAACAAAGACTTGTTCCGGCCGACATTATCCGCTGCAAACACAGACAAGGCCGTGCCATGAAATAAGTTCAGGCGGAACAGACTAACGCGGACAGATCGAAACTCCAACTCCGTACCCACGATCCTTGAAATGTGTCCGGGAATTGGCTGACGAATCCCCGTTTTTGGTCAGGTGTTCGGGCCCAAAACTCGCATTGGACGTCGCACAACGTCGGCTTGCCAGGCATCTCTACAGCGACACACGGGCCATCGCGAACTACATCAATCCACTGACCTCGCCAAAAACGGCCAGAAATCCGGCTGCCCGGGTGCAAACATTCTTTCGGCCGATATCCTATACCAACGCAGGGGATGTAATCCACCCACCACAAGTATTTCAGAGATCGCTCCTCTCGATGGAGTTTCGTTTGCGTATGACTCGCGCCAGCAAACCCGACCGCAAAGAGATCTACCAAACCGTCGTCTCACGCCTGTGTGGATACCCGGAGTTCGCGATCGATGAGATCCGGGAATCCAGTGGCGGGGAACACACAAAGATCACCAGCCTGATCGTGCAAACCCTCGTCAGACAAGGATCCCTGCAACAGCTCGAAACGGAACAGGGAACTCGATTTCGGTGGAAGCAGGATCCACAGAAGTTTGAAGTGACTCCATGGGTCGATTCCCAGGTTCACGGCACTCAAATTACAGAAGCTCCGCTTGAAGAGAGACCCCGCGAACGTCTACTGCAACACGGCGCTGCAAACCTTAAGACCTCCGAACTGCTGGCCATCCTTATCCGCACTGGGCGCACTGGTGAGTCGGCTTTGCAGGCTGGCGAAAAGATCGCAACTCGCCTTGGCAATGGCCTTGAGAACCTGCCCGGGCTGGGGCCCAAAGAACTCAAGAGCTTCAGCGTCGCCGTCAGTGAACCCGCCTACTGTCAGATCATGGCGGGCGTTGAGCTCGGGCGAAGAGTCGCCGCAGCCATGGACGAAGGCTTTCGCGACCGCATTCGAATCACCAGCCCATCGACAGCAATGCAGTTTTGCCTGAGTCGTTTCGGGCGTCTGGCCAGAGAAGCCCGGCAGGAAGAATTCCACATGGTCACGCTGGATACCAAGAACCAGCCGATTGCTTCGCATCAGATTACCGTGGGAACACTTCGAAACAGCCTCGTGCATCCTCGCGAAGTTTTTCGACCGGCCATTCGAGACGCTGCCAACTGCATCCTCGTGGTTCATAATCACCCGTCCGGAGATCCCACTCCCAGCGATCAGGACATCAGTGTGACAGAGCGACTGGAATCCGCCGCCGAGATTATCGGCATCCCCCTGATCGATCACATTGTGGTCGCTGGTGAAAAAGCGCTCAGCATTCAGGAATGGCGGTCCGGAAATCGCTGGTAAACCGCTGATTAACACTAATGAACGCTAATGAATGCAGTAGTCCAGGAAGGAATTCGAAGCAACGCCCTCAACCGTTGTCGACTTAAATGCCGTCAACGTTCGACAAGGTCTCTGAGGTGAGCAGTGGCCGGCCCCCCCCAAAACTCCATTAGCGTGAATTAGCGTTCATTAGCGGTTTCAACAACCAGTTCGTGCCGCTCCCGGACAAACTTACTTCTTTGGGGGCACGGGTCGGAACGGCCACTCCGGGCTGCCCGGAGGATCTTCACGATGAGGAGCCTTGCCCAGACCGAAATCTGCCGGCTTCCAATTCAGTGTCTTGTAGTAATTCGGATCGTTGATGAAACCGTAAAACGTTGGATAAAACGGATCCACATAATCCACATCGGCCTTCTCGGGAACTTCTCCACCCGTCAGATGAATGGACGCATTCACGACAAGACGACGCAGATCCTCGTCAACAAAATCGACCGCCGCTCCTGCTGTCGTACAGAACGAATGACCTTCTTTGCCATTCGGAGCCTTGTACTTGTGAAGCCAGGCCAAAGCCTGCATTGGTTTATTTCGATCATCATCCGTCAGCGTCTTTGAAGAAGGATCCAGCGTTTCCGTGATCGCGCCTCGCAGCAGAATCTTATCTGCATCTGTCAGGTGCTTAACGCCGTAAACATCGCTGGGAGCGAAGATCTCAGCCACGCCTTTGAGAATTTCATGCTTCTCGGCCCCCGGCTCGACAACACTACGAGCCCCTTCGACCTTGTGATGCCCGTGATGCGAAACCCATTCTTCTCCGAGAACCTTGCGGCCCCATTCGCCGAAGCCAATGGAGTCACCGAATTTCTCACCACCGTTAAACGCATGAGTCGCGGTTCGCAGACCAATCACCGGCTTGCCGGCATTCATAAAGTCGGTGACATGCTTCGCTTCTTCGGCAGAAGGCCGACGAAAGCGAGTTGCGATAATCATCAGATCTGCAGAATCCAGCGCAGAGAGTCCACGCAGACCCTGCTGATTGTTGGAGTCAATGTAGTCCGCACCATCGGGCCCCATGGCGAAGATGACCGTGCACTTGAATCCATGCTTCTGGCTCAGAATCTTGCCAAGCATCGGCAAAGCTTCTTCGGATCTGTACTCTTCGTCACCAGAGACCAGCACGATGTGCTTGGCTTTGTCAGCATTTGCCTTTGGTTCGAAAACCAGAGTGTCGCCAGCCACCAGATTCGAAGCCGTTGATCCGCCCACGATCATGAGGGCCAATGCCAGAGACGCCAGGAACGATATTCTCATCGAAGTCACCTTGCAAGAAGCGAGTCACAAACAGCGGCTGACCAACATCAAAGACGACCGCTGGTGAACAGTGTAACCGCCAACGTTGGGATCTCAACGCAAAGTGCTCGCAGGCTGCTGATTCAATCAGCCGGAACGCGTTAGCGTCCGGTTCTCGCCGCTTTAAGCGGAACAGCGCAAGCTGTCCGGTGATGAAACTCACATTCGCTACGGAAACCGGAGGGCTCGCGCCCTTACACTTCAAATTGAAGTGGCCGCGAACAGAAACTGTCTTCAATGCTGAACAACTTTGCGGAGCACAATCGTTCCGACGGTGCAAAGAATGGCGTTCGAAACCCAAACGGCCCACCACGGCTCAAGGCTTCCCGTCTTGCAAAGATTGACCATCAGAAACATCACAGGGTAATAGATGATCAAAATTGGCAGGAAGCACATGATGAAGGTCGTAATGAACTGTCGGCGAGCCTGCAACATGGCAAACGGGCCACCGACAAACGTAAAGAAGAAACAACTGGCCGCCATCGAAAAGCGACTGTGGATCTCCGTGCGGAAGCGTCTCTCATCGCCAATCGCCTTCTTCTTTTCAGAAGCGATCGCTGCAATAGAATCACCCGCGAGCTGTTCGAAATCACCGGTCAGCATCAGCATTGCAGCTTCCTGATTCAACTGCTGCTCACGAACACCCTGCGCGACCTGACTGTCGATGATCCCCTTCTTCAGCGCGCTTAGTGTCATGTGACGAGCTTTGACCTTGCCGATCTCCAATGGCATCGGAAACGAAAGCTCCATATTGTCCATTTCGCCTTCGACGTCGGACCCAGGCTGACTGCCGCTCCATTGTTTCAATTGCAGCTTGATAACATGGTTGTCGAGATCAAACTTGATGCGCGCGGTTTTTGCTCGCACGGTGTACTGCTGATGATCTTTACGGCGATATTGGAACGTCGCTTCCATCAACGTGCGATTACGCACTTCATTGACGGTGATCGAATATCCCTGATTCGGATCGTTATAGATCTGCTGTGATGCCAGAACTTCCAGGAAGATGTCTTCAATCGCCTGCGTCACAATTCGTTCGATGTTGGTAACCGCCCAGGGAATCGCATAGTTCGTCATTCCAAACGAACACACAGCCAGCACAGAAGCCAAAAGAAACGCCGGAGCCAGCAATTGTGTCGCGCTGACGCCGGCGGCTTTGGCAGCAATCACTTCCAGGTCGCCCGAGATTCTTCCATACACTACACAAACCGACAGCAGCAAAGTGGCGGGGATCGTAAACGGAAGCATGCTGGGGACGACAAAGGGCATGATCTGCAGGATCTGGACTGCTCCCAGTCCTCGCTCGGTGGCTTCTCGAAACAGCCCGACAAACACCAGCATCACGGTCAGGACAATGACCAGAAGACTGAACACTCGCAACAGTTCACTGAAGATGTATCGCTGCAGCAGCTTCATAATCGCCACTCCGACGAGTGGCTCACCGGCTTCTCAACGTCGTCGTAAACCTGACCAGCGTCGCAAACGTCGAAATCACTTCCGCGCAGTCCACACCGCTCCCTGAGATCGACTGGCGTACCAGCGATCGGACAGCAGAGACCCGTTCTTCCGTGAATGGTCATGTTTCGCTGACGACGGTGCAGAGTGAAAAAGTAAGGATTCAGTGTGCGGAGGGTATTGGACAGCCGAAAATGCGGCAATGTCAGTGTTCCGCCATGCTCTCGCACGGCTCATCCTCCTATTCCCTGCTGAACCGCGTGTTTTCGGACCGTGTCGAAGCAGAGAGACCAATTTCACCGGTTGACCGGTTTCCCTCCGTCAGGTCCAATTCGGCGTGAAAACCCAGTCCGATATCGTCAGCACAAAGAACTCTGCCAGCCATTTAGCTGTTGGTTTCTGACCTCTTTCTCCCTGCTCAGCGCACTGAACATTCGCTTTTTGTCGATCGGATCACTCAGACAATGACCCGTCAGATTCTCGTCACATCCGCCCTGCCCTACGCAAATGGCCATATTCACATTGGCCATCTCGTGGAATACATCCAGACAGACATCTGGGTGCGTTTCCAGAAACTGCGCGGCAATCAGTGCCTTTACGTCTGCGCCGACGATACTCACGGCACAGCCATCATGATTCGCGCTCGCAAAGAGGGCCGTTCCGAAGAAGCCGTCATCGCGGACATGAGAGAAGCTCACGTCCGGGACTTCGGTGGCTTTCAGATCGAGTTCGACAACTACGGCAGCACTAACAGCCCTGAGAACCAAGCGCTGTGTAATGAAATCTGGGCTTCCATCCGCAAAGCGGGGCTCGTCAAAGAGAAAGACGTCGCTCAGCTTTACGATCCCGTGGCCGGAACTTTTCTGGCCGATCGATTCGTTCGCGGCAACTGTCCCAAGTGCGGCGCTGAAGATCAGCCAGGAGATAACTGCAGCGTCTGCGGAGCCGCTTACACTCCGGCAGACCTGAAGAATCCCAAAAGCACGCTGTCAGGAGCTGTCCCGGAAATTCGTACAGCCGAACATCTTTTTATCGAACTCGAACAATTGCATGACTTCCTGAATCAGTGGACTCAGGATGGTTCTCATCTGCAGCCTGAGATCGCCAATTATCTCAAAGGACATTTTCTGGGAGAACCGCTGCGAGACTGGGACGTGTCCCGACCCGCGCCGTATTTCGGGTTTGAGATCCCGGATAAGAAGGGGCATTATTGGTACGTTTGGTTCGATGCTCCGATCGGCTACATGGCGTCCACGCACGAATGGTGCAAACGCAATAACCAGAATCTTGATGACTGGTGGAGCAGCAAGTCCTCGGCGGAGATTCATCATTTCATCGGCAAGGACATTACGTATTTCCATACACTGTTCTGGCCCGGCATGTTGAAGACGGCAGATTGCAATCTTCCCACGAAGGTTCATATCCACGGATTCCTCACCGTAAGCGGCGAGAAAATGTCCAAGTCGAAGGGCACGTTTGTGATGGGCCGGACCTATCTCAATCACCTGCCCCCCGCAGCGCTTCGCTACTACTATGCGAGCAAGCTGGGCACAGGTCTCGATGACATCGATCTGAACCTTGACGAGTTTGTGTCCCGATTCAACTCCGACCTGGTCGGTAAAGTTGTCAATCTGGCCTCACGCTCGGCCGGGTTCCTCGCAGGACAAACGCTGAGCGATTCGTACCCTGATGACGGCGGGCTCTTTGCCGCCGCCGCCGAAAAGGGTGAACTGATTGCCGAGCATTTCGAGAACTGCAATTACAACGCAGCCACCCGCGAAATCATGGCTCTGGCGGACAAAGCGAATAAGTTTGTCGACGACCGTCAGCCGTGGGTGATTCGCAAGGATCCCACAAAAGCCGACGAACTCCGTGACGTCTGTTCGATCACTTTGAATCTCTTCCGACAGATCGTGACTTATCTGGCCCCGATTCTTCCTGGCCTGGCAAAGCAATCCGAAGAACTGCTCAATCGACCAATCACAAACTGGTCCGATGCACAAACTCCACTGACGGGAACACTCGTCAGCCCATTCACTCACTTAATGAAACGCATTGAAACGAAACAGGTTGAAGCGATGATCGAAGAAAGCAAAGAACAGATGGCCGCTGAACAGGGCGCTGCTGAATCAGCCGCGCCGGCTGCGGAAACTCCAGCCGTCAGCTTCCATCCAGCAGACTCATGGAAGGATGCAGGAGAGGCTTTGGCCAATGAGCCTCTTGCTACCGAATGTACCATTGATGATTTCGTCAAAATCGACCTGCGTGTCGCGCGGATCATTGAGGCGAATCATGTGCCCAGTGCCAACAAGCTGCTGCAACTGACTCTGTCGCTGGGCGGCGGGGAAACTCGCAACGTCTTCGCTGGAATCAAGGCGGCCTACAAGCCGGAAGATCTTGTTGGTCGACTGGTCATCTGCGTTGCTAATCTAAAGCCACGTCAGATGAAGTTCGGTCTCAGCCAGGGCATGGTCTGTGCCAGCGGAAGCGGTGGACCGGAAGTGTTTTTGCTGTCTCCGGATACAGGCTCTGTGCCTGGGCAGCGAGTGCACTAAGTTGATTCTGCGATTCTGTTTACCGCCCAGCCGAAGGCGCCGGCTCAGCCCAAAAGCCGGCGCCTCCGGCTGGGCGGTAAACGATTCAATCTATTCCACACACTTAACCCGGTGAAACTTCGATGCGTCTTGGTTTGGCCCGTGCGGCTCGAGGCAGGTCGACTCTCAAAACGCCGTTGGTCAGTTTCGCCTGAATTCGTTCATGATCAACCTCATCGCTCAGGATGAATGATCGCAGAAAGTCACCGAGCTGATACTCCTGGTGGATCACTGAAATCGGCAACGCATCCGTGCGCGAGATTCTTCCGAACAGAGTCAGCTTATTATCCTGAACCTGCAGATCTAGTCCTTCCGCGGTAACACCCGGCAGATCCGCATAGAGAACCAGCCCATCGGGAGTTTCGTAAATATCGATCGGCGGATTAAACAGCAGTCGTGGGGCGGCGTTGGCGGCTGACTCCGCTGAAGGAGCCATCTCCGGCTTCGGCGAAGCCACAATCGGCTGCAGCTCTTCAGGTCGGCTGAGATCTCGAGATTCACTCATGGGACTAACCTTCGTTCACTTTGATCTGACGAGGAGTCGTTGACGGCGCCTTGGGTAACGTCACTTTCAAAATCCCGGCGGAGTAATCAGCCCGCATTCCCTCTTCGTCAACTCGATCGGGAAGCTGAATCGTCCGCTGCCAGGGACCATGGAACCGTTCCTGCCGGCGGAAAGTGTCCTCCCGCGCCTCTTCAGGGGGTAACCGGTTTCCCTTGATCGTCAGGTAACCAGAAGCCGTCGTGACTTCAAGCTGCTTCAAATCCACGCCCGGGATTTCAGCAACGAGCACATAGCTGTCTTCCATTTCCAGCAGATTAATCTGAGGAAACCGACGCCCAAATCGGACGCCGTGCAGAGTCAAATTGACGCCCTGCAACAGACGATCGACTTCTCGCTCAAGATCGCGGAACGGATCCCACGGCTGGCCCCAGCGAAAAATTGGCATTGCTCACTCCGAAAACGACAGCACCTCATGACAGCCCGAACGAAGAAAAGCACGGGCTGCACACCATGTTCCAATTTTTGGAACTCATGGACCCCGCTGCCCCATCTTCCTGCTGAAAAGCCCTAAATCAATAGGGAAAAAGGTTTTGCGACAAATCAACCCTCGTCATGGGCCGCCAATATCCGCCTGCCAAATTGCCAGATAATTCCATTTTTCTGCAGCCTACCGATCATCCAGCGGGTCTTCGCGCCAAACGTCGGCCAGTTCTTGTTCGGTCTTTCCGGTGAGCTCCTTCCATGTCTCTCCTGAGTATCTGCCTCCTCGAGCGGCCGCGTTGAGTTGTTCCAGGAAGCGTCCATCGTTTGGATGGTTTCGGATCACCCAATCGATGAAATTGGCAGATGTCCGATAGCTGGCATCATGCTTCGCTTCTTTGAGTCTCTCCGCTGACAACTTCGCGCCGCCCGTTTCTGGTTCGAAGAGGAACCAGCGGATGTAGTCCGGTATGCCTTCCACAATCCATCCTGGTGGTGCAACAAGTCCACGGCCTCGACGATTTCGACCAGAGTAGCCCTGAACAACATGCACCATCTCATGAACAACTGCCCCGCGTGCTTCACCGTTGAGCTGACCGCGAAACCATTCCGCGTTCATGGAGATCGTCGGGCCCGATGCATAAGCAGGTATGCCCTTCATCTCTTCATCACGGAGAAATCGAAAGCGAACGTGTCGAGCCGCTTCAAATCCCTCGCTGGGCAACATCGCCACAATCTTCGGATACCACTCCTGAATCAACGGCTTGAGCTCGTCCGCGGTCCACATCTCAAGTTCAAGGGCTTGAGTCACATCAATCGTGAAACGATATGCTTCGTCAGTCGTTGAGAATTTGATCTCACGAACTTCGGGCGATTTGATACGCTGAACGTTGGTCGCATCAGCCGCAACAACATCGATCTCGCTGAAGAACGTATGACTGAAGCGATTGCCAGGCTCGGTCGCGTTTATCTCGAACAACAGATGTCGAAACTTCCCCAATGTCGCATCCGGCTCAAAAATCTTCACGGCGTGTTGCCCACCGTTTTGATTGGCCTGATGAGTATTCACGCTGGCGATTTTCTTCCAGCCGGATGCGATGCTGATCCCATCAACCGACACTGGGAAAGCAAAGCCCCGTTCCTCCCCTGTTGCGGCATAGACAGAAAAAACCTGAGGTGCTCGACTATCCGTATGCCATGAATAAGACACGATCTCCGCCACATCGGTGACCTGTTCGAGGTCCACAGCGATCAGACCGTTCTGTGTTCCAGCCGCGAAGAAGAAGTTTTCAGACGGTTGGTCAGCCGAAGTCGGAACTCGTCCATCAAACAAACATTCGATCGAACCGGAGTTCGCATCCCCCTGCCCGGCAACGACTCTCCATTTCCCCTTTGACCCCGCATCGTCAATCGCTGGCAGCGGAACGTTATCGAATCGGAAAAACGAGCCATCCTGCGACAACTCGGCCGTGATTTTGACCTCGGCAATACAGTCTCCAGTCCCCAAAACGACAAGGCTAAGCGAAAGCAGCCCGCAACAAAACTTCATCAGGGAACATTTCATAAGAGCTGCTCGTTTCGGATGCTGTCTTGCACAAGAGCCACATCAAATCGCGTCAACACGTAAGACTGCTTGAACGCCGCAACAGGCACCC
>JBILXT010000172.1:0-14392 GCA_044378235.1 Planctomycetaceae bacterium
GTCTCCGAGGCGGACGATATCGCAGCTACTTTCGTCCATTACTGGAATTCGGAGGTTAGCAGCGGCGCACATAGCGATGTCGAAGGGCACCTGTTGGACCAACCTTTACAGCGGCTCCATCAGCCAGGCAAACATCATCTGAGCGATCTGGTGATAGCCGACGGTGTTGGGATGAACTCCGTTGTTCTCCGGATAACCATCCACCGGATCTACATTCAGCTCGGTGGGAACGATCGTGATCTTTGGATCATTCTTCTTCCCGACGTATTCCAGCTGCCGTTGCACCAGTCGATGTTGGATCGCCTTCCAGCCTTTGCGGGGGTAACGATCTCCGTAATTGGCTTTGAAGGCTTCGTCGCGAGCGTTCGCGGGAGGTGTCAGACAGAAACCGATTCGTGCCTCGGGAGCTGCTTCTCGAAGTGAAGCCAGAACCGCATCGGCTGAAACCAAGGTCTGGTCGATGTGTGCATCCATGGCTTTGAGATCATTCGGAGGAGCACCGAAGCAATCATTAATTCCCAGCAGCACGATGATCGCGTCTGGCTTGTGTCCGGAGAAATGCGTTTCCAGGTACTTTCCGACACTCAGCACCGGTTTGCTCTGGTCATCAAGGAACACGAATGGGCTACTGCGTTTGCGATAGGTTCCGTCAGGATCAGGTTCATAATGAGTGGCGAAACGAGCCCAGGTCCAACCGCCGTAGCCTTCGTGAGCGATCCCTTCGGCAACTCCGTCAGGTCGATGAGTGCCCATCAGTTCAACATTCGTGCCGGATGCTTTCAAAAGACGAGCCAACTCGGTCGGATAGGTTGACGCGTGAGTCAGACTGTCACCGACGATCAATAGTCGAAAAGGTGTTTGATCGCCCGGGTCTTTCTTCGTCTGATTGCCCGCCACCAAACTTCGCGCCGGGATGATCCGCAGGGTTGTTTCAGCTTTGGCTGGCGGATCAATGGGAGTACCGTTGGCGGATCGAGCAGTGATGACCAGACGATGTTCACCGATGTCTGTTTCCTGCGGAGTGAATGTCCAATGCGCGGCCGTCGCCACACCTCGATCACACTGCACCTCAAACTGACATGTTGCCGCGTCGTCCGTCATGGCCACGTTGCGGAACCACAGGCGAAACTCTGTGCCCACGACGAGCGGGATTGCATTCGGCAGCGTCAACCGCAAAGTACTGCCGTCCACAGTCGCCTGCGGGGCTTCATCACAGAAGGCCGGACAAGTCGGGTGCAAAAGCGAACAAACGACGGAAGCAACCAGAAGCGACCGCAGCAGAAATTTCATGGGGAGAACTCCATTGTCGGACACAGTGACTAGTTGAAACTCAGCGTGGAAGTGCTACTACCAAACTGGTCGGTTTCGATTTCCATTTTCTGCAGCATCGACACAAAGAGATTACTCAGCGGTAAGTTGTTCTCTCGGTTAAACGCCAGATGTTGACCATGTTTGAATCCGCCGCCAGCAAGCAGGATGGGCAGGTTCGTATTGTCGTGCGTGTTTGAGTCGCCCATGTTGCTGCCGAACAGAATCGAGGTTCGATCCAGAAGGCGTTCTTCCTGTTCATTAACTCCCTTGAGACCAGCAATCAATTTGTTCAGCAACAGCATCTGTTGGCGATCGACATCTTCGAGCTGTCGAAGTTTCTCTTCGGCCTGGCCATGATGGCTGAGGTTGTGGTATCCGTCCGTCGTATTCTGTTGATCACTCAGTGTGAACACCGGCGTTGCGAAGGCATCGACCATCAACGTAACGATCCTCGTCGCATCAACTTCAAAAGCCAGTTGAGCCATCGACAGCATCAGTTCAAAGCGCGGAATAATGAGCTTCACATCGGCGATTTCCTCTGGCATCTCACGGTTTGTCGTTGGACGAGGTTTCATCTCCCATTCCCGCGCGGCCTGGAGGCGATGCTCGACATCGCGGACTGAAGAGAAATACTGATCCATTCGCTGGCGATCACCCGCGCTGAGACGACGATTGAAGCGATCTGCATCCTCCAGCAAGGTATCGAGCACGCTGCCTCGCTCTTCAAGCCGATGCAGCTGACGAGCCACGTCATCGGAACTTCCCTGTACGAACATCCGCCGAAACAAAGCCGGCGCGCTGTCTTCGGCGGGGAGTAGAACTCCGTCACGAGTCCACGCGAGACTGCGATTGGCTTTGTCGATATTGACGCCGAGATTCAAAGTGGGAAAACGAGTGATTGGTCCAAGTTTCTCGGCAGCGAACTGATCCAGTGAAATGCTGTTTCGAAAGCCACTGCGAGTCGGCCCGCGCGCCGCTGTCAGGAAGCAGTTTTCGGTACTGTGACCACCATGCACGGCCGGATGAGACAGTCCGCTGAACACGGTGAATTCATCGCGATGTTCGCCGAGCACGGAGAGATAGGGCGAAAGCGCATAGTCGCGGCCCGTGGTTTCCGGAAAGAATGGCTTCGGAAGTACACCCAGATTGTTGGAGATCAGCAGCATGCGG
This sequence comes from Planctomycetaceae bacterium, assembly GCA_044378235.1. Classification (GTDB taxonomy): domain Bacteria; phylum Planctomycetota; class Planctomycetia; order Planctomycetales; family Planctomycetaceae; genus SXXK01. The sequence goes on from JBILXT010000172.1 coordinate 2,482, forward strand.
CGAGGAACTTGGCCTGGAGTTTCATCGGCGTGGCTCGTTCTCATGCAATCCAACAGCGGCAGTGCGCAGGCCACGCCGGCACCGCGAAGCAGAAACCGCCGTGAGATCGGTCGAAGAGCAAGTGATGGGCGAGCGGTTTGCGGCCTCGTGGATGATTGCGAAAGCTGGGCCATTAGAGAGCCTGACATTTTGGATGCAGAGCAGAAGTCGAATTGCCGCGAGATTCAGTTGAAGGGCGGTATCGCGTAAATCGTGCGGTCATTATTTTGATGACATACAGACACCGAACGGCTTGCGCCGTGCCGCTTCAACATGCTTGTTTTCTCTACATCGTCTCGTCTCCGCAGAAGATGCGACTTTGAATGAACGTGATGAATAAATCTTTGATTGGGTACTGCTGAGCGGAGCACTTATCAAGAATCTTTTCGACCTCACGGCGATCGGAGAAACGCACAGGAGTTCCCGTGGCGTAAACAGTCCATTGACGAATCAAATTGCGAGCTAACTGGCGAGGATTCTCGGCGAAGACGCGTTTCAGTTCACGCACATCGTGGAACTGCTTTCCGTCCAGAAGCTGACCGCTGGCATCGACTGCTGATGCCAGTGAATAACTGAAGTCATGCCCCGCTCGGTCGATGCCGGTGATGGCTTCTCCCAATTCGAGTGCTCGATAGCGATCGCGCCACGCACCCATGACGTCGAAATTTTCCAATGCAAGTCCGACGGGATCAAATCTGGCGTGACAGGCCGCACAGCTTGCCGATTCCGTGTGTCGCTTTAACAGTTCGCGGATCGTTTTCGCGCTGCGAATGTCGGGCTCGACTGCGGGAACACTGGCAGGAGGAGGCGGTGGCGGATCACCAAGTATGCGATCCATCAACCATGCTCCACGCACAACTGGCGATGTATTCGTGCCGTTGGCGGTGACTTTCAGAATGGATCCCTGTGTTAACAATCCACCGTATGGACTGTCCGGCGCCAGCGGAACTTTTCGTAAGTGCGATCCACTGAGCGGTTCAAGCTTGTAGTGATCAGCCAGTCGATCGTTAGCCAGCACGAAGTCAGAATTGACCAGAGTTGCAGCCGGCAGGTTCTCCCTCAAGAGCACGGTTACGAATTCGCGCGTTTCCTGTTCCATGGATTCGGCGAGATAGTTGTCGAATCGGTACTCCGGATAAAGACGGGAGTCCGGTTCATCGCGATAAATGTGACGCAGATTCAGCCAATAGTCCGTGAAGTTTGTAATAAATCGATCGAAAGTCGGCTCGGCCATCAGACGTTCCACTTCACTTCTCAGTTCGGACTTGCTGAGCAGTTGGTTCCTCGCAGCTTTGTCGAGCAGTATCTGATCTGGCGCGGAGTTTGTCAGCAGATGTGACAGGCGCGACGCGATAGCGAAATGATGGCCGGGGTGTTCGCTGGACAACGGCTCATTCAGAAACAAATAGTGGCTCGAACAGAGAAAGGCCTGGTAACCGGCCAACATCGCCTCTGTGAAATCGTCGCCAGCGTGCAGGCGAGACAGAATTAATCTCTCAAATGGTTCAAGATCGGAATCCTCCAGCGGTTGCCGGGCTGCTCGATCTACAAACCGTCGCAGCAGACGCCGTGCATCAGGGTCCGGAGTTTCAGTCACCACAGAAACGGGCTGGCGTGAGCCTTGAGTGGAAGCCGTGATCGGCAACTCGTCGAACAGAATTCGGTGAGACATCGGTGGACATTCTGCAGGCGACAGTGGCCCTTCGACTTCCAGCCATTGAAAGGCCACGCCTGGCTGGCCTCCTTCGGGAAACGGCGGATAACGATATTCAGGCGGACCATTATTTACGTTTCTGGCGAGCGGCACCGGAAGACCCAGCAGACTGTATTCAAAGGTCTCCGTCGGCTTCAGCAAAATCGTCGTTTCGTAGACCGAGGTTTCCGGAGCGATATCCATGACGCCACCGGTCGCGCGGACGTCACCGGAAACGTCAGGACCAGACGGCTTGCGAGCTCGAAACGTCATCGGCACAGGCTTCTTTGCAGGCACCAGTTGAAAGCCAGGTTGTTGCAGAACTGAACGCGCCGAGAAACGGACTTTGTAACGGCCGGGTAATGAAGCCACGAAACCATGGGGATAGCCGTAGTAAGGCCAGTGAGCAGAACGAAAGATGGCCAGCTCAACGTCCGGATCGTGCTGATTGGAGCGACGCAACTCCGCCAGCTCGCCACCGTTCAGAGGCAAGTGCTGATTATTCTTCGCGTAGAACATTGCCTCGCGATTTCCGAACGTCTCCGCCTCCTGAAACATCTGAGTCGCCAGGAAACGATGTTTTGAAGTGGGTGGAGGAGTTATCCCGCTGGCCGTGGCCTGAGAAAGAGCGGACTCTGTCGCATCCAGAAAGGCAATCAGCTGGACTCGCGAAAGATCCAGCAACGCCGTTGTTTTGTTGAAGTGATGACCAACTCGATCTTCCGGAAGCATGTCGCGAATATTCAAATCAGGCAACTGCAGAAGGTCACGCAGGTTCTGTTCGAACTCCTCACGATTCAGGCGCCGGATGGGGCCTCGACCATTCGCCATCACATCGGACAAATCGGCATCGTGCAGAAGCGGTTCCAGTATCTGCAGCAATTGATTACGGTGTGCAACAGGAAGCTGCTGCGGAGTGGGCGGCATTTCTTCCTTGAGGACTCGATCAAAAACATGAGCCCACTGAGTTCGCTGTTGAGCGTCGTTCAGGTTCGTCCCGATACTTGTCAGATCGAGCCCACCTTCTTTGGTCTCCGAGTTGTGACATTCACTGCAGTGTGTTTTGACGATCTCAACGACGGTACCGAAATCGTTGGCCCGGCTGAGGCCGGGGATCGAGCACCATACGCAGGCCAGCACAACCGCCACGCGCAGCTGGGCGATGGTGTTCGCGGCGAATTGATTTGGCGCGAGGGACCTCATGGTGGTGATTCCGGAGAGTTCACGAACAAAGATTTCCAATCCCTGCTGAGCCCGAGGCGCTGGCCAATTCGACAGAAGAATCGACTAACGCCTCAGGCTCAGCTCTTTTGCGTTGTATCACGCCAGCACAGCCTCAACAACATGACCGTGAACATCCGTCAGGCGGAAATCACGGCCCTGAAAGCGGTACGTCAGACGCTCGTGATCGATGCCCAGCAGATGCATCAGCGTGGCCTGAAAATCGTGAACATGCACTCCGTTGTTCGCAACGTTGATGCCGAGGTCATCACTTTCTCCATACTGCATTCCGGCTTTCACACCGCCGCCAGCCATCCACAGCGAAAACGCATACGGATGATGATCGCGTCCCCATTTTGGTCGATCATTGATGTTGCCCTGCAGAAACGGCGTACGCCCGAATTCGCCGCCCCAGATCACCAGAGTATCCTCAAGCAATCCGCGCTGTTTGAGGTCCTGAATCAGACCAGCGGAAGGCTGATCCGTATCCTTGCACTGAGTATACAACTCCGTCGTGACGCTGCCGTGCTGATCCCAGCCGGCATGCATCAACTGCACAAACCCCACGCCTCGTTCGGCCAGCCGACGAGCCATCAGGCAGTTGTAGGCGAACGTGCCGGGTTCTTTTACCTGTGGCCCATAGAGAGCCAGAGTCGCCTCCGTCTCGTCACTGAAGTCGGTCAGTTCCGGAACACTCGACTGCATCTTGTACGCCATTTCATACTGCGCGATGCGAGTCGCAATCTCCGGATCGCCATAGTCAGCCAGCTTTAGCTCATTCAGCTTCGAGATGTCGTCCAGCCACTTGCGACGCATCGACGAACTCACGCCATCCGGGTTGTTCAGATACAGCACCGGATCGCTGCTGCCGCGAAATTTGACGCCCTGAAATCGTGACGGCAAAAATCCGCTGCCCCAGTAAAAATCGTAGAAGATCTGCCCGCACGATGTGCCTTTGCTGACACTCGTCATCACGCAGAACGAAGGCAACGTGTCGTTGGCACTCCCGAGGCCATAACTGAGCCACGCGCCGGCTGTCGGTCGTCCTGGCAGCTCACCACCGCTCAGCAGAAACTGAATCGCCGGCGCATGGTTGACCTGTTCTGTATGTAGACTGTGTATAAAGCAAAGTTCGTCAGCGATGCCCGCAGTGTAAGGCAGAAAGTCGCTGACCCATGCTCCGGACTGGCCTCGCTGTCGAAACGGTTCCACAGGAGCCAGCATGACCTTGCCATTCGTGTTGCCCGTCATCGTGCTGAAACGTTTTTCGCCGATGTATTCCTGAGGCAACGGCTGACCATGCATCTCAATCAGCTTCGGTTTGTAGTCAAAGAGATCGACGTGCGTTGGTCCGCCGTTCTGAAACAGATAGATCACGCGTTTGGCTTTGGGCGTGAAATGCGGAAGCTCCGGCAATCCGCCCGAACGTTCCGCCGCACGACCATCGCGAGCCAGCAACGATGCCAGTGCAGCGGTACCCAGACCAGCCGCTGAACGTCCGAAGAATTCACGACGGCCGACGTGCAAAGAATTTTCATGCAGAGGATTCATTGTTATTCCTTCGTCAGTGTTTCGTCGAGATTCATCACGGCCAGAGTCAGACTGGTCCACGCCGCATGTTCGATCACGTCCAGTTGCTCGTTGCGTTTCGATTCCCCGATTGCCAGCAGCTTGTTGGCCGCCTCCGGGTCCGCTCGAAATTCACCACGTGAGCGATTAATGGCGGCAAGCAGTATCGCCTTTTCTTCGCCCGTCGCATGACGAGCCAACAGCCGACGAAAGACTACATCGATGCGAGCTTCGTCACTTTCAGATGTTAGAACACGCTCCGCCAATGCGCGGGCAGCCTCCACAAACGTGACGTCGTTCAAAGTCAGCAACGCATGAAGCGGCGTGTTGGTGCGGAAAGATTTCACCGTGCATGTTTGACGCGTCGCATTATCAAAGAACATCGTCGGCGCGATGATGCGACGCCAGAAGGTATAGAGACTGCGACGATACAAAGCCTCTCCGTGATCCTGAGCATACTGTTTGCGACCAAACGTTGTCTCTTCCCAGACTCCAGCAGGCTGATACCCTTTAACCGGCGGTCCACCCACCGCAGCGACCATCAATCCACTGGCCGCCAGAGCCTGATCGCGAACCATCCATGACGGCATTCGAAAACGCGGGCCTCGCGACAGATAACGATTCTCAGGATCTGCTTCGTAGGACATTCCCCGAGATGCATTAGCGCCCGTTTCACCTTCTGCATCGCGAGCTGTAATGCGCGACGACTGGCGATACGTGTGACTTGTCACGATCTGGCGAATCAGCCGTTTCACATCCCAGCCATGTTCGCGAAAATCAGCAGCCAGCCAGTCGAGCAGATCCTGCTGAAGAGGAATCTCTCCCTGCACACCAAAGTCTTCCGGTGTCTTGACCAGACCGATTCCAAAGAACTGTTGCCAGAATCGATTGACGGTGACTCGTGCTGTCAGCGGATTGTCATTCGACACAATCCAGCGAGCCAGTGCCAGTCGATTGACAGTTTCACCAGCGGGTAATTGCGGCAGTTTTCCGGGAACGTTGGCTGTGACTTCTTCGCCAGGTTTACTGTAGAGACCTCGTGTCAGCACCCAAGTTTTCCGAGGCTGCGGCATATCCTCCATCACCATCACTTTGGGAAAACCGCCGCGGAGATCGTTCAATGATTTCTGCAACTGCTCCCGGTTCTTCAGCAACGCTGAGTATGCCTCATCGCCCGCTCGCTGCGCGGCGACAATCTGATCACGCTGCTCCTGAGTTCTTTGATCGGCCGGAGTTTTCAAGTTCGCGATGAGCGCGGCATTGGTGTCATCCAGTTTGGCATCCGGCGATGCACTGGCACTTAATCGAAAACGACCGATGTTGTGTGACACATGCGGCGAATCATGTCGCAGCACAATTGTGAGCGTCGCGTCTTTGCCAATTGTCAATGGCTCGGCGAGACGAAACACAGCCGAGTGAGATCGATCAATCGGCTTGCCGGCATACACAGCCCATCCGGTATTCGAATCGCCATCGAAGGCTCGCACAACTTTCAGATCGCCCTGTTCGTAAGTCGCTTCGGCCGACGCGATTGAGACCTTCGTCGGCTGATCGCTGCCCGGCTGCTGAACCAGAATCTCGATCTCCGTCAGCACAAAGTTTCCGCTGTCAGACCTCGATAGTCCGCCTTGTGTGTGGCTGTCATGGTTCAGAGCGTCGAGCCGAATTGCGGTGATCTTCTCGAGCCCGGATGACAGCTCCAGCGTGTACGTGTCGTTCCGAGGATTCTCGCCCGACGCCAGAATCGAACCATCATCCTGTGCCGTCAATGTCTGATGCACCGCGTTGAACTTGATCGGCTTCAGAGGCTGCCACATGGATTCACCAGCGCTGGCCAACGTCGCCTGTTCCCACGCTTGTTGTGACGCCAACAGTTCCTGTTCACGTTGCTGAAGAGGCTGCTTCAACGTGGCCAGTTGAGTTTCAATGTCCTTTTCTTGTTGGCGCTGGTCGTCGCTGGCCACAGCAAGCACCGGTGGAGTCTGCGGATTGCCTCCGCCGCCATCGACAGGCGTCTGGTTAAAGAACGCGGAGAGCCGGTAGTAATCCTTCTGACTGAGCGGATCGAATTTATGATCATGGCAGCGGCAGCAGTTCATCGTCAGGCCCAGCCAGACTGTGCCAGTTGTTTCGGTCATATCCATGACGTAGTCAACGCGATTCTCTTCCGCGATGCGTCCGCCTTCGCCATTGATCATATGGTTGCGGCAAAATCCGGTCGCCAGTTTCTGTTCGAAGCTTGACTCGGGCAGTTGATCTCCCGCCAGTTGCCAGACAGTAAATTGATCGTAAGGCAGATTCTTATTGAACGCATCAATCACCCAATCTCGCCACGGCCACATCGTTCGTTCATTGTCGCCCTGATAGCCGTTTGAATCGGCATACCGAGCCGCATCGAGCCAGCTCCAGGCCATGCGTTCGCCATACGCCGGAGAAGCCAGCAGTCGATCAACGACTTTGTCCCATGCATCAGCAGACTTGTCCTGCACAAAGTGATCGACCTCTTCCGCAGTCGGTGGCAGTCCCGTCAGATCCAGAGTGACTCGACGAATCAAAGTCTCACGGGGCGTTTCCGGGCTCGGCGTGACTTTTCTTGCCGCCAGTCGAGCCTGCACAAATTGATCAATGGGATTGTGCAACGATGCCGTCTGATCCGGCACAGCAGGCTTCACCAGCGGCTCAAACGCCCAGTGCGATCCCCACGGTGCGCCGGCTTCGACCCAGCGAGTCAGTCGGTCAATTTGACTGGCCGTCAGAGGCTTCTTCACACTCGGCGGCGGCATCACGAGATCCGGATCATGACTTGTCACGCGGCCCAGCAGTTTCGCAATGCCTCCGTCAATCTCCAGTGCCTTCCGTGCCCCTTCTTCCGTATCCAGCCGCAGTTCACCTTCTCGCGAGCCCTCATCGGGCCCATGGCAGTTGAAGCAATGCCCAGCGAGGATCGGCCGAATATCGCGACTGAAGACGATCGCCGAATCCTCAGCATGAGCAGCACTTGAGAAGCCCACCAGCGAAGGAGCGATGACCAGAAGGCTAGCCAATGTGGCGATGGTGTACTTGGACATGTCAGGCTCTGAACTGCAAGACGCGTGGAGTGGAACAACGTTGTCTCTCCGGTGTTTCCAGAAACAACGCGTACCAGCATTGTAATGTCCCAAACGTCGAGCGAGTAGTTTGTCGCGAGTACGGCAAACGCCTTGCCATTTTTTTGAATCGGGAGGGCGATGCTCTTGCCGAGCGGCAACCGCTTTGTGATTCGGCCCAACGGGTCATTAACATGTCAGCCCAGGGCAACGCCCTGGGAAGCAGATCTGCAGGAATGATTGAGCCCTGAAAGGGCGGAACAGACGGTGCTTATGATCTCAATCGTCCGTTTATCATAAATTTGTGCCGCCCCGTTGGGGCTTGGCGTATTCTTTGATTTCCCACCTGGGGCGTTGCCCCAGGCTGAGTTGTGGTTGCCCCATTCGGGGCGGAATCGAAGGGTTACACTGTCTGCATAGGCTGTGTTGCGAAGCAACAAGAAGCCCATGTGTGCACGTTCAATTTTCAGAGAACCTTGTCAGCGGAGAAAAACCTCACAGAGGCCACTTGTGCCTCCGGCACACTCCCACTGCATGGAATTGTTACCCAGAGGCAACGGATTACTTCAGCGAAGCCTCAAAATCTTCATCTTCATTCACTCCTGCAGACTCCCATTCTATCGGCCACTGATAAGGGAGTTTCAGTTTCAGATCGACGAAAAAACGCTCGTCACCACGCAGCATGTCCAGTGAAACTGTCGTACTGTCCGTCGACAGAATCTTGTAAACCTCTTCACTGGACAGCTCTTTCGGATCAGCGCCATTCAGTTTGAGGACGCGATCGCCTTTCTTGAGGCTGTGATCAACGCCGGAGAAATACTTGTTGAAATCCACCACCTCCAGTGCCCCGGCATTCCGAAAAGAGAAAAACGGTGCGCACGCCAGAGTTGGAGGCAAAAGATGAGCAACCTCATCCGTTTTGAGCTTCTCACACCAAACCTTCCCAGTCGGAAAGTCGATTGTCGTGCGGAAATACCTCAGGAGTTCGAGCCCGATCGTATCTCTGTCCGCGATAAGAACGGGAACGTTATGGAAGCGAACTCCCGCAAAATCGATGTAACGCAGTACGCTGAGATTTGTGGGGATGTCGGTTCGCTGTCCTGAGCCTGCCTCTGGTATCAACAGGGACCTGATTTGCCGCAACTGTCCCATTCGCTCAAGCGCTTCAACTCTTTCGCGGCACAGCCAGACACACGCTGTGCATCCAGTGTCCAACACGACGTTCCGGTTGCCGAGTATTGGAAACGTCACAGGCAGTTGAGGAACTCCGTCTTTCCAGGTAATGGCCATTTGGACGCCTTCTGCAGAGATCACCGGAGACGGCACGGATTCAATCTTTGCAACGGCCGGATCCAGAACAAATGCGTGATCCCTCAGGTACGGTGCACCTGCAATCGCAGTCATCGGAATTCTCAATAAATTCTGCCGGTCTTTGTAATCAGAACCCAATGCGTAGTCGGATTTTTTTGGCAAACCGAGGCATTGAAACGGCATATCGGCAAAGACTGTTATGCGATTTCCAAGCGATGGCGGAATTCGAACGCGGACGTTCGGGAACGACTCCGCGCCGTTTGGGGCGTGGACCGCGACAACATTGGATCCTGTTCCGAACAGCGCTAAACCTGGTTGATCGTTCGTCGTCGCTGGCACCAGCCAGAGCCCGTGTTTGCGATAGTAGTCAGATGTTGAGACCGTTGCCATATTTAGAGCAGTTCCGGAGGACGGTCCAACTTCATCCGAATTCGCCCTATGCCCGAAAAGAGCAAATGTCAGAAATGGAACAACAATAACCGCCAGCTGCCAACGTGCTGACGACCGCCACGATGAACCTCGATACGATCGACGCCCAGGCCGAAATGATTGTTCTAAAAAAAGCACTGCAAAGGACATCCTGTCGAGACTCCATTCTCTTTACCCAACAGTTCGCTTTGAAAGCGGCTGCCGCAGACATCAAGAGGCATTGTCACCGAACACGGAAGATCATGGAAGACAAAGTTTTGACGTTGAGATAAGTGGTTGTGCGTCAGTTGCGGGTTACTCAAGTTTATGCTTATACGACAATTGTCAGCTTGCATGGGCTGTGTTGCGAAGCAACAAGAAGCCCGTGTTGGCACGTTTATTCTCCAGAGAACGTCAGTAGCTGGAGCGGAACCCTTTACGGAGCCTGTTTATCCCTGCGGCGCACTCCGACAGCGTGAAACTGCCACCCAGTGGAGTGGCAACACAATTAGCGAACGAACTGCCGCTGACAGACTGAGCGTTCCATTACATTCTCCGACTATTTCTCCGCTGGTCGCGGGGCGGGTTTGCCGTAGTAGGGATACGTGTCGAACACATTGGATTCCGAGTCGACTCGTGGATCGCCGGTAGTTTGCATCCAGTCATCCACGCGAAGTCGAAGCTCGGAGAGCTTTGCCGCATAGGCTGACTGATCGGCAACGTTGTGAATCTGATCAGGGTCGGACTTCAAGTCGTACAATTCTTCGGCAGGCCGTTTGTCAAAAATCAATCGTCGAAACTTTGCGAACTCCGGATCATCCAGATGTGCCAGCAGGACGTCTTTCACGCCGGTCGTGTCCACATCTCCGAAAGGACGGCCGTGGAGGAATAGAACATCCGGATCACCGGCTGGCCAGCGATCGGGGCGAAGGTTTCGCACATAAAGAAAGTCGCGAGTACGAATGGCTCGCATCGGATAGCCCAGATGATCCCGACGCACGTCCGCATGTCGTTCGCGTTCGATAAAGACGGAATCGCGATCAACAGAGCTCGCGGCTGAGGAAACGGTCTGATCAAGCAGCACGTACGCAAAGCCTGGCAGAGTCATCTCGGGAGGCCGTGCAATTCCCGTGAGCTCCAGAATCGTCGGACCGATTTCGGCGTTGTTGATGAATGCATCGACAACTCGCCCCGGTTTGAGCTGTTGTCCCCAGCGAATGGCCATGGGAACGCGCGAGCCTGCGTCGTAGCAGTTCGCCAGACCTCGCGGCATCTGCCAGCCGTTATCGCTGGCATAAATCACAACGGTCTTGTCGAGCAGTCCTCGGTCTTCAAGCTGCCGAATCGCCGCGCCGGCTTCGTCGTCCATGGTCATGATCCCGCCGTAATAGTTCAGCAGATCCTGACGAAGTTCGGGGCAGTCCGGAAGCTCGGGAGGAATCGGCATCTGATCGGCGGACAGCGTCGCACTGGCTCGGCCCAGATAGGGCAGTCGTCCGGCCTTTGTGGCCGTGTCGGTATTGCCCAGCCAAAAGAAGAACGGCCCGGATGTTTCCGTCTGCTTAAGGAACGCTTCGAAGCTTGCGAACTTCGTACCGACCGGATTCTCTTTCCAGCCAGAGACCTCATAGTTGCCCGGGCCCCAGGGTTTGCCACTGTAGCCCGCCTGATATCCCGCAGCGCGCAACAGATCGGTCATCACTGGCGTGTCTTTGGGGAATCCGCTGTACAAGCTGGCTCGTTCACCGATTTCATGAGCATATCGACCAGTCAGCAAACACGATCGCGTGGGCGAACACGATGGGACCGGATTGAACACATGAGTAAACAACACTCCTTCGCGCGCGATGCGATCAAACGTCAGAGTTTTCGCCAGTGAATCGCCCAGGGCACCCGCATTCGGCCATTTCCAGTTATCGGCCAGAATGAGCAGAACGTTGGGACGATCTTCAGCAGCGTTCAGTCGAGTTGTGAGAACTCCGAAACTCAGCGCGACAACAGCAAGCAGCCAGTGGAGAAAGCTGTATCTGGCTTTAGACCTTACCATCAAACGTAGGCTCACTCGAAGAAATGCATGTGATTCGAAAGATAAACGTGTTGCAGGATTGTAATGACGTTTCAACCTCAACAAGCATTTACAACAAAGCCCGGGGTGCGCCGTGACAACGGCGCACCCCGGAAAGTTGCCCCCGCGATTTCAACTTCAAACACTCAAAAGAAGTCCTTCACAGCCTGGCTATTGCTGCTTCAGGGCCGACTTTAATTCAGCAGCGAAAACCTCATAGCCTTCCTCGTTGAGATGCAGGTGACCGTCGGAATAGAGCGAGGTTTCGAGCGTGTCATCCTCGTTGGTGAAGTCGTCCCACAAATCGACTATCTGAACTTTCTCATCAGTGTCGAGCTTTAACTCATCCAGAGCCGCATTGATCTCACGCACTTTTTCGCCGACTTCTTTGCCAGGGTCGAATGCGGGCAATATCTTGACAAGGATGATCTGCGACTGAGGGCAGCGATGCCGGAGATTGTCGATGCAGAGCTTGATGCCTTGTGCGGCCGTGCTGACAGGGACTCCATTGGCATGTAC
>JBILXT010000562.1:0-4079 GCA_044378235.1 Planctomycetaceae bacterium
CAACACCGCATCAGACCTAAGATTTACGGAAGAAAAAACTACTGGACCGAAGTCGAGTTTCCAGACGCGGTATCCATTTCCACTTCGGTTTCGCTGTCGGGTAGTTCGATCCGGACAGCGACCACAGAAGCTTCCACCGGCTGGAAATGGGTGGCGGCATGCTCTCTACGAAAGAAATGGCTATAGCCGCGAACAGTGACCGACTTCCCTGTCAGACTCTTAAGCAGAGGAAGCAGGTTTTCTTTCGCAAGTGGACGACCGGCGTCCGTCGCCACGTTCAAACCGATTCGCTGATCTTCCTGAATTCGGACAACTGCCCCTCCGATGACGACTGTCTGAGCTTTTTCATCCACGGACTCGACTCGTCCCGTCAGCAAACATTCTTCGGCGTTGATGATGCAGAGTGTGGCAACCGGAGGAGTTACGTCGGTCGTCTCTTTTGCGTCTGTCTGCTCTGCTGACTTTGCGATGAACGATGTTTCCGGCTCGCGAAAATCCAGTCGAATCGGGAAACCGGAATTGTAATCGGACGGCAGAAAAGAACGTCGATTTACGTCGGAGTTTGTCGATTCGGTGCCAGCAAGAAGAGCACGGAAGGAGGATTCGGCGTTCAGAGGAAGCACCAGAGTGTCATTGGCAATCTGAGTGGAGATTCCATTGACGCTAATCAAACCGGTCTGAGGCTGAATCGACTGAATTGGACCATACACCAGGTTCATGCCTTGTGCTGGCAGTTCTGCCATGACTGCGGGCTTGACCACTGTGCGTGGTGATCCAATCGCCATAGAGCCGGCACCGCATTTGACCGTCACGAACGCGGGCATTGATTCCACGCTGGTCAGCTGGGCCACGAAGGATCCGGACTTCCCATCGGCTGCCGGGACAACCTTGCCAAATCCAAGGTTCCGATCGGTAATCGCATCAAAGACCTGGACTTCGGACTTCAGACATTCTGCCGTTGTCGTACCAAAAACGCGGAGCACACCGTGGTGATGATCTCCGGCCGCGGCATGAACCTGGACGATGCCAGTGTCATGGGTCATCGGTCGGAAACGATCAATCTGCAACAGAGTTGCAAAGAAGACGTCATCCACGAAATATCCTCTGGCCGTCGCAGGCAGGCCCGGACATGATGGCATTTCCTCCATCGGAATTTCATTCCCGACAGCGTCCAGAATCTGCATCGGAAAACGCAGGTCGGGATTTTCGACGATGGAAACATTGTTGATTCGCAGTTGTCCGGAAGAATCGACCGCAAGCTTACCACCAATCAGATGATCGGCCAGGTCGACTCGAAGATGATCCGCGACTCTTTCGTCGTTCGCTGTGTAACCACCAGCACTTGTGACCATGGCCGAAGTCTGCTTAGGATAAGGCATCAGTACTCGCTGCCCCTGATGCATCGTGGAGTCAGTCAGCTCCTTGAGATTTCTTCCGATGACCCCGGTGGTGCCTTCCACGTTCAAGGCATTGGGCACCCGCATCGTGGCTCCCACCGCCGACAACTGCTGCAGCCATGGCCGAACTTCCAGAATCGGTCCTCGAATTTCCCAGCGTTCATCGGAGGCAATAGCGCCGGCTTCGTAGAGCGGATCCATAAAGCGGTTGCCGGCAAACTTAAGAATCGCAACCTTCAGAGTTTTCGGCGGCAGCGTCGAGGCAATCGCCGACCATCGACTCGTGCGATCATTGCCAAATGTCATGATTCCGGCATGCTGGGAGCGGTCCGAATCCAGAACCGGGTCGAGATCGTAAACGCCCATTTCTCGGCGAAGCAGATTGATTTCATGCCAGTCTCCGCAAAGGAAGTCCCATTGCGGCAGAGACTTTTCTTCTTCCGGGTCGCCACCTTTGTAGTGGGTGGCGAATGCCTTCAGGACTTCGGGCTTGTCGAAATCGGAGTCCAGTGAGATGGACAGAAAGCGAACGTCCTTGCCAAGAGTACCAGCCAGGAGCTTGCGGAGTTCAACGATCCCTTCGTTCGTTGGCGCACAGATTCCTGAGCAGCGTGTGTAGAAAAATGTAATGATGACAATCTGATCTTTTACCAGGTCATCATAGAAACGAACTCGAGAACCGTTCTCTGTTTTGAGTTCAATATTGGTGAATCGATCACTGAAGCGTCCGGTATTTCGGTGATTTTTTTTCGGGCCGGAAACGCCAGGGATCTTCGGTTGGTCAACGTAACGGGAATCGTCAAGAACCCATTCGGATGATCCGATGACATACGGCCGACCTGGATAGGCAAACCGATTCTCCGGATCCACGGCGTAGACTCTCGCCTTGATTTCTTCGGGCGTCAGCTTTGTCATGCGGCTTTCACCCGCAGGAACCGCATCCTCTGCGGTGTCTGTTGCGGAATTCTTTGATCCCGCTGCACTCATCGCCGCAGGCGTATTACCGGCGGAAAGAGTCAGGGCACAGACTTCTTTGGGGTTCAGAGGTTGACCCGTGATGGGGCAAATCACGGGCTGGTTTGATGCTGAGGCCTGCTGCGGCCCGGCTGGTGATTGCAACGCTGTTGTCGTTGTGTGTGACGTCAGATGCGTTGAGATCAGGTAAATGGAGTGACATGACATCAGCACCATGGCAAGGATTGCCAGTCGCTTCATTGTAATTGCTCGCCAAGATTTCCCCGGTTACCTAATCGCCAGAATGCTTATTCAAACATACGTGAAGATCCGAAAGCCGTCATGGATTCCTGGCCCTGCGGGCTGTTTTAGGGGGCCTCGCGGGTGATTTCCGGAGGAGGGCTTCCCCGCTCGAGCGGCGACGGCAAAATGCGGTCAGACGAACATCAAAGCCTTGTTCCCGCGAATTATCTCAGAAAAGTGGGGGTTATCGCGGTGTCAGGAATGACTCAATCGAAGGTTCACAAAAAAACCTGGCAGAGGGTTTCTCTGCCAGGTTTCAGGCTTAGGCCAATGGCCTGCATTCATTCTCCAGCCAAAGACTATGGAAACAGGTTCTGAGTCTGCTGTGGAGATTCAGTTGGCAGAAGTCTGGGGTCCATGTTGAACATCATTCGCATGTCTTCATGTTCCAGGGTGTGGCAGTGAAGCACAAAGCCGCCGATCCATGTTCTGAACTTCATGAACATTTCCACTTCGTCGCCTGACCCCAATATCGTCGTATCCTGATTGAATTGGTCCACAAGGGCTGGTGTCTGGCCATTAATCTTTTGCCACTGATGACCCTCCATGTGCATATGAATCGGATGCCACCAGCCGCCCGCATTGTTCCGCAAAATCCAGCGTTCAGCAGTGCCGGTCGTCGGAGTGACGTTGGCAACACCGGTGTCATAAAACACGTCGTTGATTTTCCACGCTCCCTGCTGACGGTGGAAAGAAACGATTCTTGTTTTAACAATCTCTTCGGGAAGGATGCGGTGGTGAGGTCTTAATTCTGTGTCCATCGTGATTGCGAGGTCCGGCTTGCCACCATGCACAGGTTCATCGGTGATGATGAACTTCATGATCTGCTCGCCCGCTTCGCCATCTTTCAGGATCGTGCCGTCGCCCAGCAACTGGTTGATGTCAGCTGTCCCGCGTGGTCCACGGCCGTCGATCTGGGGAAGAATGTTTTCCAGATACACTTCTCGAATTCCACGGTCGGCCAGTTCCTTGAAGTCAACAATGATATCTACGCGTTTGGCCGATGACTGAAGGGTAAAGTCCTGAAGAATTGGTTTCGGGTACAGCCATGTATCAAAGCCGATCAACATAAATGGCGTCGCCATTTTATGATCAGCCGTTCGCAGTTGCATCGCAAACACGCGAGCGTTGGCATGATTAAGCACAGAGAATCGATACTTGCGTTTCTCAACCGTGTACTTCGGATTCGCAATACCATTCACGACCATGACATCACCCATCTGGCCATCGTGGCTGAGGGTGTCGTAGAACAAGGTTCCGTCCGGATTGAAGACCTTATCGCCGATACAAAGATGCAAAAAGTACTTGTTGTAGTCGGTCTCGGGACCTGCACGCTTGGCGATGTCAAAGTCCAGGGCCTGAGCAACGCCATTGGCGTCCTCACCGATCTTTGGGTAGACGGACGGGATAATATTCTTCCGCATC
>JBILXT010000561.1:0-4079 GCA_044378235.1 Planctomycetaceae bacterium
CAGGGCAACCTCTTCGTGTCCCAGAGCATCCATCGCACCGGCCATCGGGCCGACCATGCCGTATGACATCAAAATTCCAAGGAACGTTCCGACGAGAGCCGCACCTACCTTGTGACCGATTTCTTCTACGGGGCCACCGATGGCTCCCATGGTGACCACGATCCCGAGTACCGCCGCGACGATTCCGAATCCAGGCAGACCGTCCGCTGTGCGAGTCATCGCCATGACGGCCGCATGATGCTCTTCTTCAAACACATGAATTTCTGTATCCAGAAGCGCCTGCAGATTGGCCGCGTCGTTGCCTTCCATCGCGCCTTGCAGCGCACCCGTCACAAACTCCATCAGATGATGGTCATTGGCGACCTTGGGATACTTTTTAAACGTGGCGTTGTCATGCCCTTCCGCGAGGATCGATTCCCAGGCCAGCATCCCGTCGCGTCTGGCGATTCGGAATAATTCATAGAGCAACTGGAAGATCTGGTTGTAGGTGACTTTTCCGACATTGCCTCCTTTCAACGTCGCGATCAGACCATGAATCAGGTCCTTGATCACCTTTAAAGGAGAGCTGCAGACCATGGCCCCGAGAGCCGCGCCGCCGATGGTTACAATTTCAGAAGGGTGAACGAGCGAATGCATGTGCCCGCCCGCCATGGAGAATCCGGTGAGCACCGAACCGATAACGATGATGATTCCGATGATAACCAGCATGACCCGACCTCAGAAAATGACTTACCCAGCGCGCAAAGACGCCGAAGCATCCGCCGGGCTTATCGAGGCAGGTGGGCGGGACTTGTCAGAATTCCTGACAGCGCTCGTGACAAGCCGGTGCCATCAGTCGGTACAGGCCGCAGAGTCAACGCGAGACGAAAAGCACACTGGAGGAAAACCCGCAGACTATTCCTCCTTCTCCTCGTCGCTATCCTCGTCCGCTTTTGGAACTTTCTTGTCGTCATCCTTCGGGAACTTCGCTTCATTGATACGTTTGATTTCATCCCCGGGATCAGCCAGCGTCAGTTTCCCTTTCAGCTTGATGGAATCCGGCGGCTCACAGGTCTTCGAATTGCAGGCCTGGAACTTAATCTCCACTTCTACGTCCGCTTTCTCCGCCATCTCAGCCGCATCCGTTTCCAGCAATGCGTAGATGATGACTTTTCCACCATACACATGAGAAGGCTCATCCTGACCTTCGACCTCCAGAAGTTCATGTTCCGGATACTTCACCTTGCTCATCTTCACCTTTTGCTCGCTGGTGATTTTGATCTCGGTCGGAATCATAAAATCCGGATGCGCGGGATTTGCATTAATGTGCCACTCGTTGGCAATCGTCAGCTCAATCGCAACCGGACATTTTCCTCCGCGTTGGAGCTTGTCAAAGTAAGGATAGATCTTCGCCTTCACGGGGCGTTCATCGTAGTTGCGTTTGAACGGCGAGGGCTTGGCGGGATCCGGCAGCACAGGCTTAAACGACTGCTGCTCATCGGCCGTAACTGTCGCCTTATCAATCGTTTTATCAGTGCTCAAGCTTTCATCAGCAAGACTGCAGAATCGCATGTCCTGTCGAACAAGCTGGCGAACAAAGGGACGGCGAGTTTGGTAAGCTCCGCTCTTTGAGTCGCGATCAGTCGCACTCACAGCCTTGCCGGACTCCGCAGCCTGAAGCTTCAACAAATCCTGCAGAGCCAATGCAAGGCCCGAACACGCCGACGGAGATGATTCCAGCATTCCGCTGAATCTTTGCAGAGTCGTCTCAGCCAGCGGCCGATACGATTTCTCCTCCGTCAACTGACTCAGCGCCAACAGGTTGCGGATCGTCATGCTGTTGCCAGAGGGCGTCACCGAGTCATACGGTGTGCTTGTGCGAGCGAACAATTGTTCCTGATCGTTGGCCGTGAAGAAAAACGTCTTCTGAGCTTCATCGTAAAACTGAGCAATCTGCTGAGTCATCAATTCTGACGACGCTGTCAACCAGCGTGCCTCGCCGGTTGATTCGTGCAAGGCTCGTAATGCGGAAACGAGACACGCATAATCGTCCAGAAACCCGCGCTGGCCGGCGGTGTTGTTTCTCCACGATCGCAGCAAGTTGCCGTCAGAGTCTCGTAATTTCGTCAGCAGGAAATCAGCCGCCGTGGCAGCCATCTTCAGGTCCGTTTCGCGTCCAGGCAGTCGGCCACTTACCGCCAGCCCCTGAATCATCAGGGCATTCCATTCTGTCAGCACTTTGTCGTCCAGCATCGGACGCGGACGCTCCGATCGAACCTTCAACAGTTGAACTCTCATGGCAGCAAGTTGTTGTTCGACCATAGCCACATCCAGCGATTGCGATGCTGCCAGATCTGCAAAGGTCGTCGGCATAAACAGAACACGGCCATGCTCAAACGACTGAGGTTGTTTAAACCCGTAGGCTTCGAGAAACAGATCGGATTCTCCTGTCTTCAATGCCTCTCGAACCTGTGGCTCAGTCCAGGCATAGTATTCGCCTTCGATGGCATTCGTTTCCGCATCCAGGGCAGAGCAAAATCCTCCATCAGGAAGTGTCATCTCACGCGTCAGGAAACCAACCAGTTCGTCAATGACCTGATCGTAAAGTGGATTCTTTGTAACTCGAGCTGCATGAGCATAAACCTCCAGCATTTGAGCCTGGTCGTAGAGCATCTTTTCGAAGTGCGGCACGTTCCAGCGTCGATCAGTGCTGTAGCGATGAAAACCGCCACCCAGATGATCTCGAATACCGCCCTTCGCCATCTCCGTCAGCGTATGATCAACGATCTGCAACAGAGCCGGGTCCTTGTTTTCCTCGTAGAGGCTCAACAGAAAAATCAGACGAGGTACGTTGGGGAATCGAGGCCCGTCTGGTCTGTTTTCATTGAAGTCGACGCCTCCATGCACACTGTCGTAGCGTTTGCCAATCGCGTCGGCGACGAGTTTCAATTGCTCACGCTTCAGCTCAGATGGCTCTGCCAGCACTGATGGACCGGAAAGTCGACGCACTTCGCGAGCGATCATCGTCGCTGTACTGTTAATGGACTCTCTCTGATTAGTCCACAAATCCTGAATCCGGCCGGCAGCAGTCAGGAACCCTGTTCCGCCCTCAGCCGTATCTTCCGGTGGAAGGTAGGTGGCTCCGGCAATCGGTTGCCCATCCGGAGTCAGAAACAGTGACAATGGCCAACCACCACCGCCACGGCTACCCGCGGCCTGCAGATAGACGATCAGGCTGGTCATGTAAATGTCGTCGATGTCCGGGCGTTCTTCCCGATCAACCTTGATGCAGACAAAGTGCTTGTTCAGAAACTCGGCGACCTTCTCATTGGAGAACGTCTTGCGCTCCATCACGTGGCACCAGTAGCAACTGCTGTAGCCGACGGAGAGGAAGATCACCTTTTCCTCTTTCTTTGCTTTCTCGAACGCTTCCGGTCCCCAGGGATACCAATCTACCGGGTTGTGAGCATGCATCAATAAATACGGGCTGGATTCTTTCGCCAGTCGATTCGCAGGGTGCTTCACACCGGCGGTTTCATCCTTCGGTTCGGTTTCGACAGCGTCCGCTTCTGACTTCTTCGCCTCGTCAACCGCGCAAACTCTGTTCGAGTGCGCAATATGGGCGGACAAAGCCGTGAGCAACAAAATCAGGGATCGGGACTTGAGCAAGGTGTTGATCAACATGCTGGATGACTCTTCGACAAACGTTCGCCTCACGTTTCCAACTTAATGAGGAACCCACGATCGCGGGTCTTGATCTAGTTGTCTACCGCCCAGACGGAGGCGCCGGCTTGTTCGTGCAGGCCAGCGCCTGTGGCGGGACGGTAAACAAAAATGCATTGGCTGCGACTAAATCAACAGGCCTCATTCATGATGGAGAGATCAGGCAAACCACGGAAATCACGACATCACGCCGACATTGCGGCCCCACCATTCTAGACAGTGGAGCCTTGAAGATGAACTCCGGCACAATCTGCCGGTTTCCAACTGCATAATTCAGGGAGGTTCAGGGGTTTTAGGCAGGCTAAATTGGTGATTGGCGGGGGCTGGAGAAGTCCAGCCAGCAATTCGTTTCGTGCTGATTTTCGGAATTGATCATC
>JBILXT010000173.1:0-14390 GCA_044378235.1 Planctomycetaceae bacterium
GCCGGAGACATCCTGCTGCAAGCTCGTGGCGCTGGAAGCGACGTGGACCTGAACGCTTCCGTGACCACCGCCAACGGCTCCGTGACCGTACAGGCTCAGAACAGCGTCAACCAGTTCGCTAACGGCAACATCACGGTCACTGCCGGAACAGGCTCGATCTACGTGCGAGCGGTGGACGGTTCCATCACCATGACCGACGGTGTCACCAGCACAACCGCCAACGGCAACGTCGTTTATCGAGCTGACGACGACGTCACCGTAGGACTCATCAATGCAGGAACCGGTCGCGTTGGAATTCTCGCAACAAACGGAAGCATTCTGGATGCGCGTACAGACACTGTCGGTTTCGATGTGGCCAGCGGCTTCGCAACGCAGACAGGTTCGACCCGCACCGTGAACATCATCGCATCAGAACTATCGATGGCTGCCGGGGATGACATCGGCACAGCGGGTAATCCGCTCGATACAGATGTGAACACATTGGCCGCATCTGCCGGCAGCGATGTTTATGTCTACAATGATGGTCCACTGACGATCGGCTCTGTTGCCGCGTTCAGCGTCAACCAGATCAATCTGAATTCCACAACAACCATCCTGACAACAATCCCTGGCTCAGTCGGAACAGCTACCACTATTCCATCACTGCGTCAGTCCGGCGTGACGGCAACCACCGGAAACGCCAAGATCGAAACCATCAACGGAACAATCACCGTCGATAATAATGTCAACGCGGCGCAGGATATCGCACTGATTGCCGGACCGGTAAGTGGTGACGTCGTTGTGAATGCGGCGGTCGCTTCCGGCACGGGACACATTACGCTGAACGCTGCGGATGATGTGATCGTCGACGCCACCGTTTCCACTGGCGGATCAGGCACGATCGTGATGCTTGCAGCGAATGGAAACGACGGCGATGTGCCTGGTCCTGACAACGACGGCATCAATATCAATGCGGCCGTCACTACAGTAAACGGTGATATTCTGCTCGATTCTGAACAGGATATTCGTCAGACCGCCGCAATCAGCACCACGGGGACGGGCGATCTTGGCATCATTGCCTCACGCGATGTCATTCAGACAGCGGACGGTGATGCGAATATTGGTGGTGATGCGTTTGTTGAAGCCGGACGGAACTGGACAATGGATGCCGATACCGTCATCACGGTGCTCGGTGGCGAATTCATCGGCACGGCCCTCGCCGGAAACATCGCTCTTGGCCAAATCAACGCCACAAACGTCGCCATGTCTGCCACGGGAAACATCTCTGATGCCAACGGAGCCACGCTGAACGTCGACGGCACAACGCTCAGTCTGCGAGCTGGCGGCATGATCGGTGCGCATGACAACGCCAACGGAACTCCAGACATCAACATCAATGCCATTGACACGCGGGTCACAACGCTCGCGGCTGAAGCGGGGTCGGGAATCTACATTCTGGAAGCAAACGAACTGATCATCGACACGGTTGCGGCAGTGACTGTGAATCTGGTGCTCGGTGCTACACAGCCGGTTCGCGTTAACCTCAACAGCACAACGACCAATGTGGCAGCCTTGCAGCCTCTGTCACGAACCATCGAATCGCTCGAAGACCTGTCCGTTACTGGAACAGGACCAATCAAAGTCGTGGCCGCGGCCGGAAATCTCATCGTCAACGGCGGAGCCGATTCTGCTGGTGTCAACATCGCCGTGGCCGGAGACATCCTGCTGCAAGCTCGTGGCGCTGGAAGCGACGTGGACCTGAACGCTTCCGTGACCACCGCCAACGGCTCCGTGACCGTACAGGCTCAGGACAGCGTCAACCAGTTCGCTAACGGCAACATCACGGTCACTGCCGGAACTGGCACGATCTACGTGCGAGCGGTGGACGGTTCCATCACGATGACCGACGGTGTCACCAGCACAACACCGGCGGGCAACATTCTCTATCAAGCCGAGCAGACCGTCACCGTCGGGCTGTTGAACACCGGGATCAACACGGGCAACGTCGGCATCATTGCTCGAACGGGCGACATTCTGGATGCGCGAGCCGATCTGGTCGACGTGGGCGTCAACGGGTTTGCTGTGACACAGCCCGGTCCAGTGAGAAGCGAAAACGTCATTGCCGCAAATCTGACAATGCTCGCTGGTGATGACATCGGCGCAGCGGGTAATCCGCTCGATACAGATGTGAACACTCTGGCCGCTTCCGCCGGCAGCGATGTTTATCTCTACAATGATGGACCGTTAACGATTGGCTCGGTGGCGGCATTCGATATCAACCGCATCAACCTGAACTCGACGACGACGGTCGTTTCGACAGCGACAATTCCCAACGGCGCACCTCCAACACTTTCCCTGGTTCAGTCCGGAGTGACGGCAACCACCGGAAACGCCAAGATCGAAACCATCAATGGAACAATCACCGTCGATAACGCTGTCCGCGCAGGCCAGAACGTCCTGCTGAATTCGGGTGGAGCTGGCAGTGATGTGGAACTCAATGCGGCTGTAACAAGTGATACACGCTCGATCACCGTGCAGGCTCAGGACAGCGTCAACCAGTTCGCTAACGGCAACATCACGGTCACTGCCGGAACAGGCTCGATCTACGTGCGAGCTGTGGACGGTTCCATCACCATGACCGACGGTGTCACCAGCACAACCGCCAACGGCAACGTCGTTTATCGAGCTGACGACAACGTCACCGTAGGACTCATCAATGCAGGAACCGGTCGTGTTGGAATTCTCGCAACAAACGGAAGCATTCTGGATGCGCGAACAGACACTGTTGGTGTGGATGCGAATGGATTCGCGATGCAGACTGGCTCGACCCGCACCGTGAACATCATCGCATCTGAACTATCGATGGCTGCCGGGGATGACATCGGCACAGCGGGTAACGCTATTGACACCACAGTCGGCACACTGACGGCAACCGCCGGCAGCGACGTCTACCTCTACCAGAGCGGACTACCGCTGACGATCGGTTCTGTTGGCGCGTTTAGCGTGAATCTGATTGGTCTGGACTCGAGTACAACGGTCCTGACGACAGCACTTGCTACGGCAGCACCGACTCCAACAACGATCTTGTCACTGGTTCAGTCCGGCGTCACCGCAACCACCGGCCACGCGAAGATCGAAACCTTCGACGGAACAATCACCGTCGATCGTGCCGTCACTGCGGGTCAGGACATTCTGCTGGCGGCCCGCGGAGCAACCAGCGATCTGATCATCGACAGCAACATCACGAGCAACACCGGACACATCACGCTGACGGCGGGAGATGACATTGATCTAAACGCCAATCTCCGAACGGATGGAAACCTTGCAGCTTCGGGAACTGTTTATCTCATTGCCCGAAACCAGACGCCTCAAAACCAGACGTCTGAAGTGATCAGCGGCATCGACATGCAGGACGGAACCTTCATCCAGTCTCAGGGGGGCAACATTCGACTTGTCGCGGACAACGAAGGAGATATCCGACTGAGTGAAGTTAACGCCGACACAGGGAATGTCAGTCTTGTCGCCGAGCGATCGATTCTCGACAGCAACGGCACAGCTCTGAATGTGCGAGCCAACAACCTGCGGATGGTGGCCGATGCGGTCGTGACTCCCGATGGTTTGCACAATCTGGCGGCTGCGGGAAATCAGACAGGCACCATTGGTGAGTCTGATGCCGCCAATGGAACGCCCAACACAAATGCACGTGCGATTGATACACGAGTCAACACTCTGTCAGCCCGCAGTGCAGATGGAATCTATATCAGCCAGAGCGGTAACCTCACGATTGCAGACACCGGCCTGATTCAAGTTCAACGAGTTCATCTGAACAGCACGACAATTAGCCGCGACGATGCTTCGCTGAGTGATCTCACGACGACGGACAACGGCGTTATCAAGATTCAACTGACGACTGGAACGATTGTCCTCACAGACGGTGCTGACGCCGACGGGATTGCTGTCAGTGCGAATGGAAGCGGCGATGTGCTGATTCAGACGCTCGCAAATAACGGAGATCTCAACGTTAACAGCAGCATTGTCAGCGGCAGCGGAAATATCACTCTCGATGCCGCAGACGATATTGATCTGAATGCCGTGATTACGACTCGTGGAGTTCTGCCTGCCGCTGGCAGTGTGCTGCTGAATGCCGAGAATCGAACGGTAGCAGACGTTGCCGCTGATCTGACGCGCTCGGGTGAAGCAGACGGCGTCAATATCGACGCTGTGATCACCACCAGCGAAGGCAACATCCTCGTAAACTCTGAGCGAGACATCCGACAGACGGCGATGATCCAGAGTACGGGCGGAAGTGTCGGCCTGGTAGCTGAACGCGATATTATTCAGACCAATACTGGTGACATCACCATTTCAACCGGTGACATTCTGATTGCTGCCGATCGGGACTGGACGATGGGAGCGCAGACGGAACTGACAACAGGTGGCTCCGAATTCCTTGGCCGGGCAACTCGGGATATCACTTTGGGCGTGATCTCACTATCCAATGCGACACTCAATAGAGCCGCACTGGAAGCGGGACGCGACATCATTGATGCCAATGCCGGAGCAGTCAATATTCAGGAAACCAACCCGGCTGCCCCGAACATGGTGACGAGTCTCAGCCTGCGAGCCGGTGGCAGAATCGGGAACGCCGACGCCGCTTCTTCGAGTCCTCGCGACAACGTCAATGCGATCGACATCAATGTTGACCGAGTTGCCGCGCAAGCCGCCACAGGAATCTATCTCCGCGAGGTGGATGGCGGTGGCAATCTGGTGGTGCGTGACGTGTCGGCTTTTGATGTACTCGTGAATGTTGAACGCGTAAATTTCAACAGTACTACTCAGACTGAGAGCCCGGAAACCGGAGCGACGGCTCCGCCAACTGGTGGACTGGCAGCACTGAGCGATCTGACGACAACGAATGGCGGAGTCATCAAGGTTGTTGTCGAGAACGGTACGCTGATCGTCAACGACGGAGCGGATGGTGATGGACTTGGTGTGACTGCTCAGGGTGGTGGTGACATCCTGCTGGACGTTCGCGAAGTCGGTGCTGCAACGGTGGCTGATGTACGACTCAACACGGACGTCGTTAGTGGCTCTGGCCATGTCACAATCACTGCCGCAGACTCCATTGTGTCGGCTGACGATATCCGCACGGCAGGTTCTGGCGACGTTGTGATTGAGTCCTTCACGGGCTCAATTTCGCTGAATGATGCCGATTCTGACGGACGTGGAATTTCTGTCGCAAACGGTGATGTTCTTGTCCGATCCGCAACGCGAATTACGATCGATGCTGACATCCGTTCGACGGCAGGCGACATCGCTCTCATCGCCACGGGTGACGTTCTGCAAAATGCCGACGTTCACGCGGGTGGTGATTTGATTGTGTCCTCACAGTCGGACATCGTGATGGACAATAATGCAACGACGCGTGCTGATGGAGGCGAATTGATTTATCGTGCAGTCGGCGATATCAATCTTGGTCTGGTTGAAGCGACAAATGTGAATCTGGACGCGGGTGCGGATATTAACGATTCACGCAACGGATTCCTGGCGAACGTGATCGCGACGAATCTGGCGATGCGAGCTGGTAGTGAAATCGGCGATGAAAGTCCGTCGGACACTGCTCGCGAAAACTCGCGAGCGATTGATACTCAAGTTTCGAATCTTGCCGCGCAGGCAGCGGATGGAATTTATGTCCAGGAATTGGCCTCAGGCCAGGGTTTGACCGTCCGTGATGTGGCAGACATCTCCGTTACCGTGAATATCACTCGGGCAAATTTCGACAGTACTCGATCTGACAGTTCTTCCACGCCTCCGTTCACGGCAACTGGCGTGGCAACACCAACATTCTCCGCGACCGGTCTTGCGGACCTGACAACCACAGGCAATGGATCCATCAAGATTGTCGTTCAGAACGGAACTCTGATTGTCCGTGACGGCGAAGGGACCGGTCCTCGTTCCGAAAATGGCATTGGTGTTTCGGCTGGTGGATCGGGTGATGTTCTGTTGGAAGCTCGCGGCGTGGCAAGTAATGTCATTATCGCCACGAATGCAGATATCATCAGCGGCACCGGCCACGTTTCAGTGATGGCTGGTGATGACATTGATCTGATGGCCGATGTCCGAACCGGTGGTGGTGGAACAGTGTTCTTCGTCGCGTCCAATGGAACCGAAGATGTTGTGACAGGGATCGAGATGGCCAACGGCACATCCATCACGACCGCGAACGGCAACGTGCGTCTGGTCGCAGACAACGAATCTGACATTCGACTTGCTCGGATCACCACATCAGCAGACGTCAGTCTGGTTGCCGAACGATCGATCCTGGACAACAACGGCGATCAGGTAAACGTCGAGGCCGATACGCTTCGAATGCTGGCCGACGCGGTCGTTAATGCAACGGATTTCAACGGATCAGCGGTCGGGGGCAATGGAACGGGTTTCATCGGTGGCAGTGATTCGGCTAACGGAGATTTTGCAAATAACGCTAATGCGATTGACACTCGTGTTCGAATCCTGGCAGCTCAGAGTGCTGAAGGAATCTATGTCGAAGAAGCAAATGGACTGATTGTTGATGCGACCGGAGACATCACCGTTCGTCAGGTGAATTTCAACAGCACGCTGACTCCACTGACCGGAGCAGCCGCACGGACGGATGCATCGCTGGCGGATCTGACGACCACGAACAATGGTTCGATCAAGATCGTCACTCGAGACGGAATGCTGCTCATACGCGACGGAGCGGCGAATGCAATTCACGGAAACGATGGTGTCGGCGTGAATGCGAATTCGACGATTGATCCGGCTGCAATCCCGTCTCGTGGAAGTGTGCTGCTTCAGGCAGAAGGTATTGATGCGGACGTGACCCTGAATGCGATTGTTCGAACGTCGAATAATTCCGGCGACGCAGGTGTCGGTCACATCACAATCAGCGCAGCCGACGACATCGATATGAACGCCGACGTGCTGACTGGCAGTGTCGGGGCAGTTCGTGGAACTGTTTATCTGATCGCAGGAAATAACAACTCCGTTGGACGGACGGGCATCGACATGCAGAGTGGGACGTCCATCACAACAGGTGGCGGTAACGTCCGGCTGGTGGCCGACAATGAATCCGACATTCGACTGAGTGAAATCACAACTGGTCGAGGCGATGTCAGCCTGATCGCGGAACGTTCGATTCTGGACAACAACGACGGTGCCAATCCTGTCCTGAACATCAGTGCTCGAAACCTGCGGATGGTGGCGGATGCAACCGTCGAAGTTGTTGCAGGGGTTGAAACGATCACTGAATCCGGCGACGGGACTGGAATCATCGGGGGAGCAGAAACTGGAAACGGAAGTCCCGGACGCAATCTGTCTGCAATCGACACCAGCGTGGACCTGCTTGCTGCTCGCAGTGCGGAAGGCATCTATGTCCAGGAGGCGGATGTGATCACAATCGGTTCAACGGGTGATCTCCGCGTTCAGCAGGTGAATTTCAACAGCACGCTGACGATGCGACAGGATGCCTCCCTGAGTGATCTCGTGACGACGACAAATGGGTCCGTCAAAGTGGTCGCAACCGGAGGATCCATCACGGTGACTGATGGGACTATGGGTTCGATCGGTGGAGCGAATGGTCTCGGTGTCGTTGCGAATGGAAGTGGTAGTATCCTGCTGGAAACTCGTGGCAGCAACGGTGATGTTGTGGTTCAGGCTTCACTTAGGAGTGATTCCGGCCACATTACATTAAATGCAGGCCGGGATGTGGATATCAATGCGACACTGACCACGTCCGGCACGGGCACAGTCTATCTAAAGGCCGCGCAGGATATTCTGAGTGACTCTGTGATCACGACCTTCGACGGAGATGTTCTTTCCGTTGCAGGCCGAGACATTCGCCAGACGGCTGCGATCAACAGCACGGCAGGCGATGTTGGGTTACTGGCCGGAAGGAATGTCACGCAGGCAGCTAACGGGGACATTACGACGGCCACCGGTGATGTGCTGGTCAAGGCCACCACTGGTAACTGGACGATGAGCAGAAACGCGGTCATTACCGTTGGTGGTGCGGCCGGTGAAGCGGCTGACGTGCTGGGTATTGCCGGCAGAGATATTCTGCTGGGGATGATCCGATTAACGAATGCCACGGAAAACCGCGTCGCGCTGCAGGCGATTGCGGGCAGTATCACCGATGCCAATGGGGCCGTTGTCAATATTGAAGAAACCGTGGAAACAGCCCAATCCAGCCTGAGTCTGCGTGCAGGAACAATTATTGGAGGAGCAGGCGGCACGGCCTCTTCGACAAACGATCAGGCGATCGATTTGAATATTGATACGGTGGCAGCCACCGCAGCTTCGGGAATTTATCTCCGAGAAGTGGCCGCTGGCAAGGCGATCGTTATCGACACTGCAGCCGGAGTCACCGTCGACATTGATGGCGTCCGAAAGGCCGAGTTCAACAGTACGACTTCCGATGCTTCGCGCGGCGACAGTCTGGGGGCGCTTCAGGATCTGACTACGTCGAATGATGGTCCGATCAAGCTTGTTGCCGAAAGTGGCTCCATCACAATTAATCCCGGGACAGCAGGGACCGGCGGCGTGAATGCTGATGGCTCTGGTGATGTACTCCTCGAATCAAGAGGCGCGGAGAGTGATATCGTCATCAACGCGGCAATTCGAAGTGAAACCGGTCATATCACATTCAACTCTGACCGACACGTCGACATCAACTCCACGGTAACAACGGGTGGTGATGGCACTGTCTATGTGAATGCAACGCAGCAGATTGATAGCGACGCCGTGATCACAACGGTCAGCGGTGACATACTGCTTGAGTCCGACTCTGGCGACATTAACCAGACCGCATTAATCACCAGCCGAGATGGGGACATCGGTCTCGTCGCCCAACAGAATATCACTCAGTCACTGACCGGAGACATTTCGACCTCAAAGGGTAATGTGCTGATCAAGGCGACGACCGGAAACTGGACGATGGATGGGGGCGCCACAATTACCGCTGGCGGAGTGACCGGCGATATGGCAAAGGTAGTCGGAATTGCCGGACAGAATATTGAGCTGGGCGTGATTCGACTGACCAACGTGAAGGAAAACCGAGTTGCGCTAGAAGCAAAGGCGGGCAGCATCACGGACGCAAACGGAACCGCCATCAATATCGAAGAGACGGTCGCAGTTGCCAACACAAGTCTGAGCCTGCGGGCAGCAACAATCATTGGTGGTACCGACGCGTCCAGTTCCTCTGAAAACGATCAGGCTCTGGATCTGAGTATCGATACCATTGCAGCAAAAGCTGCTTCGGGGATCTATTTGCAGGAGGTTGCAAATGGTGGCGCAATAATGATCGATACCGTCGCCAGTGTAGCCGTGAACATTAATGGCGTGGTGCGTGCAGACTTCGACAGCGGTACGACACGTGTTCCTCAAGGCGCAAGCATTGCAGCTTTGGAGGATCTCACCACATCGGATAACGGGCCGATTAAGCTGGTGGCTAAGGGGGGCTCGATTACGGTTAACCCCGGCAGCACGAATGTGTCTGGTGTGAGTGCGAACGGTAGTGGGGATGTGCTCCTTGAAGCACGCGGCACCGCCAGTGATATCGTCATAAATGCCGCTGTTCTGTCCGGTAGTGGCCACATCACTTTAAATGCAGGAGACGACATTGATCTCAATGCCAACGTGCAGACGGCTTCGTCCGGCACTGTGTACCTGTTGTCATCAAATCGGCAGAACGATAACGTTCGCGGCATTGATATGCAGGCAGGCACCTCAATCATCACGGGTGGCGGCAACGTAAGGCTGGTAGCCGACAATGAAGGTGACATTCTTCTAAGCAGGATCAGCGCCGGATCCGGGAACGCCAGTCTGATCGCGGAACGATCAATCCTTGATAACAATGGTGGCACTGT
Source organism: Planctomycetaceae bacterium (assembly GCA_044378235.1). Classification (GTDB taxonomy): domain Bacteria; phylum Planctomycetota; class Planctomycetia; order Planctomycetales; family Planctomycetaceae; genus SXXK01. Next base: position 9,885 of record JBILXT010000173.1, read on the forward strand.
CAATGTGGAGGCGGACGCTCTGAGAATGGTGGCGGACGCGAATGTCAGCGCCGAAGGAAGCGTTGTCGGATTGACGGAAGACCAAACAGGAACGATTGGAAGAGCTTCAAACCTTCTCGAAACATCGGTCAGTTCTCTGGCCGCACAAAGTGCCTCTGGTGTCTTCATCACAGAGTCGAACACTTTGGTGACCGGGACGATCGCCGACATCTCCGTTCAGCAGGTCAATTTTAGTTCTCTGGTCAGCGAGCGAAGGGATCTCTCACTGGGCGGAGTAACTACGGAGAACGGTTCCGGAGAGATTCGGATCCATGTGGAAAGTGGCTCTCTGACCGTCAACGAAGGCACTGAAACCGTCGACGGGGCGGGAAGTGCAGTCGCGACAGGAATCCTGGCGAAAGGCGATCGCAGCCTGATTCACCTGACTGCAACCGACGACATCTTCGTGAACTCGAGTGTCATTGCCAGCCTTGATGGAAAAACAACGCTGGATAATGCAGATGCTGACCTTGACGGAGACAAGATTCTGGATCAGGTTGATCATGATCTTGACGGTGACGGTATCGACAACCGCACCGACACCGACGACGACGGCGATGGGCAGCTCGACGCCGTTGACCTGACTCCACTGGGCGAAGGAAAAAGCAGCGGCGAAGTCATTACGATCACATCCGCGACTGGAAACATCAGCTTTTCGAACGGGGTGATTGTCTCAACCGATGAGGACTGGTCGCCATGGCAGCAGAACAGCACTCCTGAATCCGCAATTAATGATACAACTTCAGACCGCATCATCGTCGTTGCCGACGCGGACAAAACCGGCTTGAACGGTGTCGTCCGTTTTGGTCAGGATGTAACGCTTCGTTCTGACGGTGGCGTTGCCAGGAGCTGGTCGCTGCGGCCATTGCCTTCACGAAACGACGGGACCGCTTTCTTTGAATTTGGGCCAAGACAGGTTGATGATCGAATTGCCGGCGAGATCTCTAATCAGCGAGATTTCTATCAGGGCGTATTTACTGTTGTTATTGGTGTCGCGGGTGAAGAAAACCTGCGACTGGATATCGACTGGCGTGACGCATTCGATGGAAATGTTGCACCAGAGCGAGTCAGCGAATTTAACGGTGGCCGCTTCGACGTGACCTCAGATCGATATCAGCTGATCCGGCTGACAGAGGGCAGCCAGGCTTACGACTTCTCACATCGCTGGACCCTGCAGGAAGTGGGGAAGATGATGAACGACCTCAAGGACGACTTCCCGAATCGCGAGATCGTTCTTGACTTCTCTGTGTCGCATCATGAATCACTGAATGTTCAGGGAAATGCCGTCGAACAGGGTGGAGCTACGCCGGTTAACGAAGCCATTCCAGGCCGACAGATTTCTTCAACGGACGTGGTGACTGATACACAGAATCCACTGACAGGGCTTCTCCCTGAAAACCTCGGTGATAAAAACATCGAGCTGCAATTTGAGAACGGCGTTGCGTTCTTCACTGTGCCCGCGCCGGCTCCGAAGGGAATTCTGGCCCAAACTGTTGAACCGCTTCCGATTCCGGCGCAGGTCCTTGTTCGTGACCAGCAGGCGATCATCACCAACCCGGTTGTTGCAGAAGAACAGGGTTATGCAGCGACAGGGCAGGTCACCGGAACGGAAGTTTACTTCCGGATGATGCGAACGTTGCCGGACGGCACAGAGGTTCCGATTGGCAGCGACATTAAGTCAGAAGTATTCAGCAGCCCGGACGCACTGGACGCGTTGATCAGGAGCAATAATCTTCCGGATGGAACCGGGTATGAGGTCAAGCTGATTCTCGAAACCGGCGGCAAGACCATCGAGCGATCGGTTCTCGAATTCGACATTACCGGCGGTCAACCTCAGGTCACCGGATCCGGAGATGTCGATCTCGATGAAATGAAGCTTGAACGTCGCCCAGACTTCAGGCTGGAACCAAATCCAGATCAGGAAGAGCAGCCAGCCGACAACGGCAGCGCCAATGCTGGAAGTCCAGCAGATCCGATCGTCGGATCTTCGGATGTGATCGTGGATGAGCTCATCGAAGGGGGCGAAGGATCTCCGGTGGGTTCCGGCAAATCAGTGCCGGTTATTGCACCGGTATTGGAAGTTCCAGGTCAGGGAAGTGAATCTGGTGAAGAAAGTATCACGTTGAAGGAATCGGCTGTCTCTGGTTCCGTTGCATTCGGCATGATCACGTCTTTGCAACTGGCAAAGTCCAGACGCCGACAACGTGAATCTGAATTTGGCATGTCGAAAGCGGCTCGGCTGTCCCGACGTTTGTCTGGACTGATGGGTGAATCACAGGATGAGGACAAAGCGTAGCACTCGACAGCTCCGTCCAGATCCTCCAGTAAGAATCTCACTTTTTTTGACGTTAGTGATTACGGGCGAACTCTTATGTCAGGCAACAAGAACAACCAGGGCGGTACCCCGGGACCAGAAGAAAACTCTCGGCCGGAGTTCGGTGATACTCTGGATGCAAGTCTCTTCAAATCCAGTGCTGGTGGAGCAGCCGACCTGAGTGGTTCACACGGTGAACACCTGCCAGAATCCGAATCTTCAGCGGAGCATCCATCCGTTGAGGCCAACGGAGGACTCGGGGACGGCACTCTCCTTCCTGATTCGGCAGCCGATGCTGAAGCTGATGTCGAAATGCTCGACTCCAGTGCCACGCATCAATACGAAGAAGAAGATCTTGCGGAAGCTTCAGGGACCCCCTATTTCGATGACGAAGACGTCGTTGAAATCGAGGAGGAAGAAGCGGAAGACGCTGCCGATATTGAATTGGTGTCGGAAGACGAAGACAAGGCCATCGAGTTTCTCAAAGATCCGTCTAACGCCCCAACTTTTGTCGGAGACAGCTCAGATGGCTTTGACGACGATGTTGAAATCGATGAAGAGTCGGAGGCTGCGGAGTTCCTCAAGGATCCGTCCAACGCTCCAACTTTCGTCGGAGACAGCTCAGATGGCTTTGGCGATGATGATGATATCGATGAAGAGTCGGAGGCTGCGGAGTTCCTGAAGGATCCGTCCAATGCCCCGACTTTTGTCGGAGACAGCTCAGATGGCTTTGGCGACGATGATGATATCGATGAAGAGTCGGAGGCTGCAGAGTTCCTCAAAGATCCGTCCAACGCTCCAACTCTGGTGGGCGACAGCAGTGAGGACATTGGCGAGGATATCGAAGCCGAGAATGATGAGCATGCTGCCGCATTTCTCAAAGACCCTTCTAACGCTCCAACCTTTGTAGGCGACAGCTCGGAAGGGTTTGACGATGACGAAGCCGAAGCTCTATTGAAAGATCCCTCAAACGCTCCGACATTTCTGGGCGATAGCTCCGAGGGACCTGACGATGATGACATATTGAAAGATCCCTCGAATGCCCCGACATTTCTGGGCGACAGTTCTGCGCATGACAAGGAAGATTTCTTCTCGCAGTCGATGGGGCGCAACGAGAATGATGACGACGCAGAAGGGTTTTCCGCCGACGCCAAGGCATCCGATTCAAAAGGGTCCGGTTCACCTCGTCGATTGAGTTCTCAGGTGTGGGGCACCGGTTCGCGTTTCGGCCTCGACAGTTCTCTAAAGATCCGAAATCGTCCGGTGACTGGTGGAGGGCCATTTGGTGATTCGCCAGACGCGGACTATGAAATCGTCTCCAAACTCGCAGAAGGCGGGATGGGAATTGTTTATATCGCGCGGCAGTTGTCTTTGAATCGACAGCTCGCCATCAAAACACTCAAACCCATGAGTGAAAAGGAGCGCAAGAAACTCTCTAATGTCAAGATGAGTCAGGTGACTCGGCATCGACGCGAGATGTTTCTCTCGGAAGCTCTGGTCACTGCGAACCTTGTTCATCCGAACATCGTCCCGATTCATGACCTCTGTCAGACCGCAGACGGAACGCCGTTCTATTCCATGAAGCAGGTGGAAGGAACGCCATGGAATAAAGTGATCAAGACGAAAACGATAGAAGAGAATCTGGAAGTCCTGCTGAAGGTTGCGGACGCCGTCGCTTACGCGCATCACAACGGAGTCATCAATCGCGACCTGAAACCCGAAAACATCATGCTGGGTGAGTTCGGTGAAGTGATCGTTCTGGACTGGGGACTTTCTGTCCCGGCTCCGGATTCAGGCAAATCGAAGTTTGCGTCGCCGTCCGCTTCGATTGGTGCGGGGACACCGGCGTATATGGCTCCGGAATTGTGGGCAGGGCCTCCTGAGAAGATTGGCCGCGGCAGCGATATTTATCTGCTTGGTGCAATTCTCTACGAGATGCTGGCTGGCCATCCGCCACACGCTTTTGCCAATCCATCCGGACATGGCCAGGCAACCGTCTTTCAGATTATTGACTCGGTCCTTCGCCCCAATGCCATCGTCCCTACCCAGGTGAAGGGCGAGCTGATGGACATTGCCATGGAGGCGATGAGAACGCGTCCTGAAGATCGATATCAAAGTGTTCAGGAATTTCAGGTTGCTATTCGAAACTTCCA
>JBILXT010000005.1:0-50764 GCA_044378235.1 Planctomycetaceae bacterium
GTCCGCCAACTCGACCATAGAGAACGTACTTGCCGAGCACAGGATTCCAGGTTCCCGAATACTGGCTGTCGGCAAATACCTGGCAGATCGGCTTCTCCAGTCTTGTCCAATTCAGACCATCGGGTGATATCATGCCAGCAACATAATAAGGTCGCTCTCCAATCCCCTGAAACAACCCCTGTGAGACACATTTAAATCTGGAAGCCTCCGGCGCGGAGGAGTCGAAGAAAACTCCAGAACCGTGAACTCGCGAGCGTGAAGCACCAACACCCACCTGTCGAAACAGGATGTTGTTCGCCTTGCTGCCCTTGTATTCAAAAAGCCCAAGGTTGGGTTTGCTCCAATGAATTCCATCTTCTGACTCGGCGTAACAGAAAGAAGTGTCATCAGCGGTTGGCCAACCTTCTCTGTCATAGCACTCATACCACATTCGAAACTTGCCTTCCTGATGTAGGACACTGAACCAGTTCAGTGTGGCATCTTCCCACGGCTTGTCTGACACCAGCAGTCGCTCGCCGGTCTTCCGAGGAGGATGCAGTCTGGTCTGGACTCCTTCGGCTTTCACAATCATTCGCGGATCCGCAAACAGAATTGGATCATCGCCAACAACGATGGGAGTAGAGGAAGATGGATCATCCGCGTCGACCCTGAATGGTGACGGCAAAACCAGAACCAGAATCAGCCACAACAAACACTTCATGTCCGTGTACTCCTTATCAATGTCCGGAATGTACGGTAACAATGAAGCCAACTTTTTCACCCAACCGGACGAACGGTCGGGCGAATACGGAATCCAGGGAAGTCCAGGCCTGTTTGACTTTGGTTTCCGCAAACAATGTTTAGCATGCGTTTTTCCCACCTTGTTCGCCGGACGATCTTCACCCCGCCTCATGAGCCTTCTTCGATGACTCGAAAAACCGATCCGCTCGTGCATTCTTCAATTCGCGAAGCCATTCTGGTGACTGGCATCTGGCTGGCTTCTGCAATCTGGTCGATCTCTGTTTGCTACGCCATGGGATATCACCGTGCTGCAGATGATCTCAAACTGGTGCTTGGCTTTCCGGACTGGATTTTTTGGGGGGTCGTCATTCCCTGGACGACCTGCACGGTTGTGTCCATCGTCTTTGGTCTGATCTTTGTCCGCGATGGAGATCTCGGCAAAGATATCGAAGACGCCGATGACCTCGGACTGGGGGGCTGATCACGATGAATACTCTGACTCAGTTTTTGAGCACCTCAACTCTCCTTGCTGCCGACGCGGCTGCTCCGCCGAACGTTGGCTGGGGCGCGATGACGATGCTGATCCTGTTCATTGCAGGCTCGATGTGCATCGGAGTCTTCGCCAACATGACCACCGAAAAAGGTGGATTCATGAAGGGCTTCTTTCTTGGCAACCGAGGCCTGGGAGCGTGGGCCCTCGCGCTCACCGCAACGATTCAAAGTGGTGGAACCTTTATGGGGTTCCCGTCACTCGTTTATTCCCACGGCTGGATCGTTGCGCTGTGGATCGCCAGCTACATGGTGGTCCCGATCACCGGGTTCGGAATTCTCGGAAAGCGACTGGCTCAACTCAGTCGGCGAACAGGAGCCATCACCGTTCCGGACCTCTTTCGAACTCGCTTCAATAGCCCAGCGCTGGGCTTTACATGCACAATCTTCATCCTGCTGTACCTGTCATTCATGATGTTCGCGCAGTTCAAGGCAGGGGCGATTGTGATCCAGCTGGCCTGGCCTAACGGCGGAGAACTCTCCCTGTCAGAAGATGCTGTGTCGGTTTCTGAAACTCGGTACCACATTGGATTGATCATCTTTGCCGTCACCGTCGTGGGATATACGCTGATGGGGGGATTCCTTGCAGCGGTCTGGACCGACCTGTTTCAAAGCTTGCTGATGTTTGTCGGCGTAGTGATTTTGCTGGTCGCATCCCTGAATGCCGCAGGAGGACTCGAGAATGCCACTCGCATCTCGCTGGCCAACACGGGGCCTGGATTTGCTGCAGGACCTGGATATATCGCTGATGGTTCGAATCATGAGTTTCTGCCGTTGTCGCTCGCGATCTCTTTCTTCGTCGTATGGATCTGGGGAGGCGTTGGAGCACCGGCCGGACTTGTGCGATTAATGGCCAGTCAGAATACGAATGTGATTCGCCGGTCTATTTACTTGCTCAGTATCTACAACATGGGCATCTATCTGCCGCTGATTGTGATCTGCGTTTGTGGCCGAGCACTAATCCCGTCACTTGACGGTAAGTCAGATCAAATCATTCCGCGGATGGCGATCATGACCACAAGCGGCTGGCCGGGAGGATCATTCGTCGCAGGGCTGATTCTGGCGGCTCCATTCGGAGCCGTGATGGCAACTGTGAGTTCTTATCTGGTAGTGCTGTCATCTGGCGTCGTGCGTGACATCTACCAGCGTTTTATTGCTCCGAATGCAGACAGAAATCAGCTTCGTCGTGCGGCCTGGGGTACGATGATCATCGCCGGGCTGATATCAGTTGCCGTCAGTTGGTATCCGGTCACGTATCTACAGGCGTTTATTGTGTTCAGCACCTCCGGAGCGGCTGCCACATTTCTGATCCCGGCTCTCATGGCCTGCTACTGGCGCCGTGCAACGACGGCGGGAATCTTTGCGAGCATGATCAGTGGAGCCATTACAGTGCTGGTGCTTTACCTGATCGGGATTCTCGGATTGCTTCCTCAACAACCGATCGGTACGGCCGCCGGATTTAAGCCCTGGTATCTGATGGGGCTGGATCCATTGATCTGGGGGATTCTCGTCTCCGGAACATCCGGAATTCTGACGAGCCTGATGACTAAGCCGCTTGATGAGGAGCTGGTTTCAAGAATGTTCGATGAGCAACCAGAGTCCGCGTAACCGGTCAGCAAATAGTGAAGGCTCGGGCGGACAGCACGAGTGATCAGGTGCGGCGAGCATCTCTCAGTGCATCGGCGATGATTCTTTCAACGGCGTCAGTGAAGGAGAGGTCGGCCTGCTGTAAGGCTGCAGCAAACCCGGCATCCGGAGAAAGGCAAGGGTTGGCGTTCACTTCGAGAATCCACGGCTGACCGTCATTGTCGACTCGAAAATCCACACGCGCATAACCATGCAGATCGAACGCTGCCCAGCAGCGACGCGCCAGAGCTTCCAATTCATCGAGTAACGCACGGTCCGCTAACGGGAAATCAAATCGACGTGGCGTGTTGATATATTCCATCGTCGACTCGTTCCATTTGGCATCATGGCCGACGATGCGAGGCTTCCCCGTCGCAAAGTTGATGAACTCAATTTCTGCGGGAGGCAAAACGTCAGGACCATTCGGCCCTGCCAGCAGGCTGAGATTAAATTCTCGGCCGTCAATAAACTGTTCCGCAAAATGTGGAGTGCCAAATTGCCTATCACGGGCTGCGATCAGAGATCGCAGCACACCTGCGGAATGGCCGCTGCACTCAACAACACTGTCATCTCCCAGACCAAGCGATGCATGTTCCGCGACGGCTTTGACAATCGCTTTCTCAGGACTCCAGCCTCCTCCATTGGCACCTCGCCAGCCGTCTTCACCTTCAAGAGTGAGCCAGGCCGGCGTTGAGATCTCCTGATCCAGCAACCGCTGCTTTGCCACGAGTTTGCTGGTCGTCGTCAACATCGCCAGACTTGATGCACCGGTAAAGGGAATCCCCAGAGCTTCCAAAAGCACAGCCACAACCGGCATCAGACGATCCGTGCCTCCCAGCGATTCGGCCAGATTGAAAACGGCATCTGGCTTCAGCCGAAGCAGCGCATCTCGGACAGGACCAAGGTTCAGAGAACAACTCAGGCGAAATGTTTCGTGCCCGAGTTCCCGCAGGGATTGCTCCACAGTGACACATTGTTTCAGCACATCAAGATCGCCACTTGAGTCGGTCGCTGAAACATGATTAAACAGAATGACGATCCGCATAAGGATAAGCTTCTCTGATTTCCGCAAACTGACTGGGTGAACCCCATCAACAAAGAAACAGGATCGCCCAGTCCGGATTATCCTGTATGAACGTGGGCAGGACGATCATCGGGATTTATTTCCAGAGTTCAATCGACTTCGAAGAGGGCCTGAATTCGGCATGCCGACAATTCATTAAAACAAAGCGAATTTCCGGTGATCAGCCTGCAAACAGACCATAAATCGTCTGAGAGGTCAGCCAAACCGCTCAAATCGGAGCGCCGATTCGCCTCGTGTGGCCAGTTTTAGGGCGGATTCGTTTCACGAAGCCCTGGAGTCAGACGTAAACTTGTGGGACGATGAAATTGTGCCTGGAGACCGGACCAATGACTGAACAAACGCTTGACTGCCCACCATTGAACATTACCCGAACAACGGAAGACCTGCCTCTGCCAGAGTCGACAAGTACGACTCTCGCACCGGACGGTGATCTCGTGAGTTCTGCGAATTCCGACAGGCCAGCCATCGGTGCGTGGGGAGAAACTTCGGAAGGGGAGGATTTTGATTACATCCCTATTTCTCCATGGGCTCCGATTGCGTTGTCTTTGGGGCTGCTCGGGCTGACAGGGTTCATTGGCATCTTCGGCTTGTACGTCGCCTTCTTCGGAATTTTCATCGGGATTGCCGCCATCACCCGTATCCGTGCGTCGGCCGGTTCGGTCAAAGGGACTGGAATGGCTGCGATTGGATTGGTGCTGTCTCTTGCCAGTTTTGCTCTTGGTTCAGCAAAAATGGCCCATGCTTACTCTACGGAAGTCCCCGAAGGATTTGCTCGGGTCACTTTTCCCAAGGATATTGCAGATAAGCAGTTTGTTTATGTTAACGGACATCGCAAACTCCACCCCGATGTTGCTTCACTGGTAGGACAGAAGGTTTATCTGAAGGGATTTATGTGGGCGACTCAGGAAACTGAAGGACTCACCCGCTTCATTCTCCTGAAAGATAACGGGGAATGTTGCATGGGAGGCAAGCCGAAATCTCATGACTTCATTTTCGTGACACTGAAATCTTTTAATGATGGCGAACGTCCTCCTTTGTCATATCGAGGTCCCGACCTCGAGGCCATAGAATTGTCGGCGGAGGCAAAAGAAAAACTTGGCGTTAACAACAAGTGGCAGCTTACAACTCCAGCTTATATTGGTATGGTAGCCGTGGCGGGAGTCCTGCAGGCCGATGTGAAGGCCGGCGAAGACTCGCCATCAGAAGACTTTGAATTTGCGCCCGTGTATTCCATGGAAGCGGAACTGGTAGAAGAAGCGTGGACTCGATTTTAAGCCACGCGTTGACAGGATGCAGAAAGCCATGATCAATCGACGTTCTACTCCCGCGCTGATTTTCAGTCTTGTCGCGGCCTCTGCCGGGTGCGGAGAGTCTGAAGAAGGTTACGTCGATTTCGAAAGCACAAAGCCAGCTCCCACACAGCAGCCAGATGCGCCGGCAGAGACTGTTCAGCCCGACAAAACCCCGACGACTGAAGTACAAGCCGTTACTCCTGTCAGTGCGGCGTCTGACGTCACGGGCACTGGCGTCCAGCAGGCAATCTCGGAATCTGCAACTCAACCCGCCGTCCCGGTAACTCCGCCGGTACTGACATCTGCTCACTCTGGACTCCAGGGGCCGGCTGATGTGCCAGTTGTTGAGAATTCCGTTGCTGGCGAAACGCGAAAAATTGAGCTGCTGATTCCGGAGAAACGCCTGCGGAAAGAGCGAGGAACCCCGGCCGTTCGCGTTTCGTTTGATGACATTGACCTGCTCAAAGTGCTCAACATGGAACCTGTTCCTGTTGACGCTGTCGAGTACTTTCCGGAATGGTTGAAGGCTCTGGACGGCAAACCGGTTCGGATCCGAGGCTATATGTATCCAACCTTTGAGTCGACTGGGCTGAAGTCTTTTGCATTCGTCCGTGATACCGGGATCTGTTGCTTTCAACGCAAGCCCAAAATCTACGACATCATCGGGATTACGATGGCCGAAGGCGTCACGGCGGACTACATGGAATTGCGACCGTTTGACGTAGAAGGTATTTTTCATATCGACCCGCAGGTCGACGCCAACGACCTGTCTCGGCTGTACCACATCGATAATGCGCGCGTGCTGGAATAGGCGAGCGAATCCCGAGGCAGATTTTGACGTCCGGTCGAGAATCAGCGATGACTTCCTGAAGACGATTGTGACTTGCCCAGCGCTGACATTGTCGTGCATTTGCGGTGTCGCGAAGTATTACCCCATCGTTTTGAGACTTGCTCTCAAGATCGGTTCCCGGCTTCTCTGGCTGGTTGCAACTGTTGATTTCCGGATTTGGTCGGTATGATGGACGGTACGTCTGACCGCTGCTGAACTTGTTGTCGCGGCGTTTCACGCTCCCGCCGGAAAGTCCCTCCCATGCGAATGCTTACTCTGCTGGCTGTGTTGTTAGCGGCTCTCTTTTCTGCATCTGCAGAAGCTGCTTTCTGTCCGTTCTGCGATGCCCCGACCCTGGTGATGGCTGAACAAATTCAGCAATGCGATCACCTGGTCCTCGGGAAATGGATCGGCGGAGAAAAAGCAACGGCCTTGAAGGGAGGCACCTCGAAATTTGAAGTCGTTGAGATTGGCTTCTCAACGGGTGATAAGTTCAAGGTCGGGCAGGTTCTCGAGATGCCCCTGTATGTGGCTGGTACCGAGACAGCTCGATACACATTGATGGGACCTGAAGAGCGACTGGAAGATTGGCATGCCCCGGCAGAAGTTTCGACAGATGCGTGGCAGTATCTTTCGAAGATGCCAGGACCGGTTACCGATCCCAAAGCGCAGACTGAACGTCTGATGTATTTTCTGCCTTACTTCGAGCATCCCGACTTGTTGGTGTCGAACGATGCGTTTGCAGAGTTTGCCGCGGCTCCCTACGACGTCATTGTGCCGTTGAAAGACAAGCTTCCTCGGGAGAAGATTCTGCAATGGCTGGTCGATCCCAAAACTCCTGTCACTCGAATTGGCTTCTATGGTCTAATGGCGGGCTTGTGTGGCAAACCTGAGGATGCCGCTCTGCTGGAAAAGAAAATCCTGATTCTTGATGCGGACTTCCGACTCGGGATTGAAGGCGTGATGGCCGGATATCTGTTGATCCGTGGCGAGGAAGGCCTGAAGGCTCTGGAAGATGCCAAGATGCGAACCAAGGTCGCAACTGATGCCAAGGGGAAAGAGATACCTCTTCCATTCAGTGAAACGTACGCTGTCATGCAGACTCTGCGATTTATGTGGACGTATGAGCCAGATCGGATTCCGAAAGACAGACTGAAGCAGTCAATGCATATTCTGCTTGATCGCCCTGAATTGGCCGACCTTGTAATCACAGACCTCGCGCGATGGAAAGACTGGAGCATTCAGGATCGCCTGATCGCTCTGTACGAAGACAAGAATTTCGAGATTCCTGCAATCCGCCGAGCCATCGTGCGTTACGTCATTCAGTGTAGTCGCGATGTTGGCGAGCCAGCTGCTGACGGTACGACTGCGGCTCTCCCTGAACACGCTGTTAAAGCACTGGCCAATCTGAAGGTTCTGGAAGAGAAGGACCCAAAAACCGTTGGGGACGCCAAACGCTATTTGATTAAGTAGCGATGTATGCCTGATCAGCGGGATCTGTCTGGTCAAATACCAGAATTTTGGGGTCAGGTCAGATTTCCTGAATAAATCCCATAGTGTGGTGCGTGTAATTCGAGTCGAGCTCTGAATCCAGTATCCGGAACCCATCGTGAGATCGTCGAAAGACTGTTTCGCGTTGAACTTCTGGAGGCAGTTTGGTGATTCGCGAAGCAGTGACCTTGAAAACTCAGGCATGGAAAGCGTCTTGCGCACTGAACTTGAGCAGCTTTACCGAAAACATCGTCAGTCTCTGTTCTCGGTGGCGTTGACTTTGACGGGCTGCTCCAGCATGGCGGAAGACGCAGTGCATGAGGCGTTTGTACGATTGTGTCAGAAGTCAGAACTTCCCGAAGGCAGCCTTGCGTCGTATGTCTTTGCGGCTGTGCGAAATGCGGCGATTGACTGTCGACGTCGTCAACAGCATCAGCGAACCATCACGGAATCCATATTCGCGTCGACCGGCTCTGATTCGCACGCGGCCAGTAGTTCAACGATTGCGAATCAAGACGGTGAAACGGAGTCATTAAAACGTGCGATTAACCAACTGGACGAATTGAGTCGTCAGATTGTGGTCATGAAAATTTTCTCCGAGCTGACGTTTGAAGAAATTGCCGGTGTGCTGGAGATGCCGTCGGCAACAGCAGCCACTCGATACCGTAGAGCCATCATGAAGCTGGAAGAAGAATTGAGGAGAAGCTCATGAGTGAACTGGAACAGAGAATTCGGGCTTTGTCTTTGCGTACGCCCGATCAATCTTTAGACGAACGAATTCTTGCAGTGCTCCGGCAGTCTGATGTGACTCAACCCACGGAGTTATCCCCTGCGGAGAAATCAGTGACACCTGACAACGTTGATTTCTCACCCGCGTTACATGCGAATCGTCGTGGTACAGTCGTTACTTCCGGCTGGATCGTGGCGTCGGTTTCCATGTTGATTGGAACCGTAGTGGGAAATGCCCTGCCGTCGATCAGTTCACTACAAGCACAGCGAAACACGTCCATGAATACGGACCAGACGTCAGAGATCGGGAAGTCTGAACGCAGAGACCTGGCCAACGGATCTTTGGAACTGCAGGTGTCCGAACAAGGCAATTCGGCCGTAACAGAGAACACTCGCTTCGGTTCCGGCTCAATTGCTTCTCAGATCGTGGAATCGATCTGGATTTCTCCAACGGCCGCTGCTGTGGCGTGGGAGCAACAAACCGGCCAAATCTTCAATGTCGTGAACCATGTCAGCGACCGGCGTTTTGATATGTGCCGGGAGTGCCATCGCGTTGGCGGTTGATTTTAGAAGAACCGCTGAACTCCGTGAAATTCGTGTCTCTCTCGCCTAGAATAGGGAGTTCTGTGATTCTTGCCGTCAGCCGTGGCTGGGTCATCACGAGCAACTTCTGGTGCGATGTTCGCTCCGGCAGTGCAGTGCGGATAACCTGCCAGGAACACTGGATCATTTGTTACTCGGAACGGAACTTAGTAACGGCCCGTCATTAACTGCCCTTTTTTACCTCCCGCCTCGCCTCACCCCGATTTGATTCATGAATAAGCTGCCCCTGTCCATCACACTCCTCCTCTTAACGTTGTCTGGTTGCGGCAGCAGTTCGGACATCCGTGAATACGAGGTCGCACGGGAAGACGAAAAGGTCCTCACATCGGATCTCCTGCGTGATCAGTTTGAAGCGGTTCCATTTCGCTGGGAAGTCCCAAAGGACTGGGTTGCCGCTCAGAACGATCAGTTCAGTGCGTTTGCCTGGACTGCAGGGCCATCAGATGCGTCAGCTCGAATAACGGTCAGTGATCTGCCCGGAACGGCTGGAGTCGAACCGCAGTTTGTGCGATGGCGAGGACAATTGCAGCTTCCGGAAATTGATCCGGCCGAGATGATGAAGGATGTCGAGACGCTGACGCTGAAAGGGCTGACCGGACAATGGATAGCGATCAAGAGTGATACAGAAACGATTCTTGGCATGATTGCCGGTTACAAAGACAAGTTGTGGGTGTTCAAATATCGTAGTTCGAATTCCACCGCAGAAGTTCAACGAGCTGCCTTTCGAAGTTTCTGCGAATCGCTTAGCGTTGAATAAGTTGTGCGGACTGAAGATGGCACAGAACCTGACTTCAGTTATCAACGACACAAATAAATAACTCGTGCCCCAAACACGATAATGAATCAGAGGAAACCGTCATGTCTTCAACCATATTGCCTGGTGATCTTTCGTCCGGTCGAAAAGACGGCGAAGCATTTCCGCAAGAACTTGAAAACTCCTTGATGACTGCGATACGAGCGTTGGCTTCTTTGAAGCTGACTTGTGTGCTGTTCATTCTTGCGATGTTCATTGTCTTTGTCGGCAGCCTTGCACAAGCTCGTCGAGACGTCTGGCAAGTCATGGCAGAGTACTTCCGCACGTATATCGCGTGGATTCAGGTTCGAGATCTGTTCCCTCCTTCGATGTTTGGAGACCAGGGAGATAAGATCGCGGAAAGCCTTGGTATGTTTGGGAAGATTCCTTTCCCCGGAGGCTGGACGATTGGCTGGATCATGCTCGCAAATCTGACCGCAGCGCATGCTCTAAAGTTTCGTGTTCGCGCGACAGGTCTGAGATTGGCAGCCGGTATCGGCCTGATCGTCGTCGGCCTGATCCTGACGGCTGGTGTTGTCCTTACCGGCAATATGCAGACGGGGGTTGAGTACGGTGACACGGTGCTTGGACCGGAACAGATTTGGTATCTGCTCCTCAGTGTTCTTGGTATTTCGGGACTGGCGGCTCTGGCCACAGCTGTGCTTGCCAAAACCAGCTCAAAGCTGACTCGAGGAGTCATGCTATTGATCGCGGTGTCATTGATAGGAGTCCTGCTCTACTTCGTACTCGGCGGTGAAAAAGCCCGGCTCAACCTGTCTTCCATGAGAATTCTGTGGCAGCTTCTCAAAGGCGCCGCGTGTTCACTGATTCTGCTGCTGGGATCCAATCTGCTGTTCGAAAAACGCGGTGGAATCGCGTTGCTGCATTTCGGTGTGGCGATGCTCATGATCAGCGAACTTCAGGTTGGTCTGCTGGCCAAGGAAAACATGCTGTCACTGGTGGAAGGAGAAACATCTGATTTCATCCGAGATATCCGCGAACGTGAACTGGCAATTATCACTCAGAAGACCGATGGCAAAGATCAGGTGATCGTGATCCCGGAAGATCGGTTGCAAAAAGCTGCCACGGCAGCTCCCGAGAAATCCGACGAAGCAGCAATTTCTCCTCCAGCCCCGGGTCAAGTCATCAGCCTTCCCTCATTGCCGTTCGATGTGGTTGTCCGCGAGTTTCAACGCAATAGCCGCCTGAGAGGACTGATTCCCGGGGACAAATTGCGAACCGATGCCGGCCTGGGATCGTTTGCTGCTCCCGAGCGACTCGAACCAGTCACTGGCATGGATGACTCACATGATCAAAGCGCAATTTACATCGACGTGGTTAGTCGCGATGGTGGAAAAGTCCTGCATTCAATGCTGGTCGCTCAGAATGTCAGCGAACTCCGGGGCGCGCCACTGGCAGAGAAAGCCACCGTTGATGGCAAAGATTACTACTTCTATCTGCGTTTTCAGCGCAATTATCGACCATATGAAGTCAAGCTGGTTGATGTCAGCCGCACAAATTATGTTGGAACGGCGACTCCACGTGACTATCGGTCCGAGATCGAAATCACGAATCCGAAAGATGGGTCGACCGACAAGTTTACTCTGTGGATGAATAACCCGTTGCGATACAAGGGTGAGACCTTCTATCAGTCTGGCTTCCAGGCGCTGGAAGATGGAAAGGAAGCATCAACGATCTCTGTCGTGAATAATACCGGTTGGATGTTGCCCTATATCGCCTGCATGATTGTGTCGTTTGGGATGTTCGCGCAGTTTGGACAGACGCTGTTCCGATTCCTTGATCGAACCGAACGCATTGGAAGAAATGCTGTCGAGCCCCTGAAGAACCCATTTGACGGTCCAATCCCACAGGGCATCGCCCGTCCGGGATTTGCTCCAGCGAGTGTAACAGCAACACCGTCGATCGAACTCGAAAAGCCTTCGCTGGTCGAATCCGTTTGGATTCCTTTGGTCATTACTTTGACTTTTGCTATCGGACTGGGAAGCATGGCCCGTCCGCCTAAAGAGGTCCCTGAGACAATGAACCTCTACGGCTTCGCGCAACTGCCGATCGCATGGAGCGGACGTGCGCAGCCGATCGATTCAGTCGCCCGAACGCAACTGCTGGTAACATCGCATAAGTCCACTTTCGAAGGCGAACTTGAACCGGCTGAGCTAAGTGATCCGAAGCAACGAGCAAAGATCCTGAGCAAGGTCCAGCAGGCATGGCCCAATGTGCCGATAACGGAACTCGAAGATTTTGAGGGCTCCTATACAGAATGGATTGAAAAAATAGCCACGATCACTTCCTCCGGAAAAGATGCCGTCGAGGCGAGAATGCGGTCAGTCATGGTTCGCCGTCGACCGGCGGTACAGTGGTTTCTGGATGTCGTCAGCCGACCGGAAGTGGCGGCTCGCCATCGAGTTATCAAGATTGACGATGATCAGGTTCTCTCTCTGTTGGGTCTGGAGAAACGGGGTGGACTCACCTATTCCATGGTCGAGATCCAGAAGAACATTAAAGAGCTTGATGCCATTCTGCAGAAGGCTCGCCAGAAGCAACGTGACAAACAGGAAAACTCACTGACGACACTGGAGCGTCGAGTGTCAGGCTTGTTTGAAACGGTTAGTCGGATCGATCAGCTCTCGCAGATGTTTTTGACTCGCAAGTCTGACAGCCTGTTGAGTTCCTACATCGATTGCTGGAGAATTCTGCGTCTGCTGGGCAACGAGCCAGCCGTGATGGCGGTACCTACAGGCTCAGAAGATGAACAACGATCCTGGGAAACGCTGGTCGGAGCGAACGCCGTCCGGCAATTGAACGAACAGCTCAAGCAAAATCAGCTGACGACATGGGACGAATTCAACGCCTATATGCAGAATAAACTGCCTCAGGAATTAGTCACGAAGTCGGTGATTGGCACCTACAATATCCTTGGAGGCGGAGTCGGCGATTCTCAGCAGAAAACGACCGAAGGAACGATCATTCGGCAACGAGCCACGGATGCGATTTCCCGATTACAGGATGACCGGTTTCTGAGTGAGATACTTAAGCTGATTTCTGCAGCTCCGCCAGAATCCACGCCAGAACAAATCGCTGCCGCGGTAAAGCCTGAGAATGCTCGCGAAATTGCAGCAGATCGCATTTCTTCTGAGTTGTTCGAAGTGTTTTCTGTCATCTCAGAGTCAGATCCTCAAGACAAGCGTCTGATGGAGATTCGAACGAAGTTGCAACAGCTTGGATCTGACGATGGCCCGGCATTGGCAACCGCGATGAATGTCGAATTGGCAAAGCTTGTTTGGGATGATCTCCACAAAAGAGCCACACACCTGCTGCCGGGAGGAGAGTGTTCAGACACCTTTGATAAGACATCCGGGTACGTAGCGACACTGCTGAAGACGTGGCAGGATGGTGATGTTGACGGATTTAATACAGCAGTCAGCAGCTACCGCGAGGTGCTCGACTCCGGAAATGTGCCTCATGTCAACATGGCAACGGTGAGAAAGGAAGCCTGGTTCAATTTCTTCGAACCCTTCATGCAGGCCACCTATCCATATGTAACAGTCATCGTGTTTTCATTCCTGGGGTGGCTGTTCTTTGGCACAGTATTTCGACGAACGTCTTTGTTCCTGCTGGTTCTGGCCTTCGCTCTGCATTCTCTGGCCCTTCTGATGCGTATGCAGATTTCTGGACGCCCACCAGTCACGAACCTGTATTCGTCCGCGATCTTTATTGGTTGGGCGGTCGTTATTGCCTCGTTCGTCGTAGAACTGGTCATGAAGAATGGTATTGGCAATATCCTTGGAGCTTCGGTCGGTGCGGGGTCACTCGTCATCGCCCATTATCTGGCGCGAGATGAAGGCGATACTCTCGGAGTTATGCAGGCCGTGCTCGATACGACATTCTGGCTGGCGACTCACGTGGTCTGCATCACGCTGGGATACGCAGCGACATTTCTCGCGGGATTCATCGGGCTGTTCTACTGTGTTCAGGCAGTACTCGGACGATCGCTGGCCGCCGGTGGAAATGCATCAACTTATGCCACAGAGCTCAAAGACTGTGGAAAGCTGGTCTATGGAACATTGTGCTTCGCCCTCTTCTTCAGCCTGGTTGGAACCGTGCTTGGTGGTCTCTGGGCAGATGATTCCTGGGGCCGATTCTGGGGCTGGGATCCGAAAGAAAATGGCGCCATGCTGATCGTGCTCTGGAACGCATTAATCCTGCACGCTCGCTGGGACAAAATGGTCAGTGATTACGGGACTGCGGTTCTGGCAATGATTGGAAATATTGTAACGGCCTGGTCCTGGTTTGGCGTCAATGAGTTGAAAGCCGGACTTCACACATACGGCTTCACCGAAGGTCGACTGCTTGCACTTGGCATTTTCGCCGGAGTGCAGCTCGCCATCATCATTGGTTTTGCCATGACATCGAAACTGGCGGCGCGTCGAATGTTGACGACGAGGTAATCGGTGTGGATCTTGCGATCTGTGGTTCTATCTTCAGATTGCAACGTCGTGCAGTGTCTCTCAAATCCCCTCGTTTAACCCGTGGCCGAAAGGCCAGGCGTTCTCTGCTCCTGGCCTGTCGGCCACGGGTTAAACAAGACGAAACACTCTGTTCTGTAAGATCGTAGTGAGACACTACATCAGGCCATCAGAGGCAGGATGTTTTTGTCGCTCATGGCACGGATCGTAACGTTCAGCGTCCGGAAGTCCGTGTGTTCAGAAAGAATTGACTATCGGCCATGTCCGAACCTCTCGCATGGATCAACGGGACTCTTCAGCCATTTTCTGAGACAGGTCTTCCCGTCTGGGATCTTGGCGTTGTTGCCGGTGCGGCGGTTACGGAGATGGCTCGCACTTATCAGCATCGCCCGTTTCGACTGGAACAGCATATTGGCCGGCTGACGAGTTCACTCACGGCACTTGGATTCCCAAAACGCTGGTCAACAGACGAATTACACAAAGCTGCGGAATCCATCGTTCGGAACAACGTCCGACAGATTTCCGCGACGCAGGATCTGGGCATCGTTCTGTTCTCCACGGCTGGCTCAAATCCCACCTACCTGGCTGGTGTTGGTGATCAGTCGACGACAGTGATCCATACGTTTGTGCTGCCATTCCAGTTGTGGCGCACCGGTCTCCAGCAGGGCGTGCGTCTGCGGATTCCCAGTACTCGACAGATACCTGACGACTGTTTTCCGGTCGAACACAAGGTTCGCAATCGCCTGCACTGGTGGCTGGCCGATCAGCAGGCTGCAAGGCTTGAACCTGGCAGCAAAGCCCTGCTGCTCGATCATGATGGATTCATCACGGAGACAAGTACATCGTGTTTCTACCTCGTCCATGACGGAAAAATATCAACTTCCGATCGAGGCGTCCTGAGAAGTCTGAGCTCGGAGATTGTTGAGGAACTGGCGTCTGTTCTACAGATCCCATTTTGTCGGCGGCGGATTTCTGTCGAAGAGTTATCAACAGCTGACGAAGCGTTCCTGTCATCAACTCCAGTCGGCCTGCTACCGGTAAGCCACATAGATGGCCGACCTTTTCAGCTCTCTCAGCCCGATTCTGTTTTCACGCGATTGATGGAAAAGTGGGAGACACTGACTGGTGTGAATCCAGCTCGGCAGATTCTGGATGCATAGAGCTGGTATGCTGATAACTGCAAACCGGACGCCAACGCGTTGATTTAGCCGAGAGTTCTGTTTTCCGCCCAGCCGCAGGCGCCGGCTAACACTAAAGCAGGCGCCTGCGGCTGGGCGGTAAACGACTAAATCAGCAGATCCAGGAACAGTGCTTTCTCACTTGAGCTGACTCCTTTTCTGAGCCGCTGCATCAGCGAAAATTCCGGGACTTTGAATCGATCTGAGCCAGCATCTTGCTGACATCATCCAGTCGTTCACACACCACATGGATAACATCGCCTTCTCGTTGCAGACGACCAGTCGCGAGAATAACAGATGCAAAGCGTGCGGTCTGACGGAAGTGCTGCCACACAGACGGATACACAACAAGATTCGCAATGCCCGTCTCATCCTCGAGCGTCACAAAGGTAATGCCGCTCGCCGTGGATGGGCGTTGGCGCATGAGAACCAAACCGGCTACCTTGACTCGACGATCCGGCTCCAGTTCACTGAGCTGCTCCGATGTCACGGCTTTCAGTTGAATGAGCTGCTCGCGCAGAAAACTCACGGGATGCTTTCGCAGCGTCAGTCCGGCCGAAGAATAATCTTCCACGACTTCATCCTGAGCTGACATCTCCGGAAGTTCCGGAGCAGCATCTTCAACAGCGGGAACTCGTTCATCATCGAACAGAGGCAGACGATCACGCGAGGGCAACGATTTCCAATATGCACTTCTGCGATCAATCTCAAGTGATGCAAATGCATCAGCACGAGCCAGTAATTGCAGGACCGATCGACTGAGCTGTGTGCGTCGTGCGAATTCCTCCAGCGACTGAAATCGCCCGCCACGTTGACGAGTCTCCTCTATCGTCCTAGCGTATTCTTCCGAGAAACCTCGCAGAAGCCGAAACCCCAGCCGCAGGGCATGGGACTGATCGCGATGTCCGAATGGAGATTTACTGAGATCAGCAGGCTGCTCCTGAGCCTCAAGAGTACAATCCCAGTCACTGGCATTGACGTCGGCCGGCAGCACTACGACACCATGCTCCCGCGCATCGCGAACTAGCTGAGCCGGAGCGTAAAAGCCCATCGGCTGACTATTGATCAACGCAGCCGCAAAGACAGCCGGGTAGTAGCGTTTGATCCATGACGACACATAAACCAGCAAGGCAAAACTGGCCGCATGAGATTCCGGAAATCCATACTCTCCGAAACCGCTGATCTGCTTGAAAACACGTTCGGCGAATTCACCGTCATATCCTCGTTCGATCATCCCCTGAACCAGTTTTTCATGAAACTTCGCAATCACACCGGTCTTGCGCCACGCTCCCATCGCGCGACGAAGCTGATCGGCTTCTCCCGGAGTAAACCCGGCCGCCACAATCGCGAGCCGCATCGCCTGTTCCTGAAAAATCGGAACACCCAGTGTCTTATGCAACACGGAACGTACGGCCGCATTGGGATAGTCAATCGACTCTTCTCCTGAGCGGCGGCGCAGATAAGGATGCACCATATCTCCCTGAATTGGCCCCGGACGCACGATCGCAACTTCGATGACCAGGTCGTAGAAACAATGAGGCTTCAGTCGCGGCAACATACTCATCTGCGCGCGACTTTCGATCTGAAAAACTCCAACCGTGTCGGCCGCGCTGACCATGTCGTAAACCTTAGCATCTTCTGATGGCACATTCGCCAACGTTAATGTACGACCATGATGCTTCTGAATCAGATCGAACGCTCGTCGGATGCAGCTCAGCATCCCCAGCGACAGGCAATCAACTTTCAGAAGTCCCAGTGCATCGAGATCATCCTTATCCCATTGTATGACCGTTCGCCCTGGCATAGAGGCGTTTTCGATCGGGACCAGTTCGCTCAGAAGTCCGCGTGACATCACCATGCCGCCAGAGTGCTGCGAAAGATGGCGAGGGAATGTCAGCAGAGAATTCAGCAGTTCCAGCAGTCGTCGTCCCAGTTTTGATTCCGGATCCATTCCGCCTTCAAGCATGCGCTCAGGAAACAATTCCGCGCGGTCAACATGTTCCATCTGCCCGGCGAGTTTGTCAATTCGATCGTTCGACAGAGCCAGCGCTCGGCCGATATCACGAATTGCCGAACGAGGCCGATACGTGATCACCGCTCCGGTCATTCCGGCCCGATCACGACCATAACGATCGAACAGATACTGCAGGACCTCTTCGCGGCGCTCATGCTCAAAATCCACATCGATATCCGGCGCTTCATTACGTTCTCGACTGACGAATCGCTCGAAGAGAACATCAATTCGTCCAGGATCGACAGAGGTGACTCCCAGACAGAAACAGACCACAGAATTCGCCGCTGAACCTCGGCCCTGGCAAAGAATCCCGCGTTCACGAGCAAACCGGACAAGATCGTAGACCGTCAGGAAATACGCTTCGTAATGAAGTTCTTCGATCAAAGTTAGTTCATGTTGAATCAGATCACGGATCTTGGGCGGGACACCATCGGGGTATCTCTTCGCTGCACCAGCCCAAGTGAGTCCGGCCAGATGTTCGATTGGTGAAACACCCGAAGGAATCAATTCTTCAGGATACTCGTAACGCAGTTCATCAAGAGAGAAGCGACAACGATCGGCGACTTCCAAAGTTCGTTCAATCAGATCAGTCCGACCACCGAACAATTCAGTGAGTTCGTTGCCAGACTTCAGATATCGCTCACCGTTCGGAAACAACTCATGCCCCAGCGACTGAAGCGGCTGTGAGCAGCGAATGGCGGTCACCACGTCGTGCAATGAGCGACGGCGTCCCACATGATAATGCACATCATTCGCTGCAACGATCGGAATGCGGCAGTCTGCGCTTTGCTGCAACCATCGATGCAGTAGAAGTTCGTCGGCAGGACCACTGTGAAGTTCTGCAAGACCGTAACAGCGATCGGTAAAGATTTCTCGTAGCTTCAGTAGATCCTGATCACCGACCGTGCAAGTCACCTCCGGCTGAAACCGGCGTTCGAATCGCAGGCGAGTTTCAGTGCTTAATGGAACACAGCAGATCAATCCGTCGGAATGATCCGCGACATCATTGATCGTCAATCGACATTCCCCTTTGGGCGCGCGGCGTCGGCCAACGGTGATTAGTCTCGACAAACGCCCGTAGGCTGCTCGATCTGAAGCAAGGAGAACCAGAGCAGGGCCATCAACCGGAACAATCTCCGCACCGATCAGGAGCCGCAACCCAGCCTCTTTCGCCGCCACATGAGCTCTGACGACTCCTGCAAGGGAGTTTCGATCGGTGACAGCCAGCGAGTGAAGCCCCAACTCTTTTGCTCGAGCGGCCAGTTCATCAGCATGGGAAGCCCCCTCAAGGAACGAGTAATTGGTTCGGCAATGCAATTCCGCATAGGGCACGGAAGACGCGAGTTCTGAGCGAAAAGGGCCCTCGCCGGAATCTGCGGCAGCAGGAAAACCGTCAGCAGAATGACTGGACGTCAGGCGTTGTCGACGTTTTGACGGCGGAGGATCAGGCATCTGCGAAGTGTAAGAGACATCGACCGCGTTGTGGAAGATCCCGCAGCAACCGGTATACTCCGCCATTCTGATGATGATTCGCCGAATCTGAACGGGATGCGGCACAAGCAATGTTCGACTAATAGTTCTTCAGGAACGATTTCATGGCGATGCCTCAGGTGGTGCCCGGGAAAACTCGAATTGGCTGGATTGGAACCGGAGTCATGGGGTCCAGCATGTGCGGGCATCTCATGAATGCCGGCTTTTCCGCGACCGTTTTTTCTCGAACAAAGCAAAAATCGGAAGCCCTGATTGGCCGGGGGGCAACATGGGCGGCCACTCCGAAAGAAGTCGCTCAGAACTCTGACGTGATCTTCTCCATCGTGGGATTTCCAGCCGACGTGCGAGAAGTCATGCTCGGAGAGCAGGGGGCTCTGGCGGGGGCAAAGCCCGGAGCTGTATTAGTCGACATGACGACCAGTCAGCCATCGCTCGCCGTCGAGATCTACCAAGCAGCAAAGCAGGCGGGCGTGCACAGCGTGGATGCTCCGGTCTCTGGCGGAGACATCGGTGCTCGAAATGCAGCACTCTCCATCATGATTGGCGGGGATGCAGACGTCGTCACCGCCTTGCAGCCGATGTGGGAAGCCATGGGCAAGACGATCGTGCATCAGGGCCCTGCGGGATCAGGACAGCACACCAAGACCGTCAACCAGATCCTGATTGCAACAGGCATGATCGGTGTTTGTGAAGCGCTGCTTTATGGATACAAGTCAGGGCTGGATCTGCCAACCGTTTTGAAATCTGTCGCCAGTGGTGCAGCGGGAAGCTGGTCGCTGTCGAATTTGGGACCTCGGATCATCGACAACAACTTTGATCCGGGATTCTTTGTCGAGCATTTCATTAAGGATATGGGGATTGCTCTGGAGGAATCCCGCCGTATGGGCCTTTCGATGCCGGGACTGGCTTTGGGGCAGCAACTTTATCAGGCTGTGAAAGCTCAAGGCTTTGGCCGGAACGGAACTCATGCATTGATGCTGGCCCTGGCGAGTCTTTCCGGGATCGACTGGCGAAATCGGGGCTGATTCGTTTGCAGGTTCGAATCGAAGGCCGTAGAAACATCGCTCGAACTAGGTTTTGTTGAATCCTTGCAGCTGCCTGCGTGTCAAAGCAGGAATTGGAACCACTGCGGTTGGTTTTGGATCCGCAGGAAGATGTCTATCAAGTTTCTTGTCACAGAGTTTTTCGCACAAAGAATTGAGTCATGGCACGACGTGGTGAATTGTTTTCGGGACTGACAGTGGCCCTTGTGACGCCGATGAACAGCGACGGCTCGCTGAACGAGAGCATGCTGAAAGCTCTTGTGGACTTTCACGTTGAAGCCGGGACAGATGGGCTGGTTCCTGTCGGAACAACCGGCGAAAGCCCGACGCTGTCTCATGACGAACACGAGCGAGTGATTGCGATTACCTGTGATCACGCGGCCGGACGAATCAAAGTCATGGCGGGCACAGGATCGAACAGTACGGCGGAAGCCATTCGTCTGACCGCTTCAGCAAAGCGTGCTGGCGCAACGGGTGCTCTGATGGTGACACCTTATTACAACAAGCCTACTCAGGAAGGTTTCTTCCAGCATTATCGCGCCGTTGCCGAGCACGTTGATCTCCCGATTGTGCTGTACAACATCCCCGGGCGAACCGCCAAGAACATGGAGCCTGAAACCATCTGCCGTATTGCCGACACGTGCCCAAGTGTTGTAGCGATCAAAGAATCGACAGGATCTATGGACCAGGCATCTCAGATTCTGGCGGCATCTGATTTAACAGTGTTGTCCGGTGATGACAGTCTGACGCTGCCATTGCTTGCATTGGGCGGCAGCGGAGTTGTCTCTGTTGCCGGCAATATTGTTCCACAGGACGTGAAGGCGATGGTCACGGCGTTTCAGACCGGAAACATTGCGAAAGCTCAGGAGCTTCACCACAAGTTGTTCCCACTGTGCCGCGACATGCTGGGGCTTTCAACAAATCCAATTCCAGTAAAGGCAGCGATGAAGCTACTCGGGCGAGATTGCGGCGAAGTTCGCCTGCCGCTGACACCGCTCACGGATTCCCAACTTGCAGCGCTTCGCACAACGCTGCAACGTTACGGCATTCTTAACGTCTGATGACAACCGAAGCCGCTCGAATGCTGATTTCGAGCGGCTTCTTTGTTTTCCCGAGATGCGGACAGGGGCCGCCGCAAGTTGTTCACTCTCACTTTGCTTGAATAGAATCGCGAGAACGCAGGGGCAACAGAGCCGGGAAATGCGGCGCACGAAAGTCGTCGCGGAGCCAGACTCCCGCCTTCCAGCACAAAGTCAATTCCTGTTTTTCAGTCGTATCCGAAGGATGGGGTATGAGCGGTTTTTCGTTCGAGAATCACTCTTCGTACTGCCACCTCGAGTTTACAGACGAACTCCTGAGCATGCCATGGGAGCAAATCGAAGGAGCGACAACTCGCGTTCTTGAACTTATCCGGAAAGCCGACATAGGCAGCGTTGTCGTGGTTGCCCCCACTTTATCACGACTGCCAGACGGACTTTTGGCATCACTGCTGCGGATCTGGAAGTCACTGGATTTGCGAACTCGAAATCTGATCTTTGTCACTGAAAGTGACGCGGTGAAGGAGTCGCTGCAGATCAGCGGACTTCTCGAACACTGGAGGATTATGCCGAATCGTGCTGCGGCATTGGCGTTTCTAAAGCTGGAAGACACCGGCGAACTGGATCTAATCAAGTCCGAACAGAAGTCACCAAAGAATGCCATCAGCGAGATCAATCAATCAACATCGACAGAGCCATTCCCGTTTGAAGCCCATCAGCGGTATAATGCGGTACAATGTAATCCGCTTTTGTCGAAACTATCATGGACGGATCTCGAAGCCGCAGTGACGGCCGCGATTTCCAGCTTTGAACTGGCCGCAGCTCCGAATCTCCTGCTCGACCTTTCCAGACTCACTTATATCAACAGCGGTGTTGTCGCCGGACTTGTTCGACTCTGGAAAGCTACGCAGAAGCGAGAAGGTCAGTTCTCGGTTGTCAGCCCGAATGAAGATGTGACATCGGTATTGCGAACGTCAGGTCTCGCTCGCGTCTGGACGATCACGGACACACGCGAAGAAGCTGCCTATGCACTGGGTGTGTCCCAATCGGCGATTGTTGAAAAGAGAGAACGAACGTTACTCGTCGCAGTCTCTGTTCCATTTTCGATCATTGCCGGACTGGCGTTGATCCCAATGTTCCTGAAGCGGGAAACAATCCTGGGAGTTAATTCACAGCTGGCTGCATTGCTATTAGGTTCAGCGGCGCTGACGACAGGGCTGATCGCTCTGATCAAGGAAGAAGGAACGCGTCGAAAACTGTCCGCCTGCGCAGTACTGCTAAGCATCATGGTGCTTTCTACTCTCGCTTTTCGAGGAAATCCGATCAGCATTTTTCGATCACTGCGAGATTTCGCACCGGTCCAGGAAAAAGCGCGTCCCGTGAAGCCAGCCTCAACCAGGTAATTTGAATCCCTTTACTGTGGCGGTTACCAATGAATAACGAAGATATACCCAGCGGATCGTCCGGTTCTCAACTGGAATCGCGTACCCCTGTTCCCGCCTTGCGGAAGGAAAATCGACTCGGGAATTCTGCGTTGGCCGCGGAACTCTCTGAGTTGCTAAGCGTTGTCGAGCCATCATCGCTCGTGAATGTGATCCTGCAAAGAGGCTTTGCTCATCGAGCGACAGACATCCATTTGGATCCTGCGGAAGAGGGGACTCGGATACGGTTCCGAATTGATGGTGCTCTTCAGGACATTGTTCTGGTCCCAGCGGCAAAAGCGCTGCACATTCTCAGTCGCATAAAAGTCCTTGGGGGGATGGATATCACGGACAGGCGACTTCCTCAGGACGGGCACATTGCCGCTGCACAACTTACCGGCCTGCCACGTGATGTGCGTGTGGGAAGCAGCCCTACGATTTATGGAGAGCGGCTTGTCCTGCGTCTGATGCCGGATGCTTCAGAGTTCGTTGCGCCGGAATCACTGGGTTTTACTAAAGAGCAAATGCAGGATGTTAATTCGCTGCTTGGTGCGCCCTATGGACTGCTGCTGGTTGTAGGCCCGGTCGGAGCCGGGAAGACAACGACCGTATATAGCCTGCTTTCACGACTGAATCAGGCGGACAAAAGCATCGTCACCATTGAAGATCCGGTCGAGCGACGAATCTCCGGAGCCAACCAGATTCAGGTCGATCCTAAGACAGGATTGTTATTCACAAACGCCTTGCGCGGTGTTTTGAGGCAGGACCCGAACATCATCTCCATTGGTGAAATTCGTGATGCGGAGACGGCTCAGATTGCCTGCCGGGCCGCAACAACTGGTGTGCTGGTTCTTTCAACGCTGCATGCCAACAATACGGCATCGGCCATTGACGTACTCCGCAACTTCGGTATTTCCTCTATGACCATTGCTGACTGCCTGCGCGGCGTGATTGCTCAGCGGCTTGTCAGAACTGTGGCGGCGGATTCTCGAGAAGAGTATGTGGCGACTCCGGAGGAATGCAGCTTACTCGGCCAGCCCTTCGAATCACCGCCACAACTTATACGCGGGATCCCGACGGAACAGAATTTCTACACCGGCTTTCGGGGGCGGACAGCGGTCTTTGAAACGATGCCGCTCACATCCAGTCTTCGCAATGCGATCAATGAAGGCCTGCCTGCGTATAGGCTTCGCGAACAGGCTATCGCAGAGGGCCTTACAACACTGGAAGATTCAGCAAGGTCACTGGTGCTCGAAAAGAGGACTGCGGTTTCAGAACTCCGCCGTCTGATTCATGATGTTGCAGTCCAGACGCCTCAGTCAGCAAACACAAATGCGTGAATTGGGAGCACTGGCGACCGTGAACCTCTCATTTGAATGCCATTTATGGTTTCGTACGAAGATCGATAAATGCCATTACATGACCGAACCTATGAGTTCAGGTTTGAGCAAAAAGACTGACCAAAACCTTCCCAAATTGGCAAATTGCCAACCCGGGGAACTGCCGGCAGTGAGTTTCGGCCATCCGCGAACCGGTTTTCCTGCGATAAGTGACGCCACAAAGACAGGGACCCCAACAATTTCCGGGGAATTTGCGTGACAACACGGGTGTTTTCGTGGTCTCCGCTATAATCAGAGACGGTCTCCGTGCAACCAAAACAGGGACGTCTGATTACTGTGATTAAGTGCGCGGCGTAGAGATCTCCACGGTATTCTGTTCCGCGCGGGATGCTCACATCATTAAATTTTGTCGTCGTGTTCCACGGTGTAACGAGGACCGACTGCAGTTTTCACATCGAACCTGAATTCAGCCAGTATCTGAGGATTTCATGTCGACTGCTACTACAGCTCCGACCACATCAGCTCCCATTAGTGCCGTACCGGACGAACGAGGCCGCTTTGGAGAATATGGACGACGCTACGTCCCTGAAACGCTCATGTACGCGCTGGAGCAACTCTCGCAGGCGTACGAAGACGCGAAGAATGATCCGGAGTTCGATCGTCAATTGAAAGACTTGCTGCGGCATTTTGTGGGACGTCCGAATCCGCTCTATTTTGCCGAACGCCTGACCGAGAAGTGTGGTGGCGCAAGAATCTACTTCAAACGCGAAGACCTGAACCATACTGGTGCTCACAAGATCAACAACACCATGGGTCAGGTGTTATTGACCAAACGCATGGGAAAGACACGTGTCATCGCAGAAACGGGAGCAGGGCAACATGGCGTGGCAACAGCCACTGCGTGTGCTCGTTTTGGACTTCCATGCGTGGTCTACATGGGTGAAGAAGATGTTCGACGTCAGAAGCTGAATGTCTTCATCATGCGAACGATGGGGGCAGAAGTTCGCCCTGTCACAACAGGTTCAAGAACTCTGCGAGATGCCATCAATGAAGCGATGCGCGACTGGATGGCTTCCGTACGTGACACTCATTACATCATCGGTAGTGTTGTCGGCCCGCATCCATTTCCGATGATGGTTCGAGACTTCCAGGCCATCATTGGCCGCGAAGCTCGGGAACAATGTCTTGATCAGGTCGGCAGACTTCCTGACGAAGTCGTAGCCTGTGTCGGGGGCGGCTCGAATTCTGCTGGCATGTTCTATCCATTTGTGGATGACTCAACGGTTGCACTGACAGGAGTTGAAGCTGGTGGTCGCGGTGGGAAGCCCGGAGATCATGCCAGCACATTGACCCACGGCAAACCCGGTATTCTGCATGGAAGTTATAGCTACGTCCTGCAGAACGAGGATGGTCAGACGTCTGACGTCCATTCGATCTCTGCTGGTCTGGATTATCCGGGCGTCGGCCCGGAACACAGCTACTGGAAGGACTGTGGTCGAGTGAATTACGTCAACATCCTCGACGACGAAGCATTGGCGGCCTTCAGTACGATGGCAAAAACAGAAGGGATTCTCCCGGCGATTGAAACATCTCACGCGATTGCCTACGCAATGAAAGCAGCAGCGAAACGCAAGAAAGATGATGTCATTGTCGTTTGCCTGTCTGGCCGCGGTGACAAAGATGTGAACGAAGTTGCTCGGCTGACCGGTCAGGAAATGTAGTCTTCTTCGTCGTCAAATCGTGTGGCCGGTACAACACTGGTGGCATCTTTGCCTCAGCCAAATCTAGACTGCATCGCGTCACCTCGTGCTTCCTTTAATCTCTCGAACGCCTCAAGTTTTCAAACCAATGCGACTTTCTCAACTGTTTCAAGATCAGCAATTCGTGATGTCGATTGAGATCTTTCCACCCAAGACGGCGGAAGGTGATGCGGCATTGAAGAAAAATCTCCATACGCTTATTGAGTACAACCCTGCGTTTGTGTCGTGCACATATGGAGCTGGCGGATCAACCCGAGATCGTACGGCTTTTTGGTGTAACGAAATACAGCAGACGTTTCATCGCACTGCGATGGCTCATTTCACTTGTGTCGGTTCGACACGTCAGGAACTCAAGGATTGGCTGGACACTGCAGCGGCCGCTGGCATCTGCAATATCATGGCTTTGCGAGGAGATCCGCCAGCGGGCCAGGATGCATTCAAAGCCGTTGAAGGCGGCCTTAAAAACGCCAATGAGCTTGTTGAATTGATCCGCGAAACGCATCCGGAAATGGGGATTGGTGTTGCTGGCTATCCTGAAAAACATGTGGAAGCTCCATCTCTCGAAGCCGACCTTTTGAATCTCAAGCGAAAAGTCGACGCGGGCGCTGACGCGATTTTTACGCAACTCTTCTTCGTGAACGATAATTTTTTGTCGTTCCGTGATCGTTGTAAAAAACTTGGAATCCAGATTCCCATTGTGCCAGGAATCATGCCCATCACGGATTTTGCGAGGATCAAGCGAATCACGTCGATGTGTGGGACGGTCTTTCCCGCGGATTTGGCGGCAAAGCTTGAGGCGGTCCAGGATGATGCCTTGGCCCAGTTCGAGATCGGAGTCGAACACGCGATTCAGCAGTGCAAACAGTTGATTGCAGAAGGCGTTCCCGGCATCCATTTTTACGCATTAAATAAGTCTGACGCATGCCAAAGGATTCTGGATGCTCTTCAGCTTCCGGACTCCACCCGGTAGACTGCTGCAGACCGCTCGTTCACATCGGTCAGGTCGGACGCTGAACCTGGTGACGTTGGGCGAAGTGCAAGTGTTTGCAGGCCACGGCTGGACGGTTGGTCAGACTTCAGTTCCGATGTATTCACGGATCATGGAAATTTCCATCAGGGCAGGAGGCTCAAATGAATTCGCTCGATCAGCTTAAGCGACACACCGTAATCGTCGCCGACACGGGTGACATTGATTCTATCGCCCGCAATAGACCGCAGGACGCAACCACAAACCCCTCGTTGATTGCAAAAGCAGCTCAGATGCCTCAGTACGCTGAGCTGCTGCATGAAGCGATTGCAGCAGCACGCAAAGATTTGCAGGGGCATGCCGGCTCATCCGAACAGCACCTACTGAACGCAATCCTTGATAGACTCTCAGTGATTTTTGGAATGCGAATTCTGAAGATCGTTCCGGGGCGAGTCTCTGTTGAGGTCGATGCACGGCTGAGTTTTGATGAGCATGCAACCCTCGAAAAGGGTCGGCGCCTTATCGGCCTCTTCGAAGAACAGGGCATTCCGAAAGAACGAATCCTGATCAAGATCGCCAGCACATGGGAAGGCATTCGAGCAGCCGAGCGACTTGAACGTGAAGGGATTCATTGCAATCTGACACTTCTGTTTGGTTTCGGTCAGGCCGTCGCCTGTGCTGAAGCGGGTGTCACACTGATCAGCCCCTTCGTAGGCAGGATTCTGGATTGGTTCAAGAAAGCCAAAGGCGTCAGCGGTTACGCAATTGAAGAAGACCCCGGTGTTCTTTCGGTTCAACGCATCTTCAATTATTACAAACGGCATAACTACAAGACACAGGTCATGGGAGCCAGCTTTCGATCCGCAGAGCAGGTCACGGCACTTTGCGGATGTGATCTGCTGACCGTTGCACCACCACTGTTAACGGAACTCTCGAATTCAGAGGCCGATGTTCCCAAACGACTTGATGCGGACGCAGCCAGGTTGATGAGCATTGAGCGAGTCGAAATGGATGAGCGTTCGTTTCGCTGGACGTTGAACCAGGACGCCATGGCGACTGAGAAACTGGCCGAAGGAATCCGTGGATTTGCAGACGACCTGGAATCTTTGAGCCGTTACATGTCAAAAATTCTCCAGTCATGATTCGGACTCGCGCCAGTCAAAGGTTGCCATCTGCAAATTGACGTGATCTCACCTCGCCACACGCTCAATCGAAACCACCCGAATACCAGAACCGAATTAATTTCCTCGGAGAGAAGCGAAAATGTCCGCTGGACAAACAGTGTTGCAACAACTTTCATGGCGATACGCCACCAAGGTGTTTGACTCAACAAAAAGAATTTCTGCTGACGATTGGAAAACGCTGGAGACGGCAATCATTCATGCTCCCAGCAGTTTCGGGCTTCAGCCGTGGAAATTCGTGGTCGTGACGACTCAGTCTGTCAAAGACCAGCTTCCACAGGCGGCCTGGGGACAAAGCCAGCCGCGTGACTGTTCACACTTTGTTGTGATCGCCGCCAGAAAAACCACGGATCCGGATTACGTCCAGAAACTGATCGACGCGACAGCCACCACCCAGGGCCTGCCAGTCTCCGCATTGGACGGATACAAGCAGGCGATCCTTGGGAAGACGACAGGAATGAAGAATGGTCATCTGGAGTGGAACTCAAGACAGTGCTATATCGCCCTGGGATTTCTCCTTGAAACGGCAGCCTTGATGAGAATTGACGCCTGCCCAATGGAAGGGATCGTTAGAGACAAAATGGACGAAATACTGGGACTTAGTGGTGGTGAGTACACTTCAACCGTCGCGTGTGCGCTTGGCTATCGCTCGAGCCAGGATAAGTATGCATCGGCTCCCAAAGTCCGCTATCCTGCATCCGACGTTGTTCAGCACATCTGAGATTCCGAGCGATTGCAGGGAAGGCTTTTCAGCCCAGGAAACTCAGAGATGATGGTTCGTGACTGAACCAATTCCAGGATAATAGTCTTTCACACGTCGAAACAGAGTGTCCGATGAGCGGACACTTGAATCGGCCGTATCTTTCTAGTTTGAGGAACTCGTTTTATGGCAAATCGCTTTTGGATAAAGGCGGCCGCACTGTTCACAATTGCAGCAATCGTCAGCGGATCGCCGCGAGGATTGTCATATGTAGCGGCCGATGAGGATAAGAAGGACGCCGTAGAGGCAGAAGAAACTGAAGGCCCGATGCTGACGATCGGGTCAAAAGCACCATCGATTGATGTTGAGCATTGGGTCAGTGACGGCAATGGCAAGTTTAAGCCTGTTACAGAGTTTGAAGCAGACAAAGTCTATGTCGTGGAGTTCTGGGCTACCTGGTGCGGTCCATGTGTCGCCAGCATGCCTCACCTGGCAGAAACTCAAAACAAATTCCTGGGCAAAGGCGTTCAGATCATCAGCATCAGTGACGAAGATCTCGAGACTGTCAACGAGTTTCTTGAGCGGCCTGTCCGTGGAGCCAAAAAGCCTGCTGCTGAAGAGTCAGAAGAGAAAGATGCTGAGGAACCTAAGAAAAAATCAGAAGCCTCTACGTACGGTGAGCTGACAAGTGCCTACTGCCTGACGACCGACCCGGACGGATCCGTCAAAACAGACTATATGGAAGCCGCCGGACAGAATGGTATTCCAACGAGCTTCATCGTTGGAAAGACAGGATTGATCGAGTGGATTGGCCACCCGATGTCCATGGATGAGCCACTGGCAGAGGTTGTCTCTGGTAAGTGGGATCGAGAAGCATTCCTGGAAGAATTTCGAAAAGAACAGGAACGCGATCTGTTGATGGCCAAGCTGAGTCAGAAAATGCGAAAAGGCGATACCGAAGGAGCTCTGACGCTGCTTGATGACGCAATCACGAATGCAGAAGGTGACGAAGAAACCGTATCGGCTTACCAGCAACTGAAGTTTCGCGTCCGAGTCTCCTCTGCCGCAACGAAAATTCAGGGCGATGAAGTTGAAGCGGGGTTGGCAGAACTTGATGAAATCAGTAAGGACGCAACAGATGCGGAGAAGAGTCAGATCAGCATGCTGCGAGTCAACCTGCTGCTTAGCAAAGGGCTTCATGAAGATGTCATGAAGACACTGACAGCAATGACCGAATCCGAAATGCCGGACTCCTCCATGCTGAATCAGCTTTCATGGCAAATCTACGAGGCAGCTGTTGAAGACAAAGAATTCCCGAAGGAATTGATCACGGCTGCCACAGCGGCTGCAGAGAAGGCTATTGATGGCGACCCCGAGAATGGAATGATCCTTGACACATTGGCTCATCTGCTGCACCTTCAGGGTGATCTGGATCGGGCCATCGAACTTCAGACAAAGGCTGTTGACAATGCCGGTGATGCACCCGAAAGTGCTATCGAGGAAATGTCTGCATTTTTGAAGAAGATCAAGAAAGAAAAAGCAGCTCAGTAGTTGTCTGACGTTGTTTATTGAATAGTCGACTTACAGCCCCCGAGACGTAAAAATCTGCGGGGGCTGTTGAGTTCGATAAGAACGTTCGTGCCAGAATCAGCTCGCGATATTCGCGGAGACCAATCCATGTCCAGTCAGGATCAGCCGGATCCATCACAACAGCCAGCAGACCTCAGCAATCTTCAGATTGGTGAGTTCCTGCTGTTGCGACGACTGGGAAGCGGGGGAATGGCCGACGTCTATCTTGCTGAACAGAAATCGCTTGGACGACAGGTCGCCGTCAAGGTTCTGAAGAATTCCGTCTCCGGGAGCACGGAGGTTCTGCTCAAACGATTTGAACAGGAAGCTCGGGCCGCCGGTGGACTCAGCCATCCAAACCTCGTTCAGATTATTACGACCGGCCGCGAAGGCAATATCAGCTACATTGTGCAGGAGTACGTCCCCGGCCTGAATCTGAGCCAGTGGATGAAGAAACATGGGTATCCGGACTATGGGACCGGACTGAAATGGATGCAGCAGATCGCTTCCGCATTGAGAGCAGCTTCCGAAGCAGGCATCGTTCATCGTGATGTCAAACCCGAAAACATCATGGTCACCAGGTCCGGAGTCGCCAAAGTCACAGACTTCGGACTGGCTCAGCTGAATCAGCCTTCCAGCCCCCGGATGAATCTGACGCAGGTCGGCACAACCATGGGAACGCCATGGTACATGAGTCCGGAGCAAATCCAGGGAGAAAAACTGGACTATCGAAGCGATCAGTATTCTCTGGGAGTCACCTGCTACCACATGTTTGCAGGTCAGCCACCGTTTCCCGGAAAGAACGCCGTGACTGTTGCAGTTCAACACCTTAAAGAAGAACCAAAACCACTGCGTTCTTTGCGAGCTGATCTGCCGGCTGAAATCTGCGATGTTGTCCATCGGATGATGAAGAAGAAGCCGAATGAAAGGTTTCAGTCTCCTGAGGAACTTGAAACAGCCCTTGAGAAGCTGAATGTGATCCCTGTGAATTCGCGACTCATGAGCGATTCAGGATTTTTGAGTCGTCTGCTGCATTCGGCTCCCGACCTGAGAAAACTGGGATTGGCCACATGTGCACTTCTGGCGATTTCTTTTGTGGCCGGTCGTCGTATGGAACGCCCGATCACAATTCCGAAAACGCCTGAGTCAACAGAGGAACCGATTCCAGCAGAGTCATCAGCGATTCGACAATATGCCGTTGCGATGTTGCAACCCCACCGCAGTGCTGCGTGGGAAGCTGTTGTTGAAAACTTTCCAGATTCTCCCGAAGCAGACCTCGCTGAACTGCGACTGGGTCTGACACTGATGTCGGGTCTGGTTCCTGATAATGAAGCGGCACTGAAGGTGTTTACTGAAGTGCGGGACAAGAGCAGTATGATGCCGGAAAAGCAGTACCTCGAGCTATTGGGAATGCTGGGTCGTGCCTACGCACTGAAGGAACTGGAACGCAGCGAAGACTACGCCGCTGCGGTCGCCGAGATTCGGGACACTCTTCCTCGTAATCAGCAAACGTTTGAACTGGATGAAAGCAAACTCGAACTGGACCTGGATCGTGCACCAGATGAACTTCGACGGTTCTGCCATCGCATTCTGGATGAATAGCAACGATGCATATTCACCGAATCACGGCCTTTCAGCTTCCGATCGCACTCCGAAAGCCAGTACGTCATGCGTCTCATGAGCGTTTTGCCAATGACACGCTGATTATTCGCTGCGTCATGAATGACGGAAGCGTCGGTTGGGGAGAAGGGTTGCCACGAACTTATGTCACGGGTGAATCCATCGAAACGGCATGGCGTCATCTTGAGGCCACAGACTTCAGTCCACTTCGCGAACAAACGTTCCTGGACTCTGTGCAACTTGCAACGGCGATCGACCAGTTCCGGCTTGCTGGCGTCAAGCCGGACCCCGGAATTCAAGTCCGCGAGTGTTTCGGGAACTCGGTCCGCTGCGCACTTGAACTGGCCATTCTGGATTCGGCCTGCCGAGTCGAAAACATTTCGATCGGACAATTGATCGAAAAACTTCCAGGCACGGGGAAGATTGTCTCGACTCGCGAGGAAGTGTTCTACAGCGGTGCAATCACTTCGATGTCTCCGGGCAAACAGATCGTTTCCGCACTCAAAATGCGTCTCTTTGCTTTCCGGACCGTCAAAGTCAAAGTCGGCGCTGCTGGAATTCATGACGAAGCCTGCCTGAAACGCGTCCGACGGATTGTCGGCCGACACGTCGATCTTCGACTGGATGCCAATGAAGCATGGCGATGTGAAGAGGTCTGCTCAAAGATGCAGCCATTCTTGAAATACAACGTGACCAGTCTTGAACAACCAGTGCCTCATGCTGATGTCGCTGGACTTCGACAAGTACGCTCTGAACTGAACGCGCCCATCATGCTGGATGAATCTCTCTGTTGCCACGAAGATGCAGAACGAGCAATCGCCGGAGGATGGTGTGATCTGTTCAACATTCGTCTTTCCAAATGCGGCGGTCTCCTGCGTTCCCTGAAACTAGCAGCGCTTGCCCGACAACATGGACTCGGCTTTCAATTGGGATGTCAGGTTGGAGAGACAGGCATTCTTTCTGCAGCCGGTCGGCACTTCGCCTGCAACGTGGACAATATTCGTTACCTTGAAGGTAGTTTCGATCGCTTCCTGGTTCGCGATGCTCTGACTGAACAGGACCTCACGTTTCAATACGGCGGACGCGGCAGGCGATTAGCAGGCCCTGGCCTGGGAGTTGACATCAACGAATGTCGAGTACGCCAATTGGCAGTGCGCACCACTGAACTGATTAAGCCGTAGTCCGACTACTTGCCAATACAATAGAGCCGAGTAAACGTCCGAAGAAACAAATGTCCGTCCGCAGCAGACGGAGACGCTCGCATTCCTTCGCTCAGGTGATTCTTCGAAATCAGCTTGAAGGAATCCGAGGCCTCAACAACGTAACAATCACCTTCCTCATTGCAGAAATAGATTCGGCCATCACCCGCAATTGGAGATGCCGTAAACGTTCCCTCAATGCGGTCCTTCCAGATTTCTTCACCGGTCTTCACATTAACGCAATTCACAACGCCGTTGTTCAGAACGCTGAAGATCCGATCGCCGATCAGAATCGGAGCGCTCAGATCTGAGTTGCCCTTATCACGATTCCAGACAACATGAGACTGGGACACATCTCCACGTGTGGTCTCGTCGAGTCGCACGCTCAACAGGTTCGACCCACGTGAACCCGTATTGAGGATCGCATGACCCTCAAAAAACAATGGCGGCGATGACGCATTAAAATCGTCATGACGGATCGTCCACAATTCTTCGCCGGTCAAAGCGTCGTAAGCAAATCCCGCTCGCGAACCGATCGAAATCAGATGAGTTCTGCCATTCACATCGACGTATCCTGGAGTGCTGTAGGCTTTACGAAGATCACCCTCCAGCTTGGGCTGACCATTCTCGTCAAGGTCTCCGTAATCAGTCGTGCGATCCGTTCGCCAGACAGTCTTTCCTGTGTTCTTATCCAATGCCATCACGAACTGAGCATCAATGCCATCAAAGGTCAGGATCAGATGATCCTTCCAGATGATGGGTGAAGAACCAGGACCACGAAAATGTCGGCACTTGATGTCTTTTCGTTCCCACACCACTTCCGCCGTATCGGGATTCACGCGAGCCGTGCCATAAGTTCCGAAGTGCACATAAACCGCATTCTTCTCCAGCGCGCACGACGGTGAAGCATAGGTGTTGACTTCGTTCTTTAGCGGCTCAGGCTCTGCATTCTCATACATCAACTTATGATGCAGGACCTTTCCTGTGGACTGTTCAATGCAGTAAATGAATTGCTGCTTTCCATCTTTTGTTGCCGCCGTCAGCCAAACCTTTCCGAATCCAACCACCGGGACGGAATGCCCGAAGCCTTCGAGATCCAGCTTCCATGTAATGTTTTTGGAAGGTTCTTCAGACCATTCTGTCGGCAAGCCTGCGGCATCGTCTG
This sequence comes from Planctomycetaceae bacterium, assembly GCA_044378235.1. Classification (GTDB taxonomy): domain Bacteria; phylum Planctomycetota; class Planctomycetia; order Planctomycetales; family Planctomycetaceae; genus SXXK01. The sequence continues at coordinate 33,886 of JBILXT010000005.1, forward strand.
CCGGAATCAGCGAATTCAAGCCAGGGCCAGTACGAGCAGGCCAGTTGAGTCGATCTGAGGCCTCTGCAGTCATCGTCGCGAGAATCAGCAGCATCCCGGACAGAGAAATCGAGGAAAGAGAGAAACGTTGTACCTTTGACAGGGCTGCAGGCGTCATCGCAGAGAACTCACAGGAAGGAATCGAAAAGTCGAAAAGGCGGGCAGATCTGCGCCAAAGGCTAGTGGGCAGGCGCTTTCGATTCAATCAGCGAACAGGAAAGAGCGCAGGAATTGGGTGTCGGCCAATAAAAAAGACCAACCTCGGCGAGGTCGGTCTTCAGAATTTTATTCCTCACGGTCTTCGGAAGGAAACGCGTAGCTTCGGGATGGTGCGGGGGAAAAAGAACCGTCTTTCTTTTGGTCCCGCTTCTTACGTTTCTCATCAGCTCGCTGTCGTTTTTCCTGCTCACGCTGACGCTTGGCGAAGGTATTCTGGTTTTTTGCGATTTTAAGCTCCGAGTGAAAACGTCTGATCCCGCTCGCCATACAACCGCAGAGTCTCACAGACTCCACATGATCATCGCCAGTGGCAGACACGTGCATCATACCCGAATCGCAGCGCAAGCGATACAGGCATGAAGAAATCCGTATTCCGGTGATGTATTGACGCAAGGGCACAGTAAAAAGCAAAGAGCCCGCATTTCTGTCGAAAGCGGGCTCCCACAACAGTTTTCACTACTGCTCAAAGCATGCTACTTCTTGGCATCAGGCTTTTTCGCTTCCTTTTTAACCTTCTTGTTCTTCTTGTCGTTCTTCCTGCTGTTGTCACCTTTGCCCATGGCATTCTCCTTTGAATCTGTCGGCCTGCATAAACTCAATCGCCTGACTTATCGCCAGGAATCGACTTCGGGGCGTCATTTCGATGTCCCGGTCAAGTAAGAATATCACATGTGTGTCTCTGAGAAACCCTGAGTCGCCGGAAATTCGAGCAGCAAATGCTTCTGGCTTCATTCAACACGTGGAATTCATTCGTACAGCAAACGGAGGTCAAACTGCTTCGAAGCTTGAAGTCGCTCCGGAAACAGTTAGACCACGTTCTCTGCGTTCTGTATTTCCTGCCCCAAAATTCGCCTCGGAGAAACTCGTGAGACTCATTCGGATCATTGCAGTTGCCGTCCTTTGCTTCTTACTGACCCCAGTGGCCTCAGCACAGGAAACATGGAAGGCTGGAGTGGCGAAAGCCAACATCACACCACCACAACCCATGTGGATGTCGGGATACGCATCGCGCAGTAAACCGGCTGAGGGCAAAAGCCACGACCTCTGGGCCAAAGCGATCGTTCTGGAAGATCCTGCGGGCAAGCGATTGATTCTGGTCACTCTTGATCTTGTTGGGATCGATCGAGAAACATCGCTGCAAATCTGTAGTCGACTCCAGAAAGAACACAACATTGATCGGTCTCAAATCGCTCTTTCAACTTCTCATACTCACTCGGGGCCGGTCGTTGGTACAAATCTTCTCGCGATGTTCGCACTGGATGAACCAAACCTCAAACTGATCCGAGACTACACTGTCTTCCTGTCAGATTCCGTCGCGAAAGCCGTCAGCGATGCCGTTGCTTCGATGGCCCCCGCATCAATCAGCACCGGAGAATCTCAAGCTTCATTCGCAGTCAATCGACGAAATAATCGTGAACCTGATGTACCAATGCTCCGAGAAAAAGGCATGCTTGTAGGGCCTGTCGATCACGATGTCCCTGTACTGTCTGTGCGAACTCCGGAAGGAAAGCTCCGAGCTGTCGTGTTCGGTTACGCCTGTCACGCGACTGTTTTGAGTCTGATGGACTGGTCAGGTGACTGGCCGGGCTTCGCTCAACTGGAAGTTGAGAAGCGGCATCCTGATGCCATTGCAATGTTCTGGGCCGGTTGCGGAGCCGATCAGAATCCAATACCTCGCCGTACAGTCGAACTGGCCATGGAGTATGGTCGACAAACCGCCGATGCTGTGGATCGAGCGTTACAGAGTCCAATGACACCTGTCACCGGGTCTCTTAAATCCGTCTACCGTGAAATTGATCTGGCCTTTGCTCATATCCCTTCGGCTGAAGAGATCCAGAAGGATTTGAAAGCATCCGATGTCTACATTGCTCGACGAGCAATGACTCTTGAAAAGGTTATGGCCCGTGATGGGAAACTTTCGCCGACCTATCCTTATCCTGTTCAAATGTGGGCGATCGGTGATCACGTGAAGATGACTTTTCTTGGCGGGGAAGTCGTCGTTGACTATGCGGTGCGTCTGAAGGCTGAACTACCCGGCCGATCGAACTGGATCTCGGGATACAGCAACGATGTCATGGGGTACATCCCTTCCGGTCGCGTCCTGATGGAGGGTGGGTACGAAGGTGAATCGTCAATGATTTACTATGGACAACCGTCCAAATGGGCTCCCGGAATCGAAGAGAACATCGTGAGTACCGTGCAGGAAATCAGCAAAGAAATCTCTGCTGGAACAAAGTGAGTCATTGACTTGAAGAATCATGCCCCCAAGTGGACTCTGCGAGACCGGCTTAGAAGCTTTACGTTCGCCTTCTCTGGACTGAAGATTCTGTTGAAGACTCAGCATAACTCCTGGATTCATCTGGTGGTCACAGGAGTTGTGCTCGCCGTCGGAGTGATGTTACGCATTACGGCCATCGAGTGGTGTGTTTTGACGCTGGCAATGGCCAGTGTCTGGATCACTGAAACCTTGAATACTGCAATCGAGTTTCTGACGGATCTGGTTTCTCCGGAGTTTCATCCGATCGCAGGTCAGGTCAAAGATCTGGCCGCAGCAGCCGTACTCATCTCAGCGATGGGTGCGGCGATTGTCGGGGTGATCGTTTTTCTGCCGAGGATCCTTCAGCTGTTGTGAATAAGGTTGCCGGGAATGGTGACCTGCCGCTTAACGACTCATCAGCTGCGACTATTTCAGCGAGTTCAAATACGCCAGCAGATCCGCAGCCTGCTGAGGCGTCATATCACGCAGCAGAAGTTCAGGCATAATGGATTTCTGCTGCGAAGTCATCGACTCCAAATCAGCGATGGCAATCCGAATCTCTTTGTTTTGCACAGACTTCAGCACAATCTCTGTCTCAGTTTTTTCCACGAGCAGGCCAGTGTAAACAAGGCCATCAATCGTCTCGACCACTTGAGGAATGTATTTCACATCAATGAATCGCGAAGGCTCCAGCAGGTGAGTCAGCATTTCCGCTGGCGTATATTTTTTCGCGATCTGACTGAGATCCGGCCCCAGTGTCTCACCAATCTCCTTAACATTGTGACAGTTCCGACAGGATGCAGCCCCCTCTCGTAGAAACAACTGACGTCCTCGTTCGACGTCGGCCTCCATGGCCAGCAGTTCGGCAGAGTTCACTGCCGTCCCAAGCCTCTTCGCTCTCTTCGATGCCGGAATAAACCGTTCAAAGAGATCTCGCACCTCCGGCTGAGTGCTCTGGCTGGCCAACGTCACAATTTCCTGCCGAAGTTCGGACGGAGTCTCCGCCAACTGAACCCATAGCATCAACTCCATCGCCCCTCGAGTCGTGGCTGTGAATTGCTGAACCGCAGATAGCCTCGCCTCAGCCGACATCGTGGAAAGCGAATTCAAGAGCGCAGAATTGTCGGCCTTCGCAATTGGCGTTGAAGTCGGAGTCTCGGTCGCAGGCAATTCGCGAATCCATTCCCGAATCATGGCAACAGCAACATCGTCAATCTCTTCAGAACCAATTCGCGGCATGCGTCCGCTGCCGGTTTTTGCCAGTCGGTAGTGAAGGACCGAGCCCAATGGATCTCCGGGGCGAATTAACGCCGCGTCTGAAATCCCGAATACTCCCTGTCCCGGCTTCGCATTCAACAGCTTTGCATCTTCCAATTTCACATCATGAGCCAGTTCAATGATCGCGCTTCCACCAGCATGCGGTTGATGACAATGGGCGCAGTTGACGTGCAGATAGGAACGGACTCGATCATTCAGGGACGCTGTCGTTTCATAGGGGTCCGCAAATCGCGGTGTATCGTCCGGAACGGTTGGGATCTTTCCACTGATCCAACCGGCCTTCTGCAGCGACACGAGCTGGTTCTCAGAATCACTTCCATCCACTTGACGATTCAACTGCATCAGCGAAAGCCCCAGCGGAGACGCCGTCTGAATGCCTACACTTGTCGTTTTCATTTCAACCCAGGGGTTGTGACACATCTGACATTCACTGCGAGCTGCAAATCGATACGTCTGTTCGCGAAGCCCTTCAGGTGCCGAAGCATCCTGAATACTGAGTAATCTGCTGAAACCTGAGGTTGGTACCAACTCCGCATCAGTCTGATCATCGTTCCATGCAAAGGTATAGGGGCGCCAACTGTCAGCTTCTCGGTGAAGTATCTGAGTTTCGAGGCGACGCAAAGATGATGATTGGCCCTTGATCATTTCAATGCTGACAGTCTTGGCCAGAACGGATCCGTTGGGGATCATCCACTTTGAATCAGATTCAATCTGAACAGGATCTGTCCCCGGAACGGCCATCCAGCGTTCCGACCGGGTATGATCGGCCCAATGGTGAGCATTGATCTCATAATGCAAAACTCCGGCTGCAGGAGTCTGATTAGCGACATCAGCAAATAAACCTGTCTCACTCAGCTTTCGAGGAAACTTCGCGTGCTGTCCATCGTCAGGATTCGGGACAAGTCGATAAATCTGCTGAGTTCGTTGATAGTCGACGAGGAAGATCTCCCCGGAATTGTCTTCTCCGAAAGAAACAAGCTGCAGAGGAGTCTGAGCCAATTCCTTATGCCATGTCATCTGGCGTCCGTCATGTTTCAATCCCCAGACTTTTCCGGATTGAAAGTCACCGTAGACATACACGCCTTTAAGTTCCGGCAGCTGGCTTCCATGATAGACGAAGCCTCCGGTCATCGATGCCGCCTCGGAATGCGGATGACTCACAACGGGAGGCGAGATCGGAGCTGGCCCGCGTTTTGATTCCGGAAGTGCAGGTTGCGGTCCTTCCATAATTGGCCAACCATAATTGCCTCCACGTTCCACACGATAAATCATCTCCCAAAGCTGCCAGCCAACATCTCCAACCCACAAGTCGCCTTTGACACGGTCAAAACTCATACGCCATGGATTACGAAAACCAAACGCCCAGATTTCAGGCCGCACGTTCTCCATTCCAATGAACGGATTGTCGGCTGGGATTCCGTACTTGAGCCCCGCAGAAGGATGATCCACATCAATCCTCAGGATATTCGACAATAGATTGCTGACGTCCTGGCCCGCCATCAAAGGATCCGGTGGTGAAGGAGCCCCTCCGTCACCAGTCGAAATATAGAGATAGCCATCCGGACCGAACTTCAAACTGCAGCCGTTGTGGCCGCCAGACCACCAGCGAATGATGACTTTTTCAGTCGCGGGATCGATCGTCGGTAGCTGAGCCGTCGTTCCATCGGCGTTCGAGGCAACATCACCAGCCATCTGGAACTCAGACACAAACGTCCCGTCGGGTTTGTCGTTACCCTGAATGTAGCAGATGTAGACTTTGCGATTTGATTCAAACTTCGGATGAAACGTAATCGCATACACCGCAGACAAATCCGGGTGTGACTCCTTCAAGTCAACCACAAGATCAGCAGAACCCACATCGGAACGATTAGAAAACGACAGGATCTTGCCTCCCTGTTCCGCGACGAACAGCCGATCAGATCCCGGAGCAGGGGACAGGTCGAGCGGCTGCGCAAACTTGAGATTCGGAAAGGCCAGTTCGGCTCGATACGGTGGAGCTGGATCTGGCGAACCAGAAATCTTCGACGTTGACCACGCCTCACGGACCGATGCCTGCTCTTCCTGTGCGGAAGCCAATCCCGCGATCCCTACGATTTCTGCAAGCAACACTAATGATAGAAACAACGATCGACCACTCCGAGAACCATTCGACATCACTCAGGACTCCACAAGACCCCGGGGCTATCAGCATCTGAATCGGACATCAGAGTCTAAACCGTGGCAGGGGATCAAAAAAGTGACTGGGCACTACGATCTGCTCTACGCTCGGCCTGTCGTGCCCCCCTACGAAATCGGCCACGCTGTATGTCTGTGACATACGCATAGATGAGCTTCATCAATCGAAAACACCGCAGTTCACGAACTCTGTAGAACAGAGCACGCAAACTGCGGTGATCAGGGACAACTTAAATTTAAACGCTGGGCCCAGGGCCTCCTATCGCGTGTTGAATGTGTTCCGAGCATCCTCGGCCGTTCGGAAATCTTCTCGATCCGTAAGCTGCACGATTTTCTCGGTCTTCTGACGAGCACGGTAAACTTCCATCGTGACGGATGAGCCGATATCAGACAAACTCACGAGATTGATCAGGTGGTTCTCGTCGACAACTTCGACTCCATTGTAAGACAGAATGACATCGTCTGGTTTCAATCCAGCCAGAACTGCAGGGCTGCTGCGATGTGAATAGACTCTTGTAATTCGAGCACCGCGAGCTCGTGACATGCCAAGTCGCTGTGCCGCCTCGTCAGAGAAGTTATTGTCCAGCTCAACACCTAGATAAGCGCGGCGTACTTTTCCGTAGGCCACCATTTGTTCGAAGACTCGACGAACCAGATTGCTGGGGATGCTGAAGCCGATCCCTTCATTGCCGCCACTGTTGGAGGCGATCGCGGTGTTGATTCCCACCACGTTCCCGTTGACGTCAATAAGCGGTCCACCACTATTGCCAGGATTAATGGCCGCATCGGTCTGGATGAAATCCTGATTCGTTACAGACTGATCTGCTGTGAGAGAAAGATCGCGACGGCCCTTGGCACTGACGATTCCCATCGTCACTGACTGGCTCAAGCCGAATGGACTTCCGACCGCCAGTACAAAATGTCCCATCTCGACCGAGCTACTGTCGCCCCAACGTGCCGTTGGCTGACCACCGTCAGGAATCTGCATGATCGCGATGTCACTTTCCGTGTCGCGATAAACTCGCAAAGGATGGACTGTCGCACCATCGGAAAGCACTACGTCGATCGCCGGCATTTCTGCACCGCGAACAACGTGGTTGTTCGTAATCACGAACAGGCCTTTAACAGCTTCACTTCTCATGATCACGCCGGAACCGGTTTCTTCAACCTTGCGTTCGTTCTCGACGCGAATAGCCTGAATATGAACGGCCGACGGCATAATGTCGGCTGCGATTTGTGAGATATGATTGCCGCTGTCGACCAGAGCCATCGCTCGTGCAGGGAGCACCGTTCCTCCGGCTCCTTCAGCAGGAACCGCATTCGCTGAGGCAGTAAACCTCATCGAATCAAGGTGCCCTCCGACCGCAAGTCCGATCGAAAGCATGGCTACATAAGCCGCTATTGAACTACGTCGCGCCATCAACGGACTCTCCAACGGAAAGTTTCACATCCTGTGGCGCGGCTCCTTCCGCATTCGAAATCATTCAGATCGCTGAATCCGCAAAGACAACCTGATTCATGGAATCAATCAGTCTTCCTCGGATCCGGTTCTCCGAGCACACTCATCCATCGAGAGGCTCTGGAATCGTCCAGATGTCGTATCGAACTGCCGATTCGGCAAAGGCAAATCGAATTCGGTGGAATCTGCCGAAACGCTGTGACACTGAACAGGCACGGATTCCAATCGGAATAATCGTCAGAGTTTTGAAGAGTTCCGTTCACTGGATTCTTTGCTCAGCCACATCCGGAATTTCTCCCAGACGGCGCATCGCTTGTAATCGTTTCTGAAACGATTACCCTCGCCAGCCCACTCGTCTCTCGGAGGGCTCTTTTATGCTTCGCGCTGAATGTGTGTTTGGGTTACTCGGAACTCTGATCGTCGCTTCTGCGTTGCAGGCCGATCAGCCTTTGTTTCGTCGCCATGTCATCAATGCCGACTCCAGCAACTGCGCCTGTGAGGTGTTGGATGTGAATGGAGATGGCAAGCTGGATATTGTCGCAGGCAACCTATGGTATCAGGCGCCGAACTGGGAGAAACATCCGGTCCGCGAGGTTGAACAGATTCGCGGTCGTCCTGATGACTATTCGAATCTTCCTTTGGATGTGAACAAGGATGGTCATATCGATTTGGTAAGCTGCAACTATCGAAGCCAGTCGTTGTACTGGATTCAGAATCCAGGTCCGGCAGCAGCCAAAGGTGCAACGTGGATCAAACATGAAATCGCCAAACCCGGCCCAATGGAAACAGGACGATTGGCTGATGTCGATGGCGATGGAAACCTGGATGTACTTCCTAACGGCACTCAGTTCGCCGCATGGTGGCACTTGGAGCCGGGCCCGGAGCCAAAGTGGAGTCAGTTTGCTCTGCCCGAAGAGTTGGCCGGACACGGACTTGGTTTTGGTGACGTCAACGGTGACGGCCGAAACGATGTCATCGGCCCCAACGGCTGGGCCGAGGCTCCAGAAGATCGACGAAACGGTCGCTGGACTTTTCATCCCGAGTTCAACTTGTGGAAGGGTGCATCAATTCCAATCCTTGTGGAGGATGTTGACGCAGACGGCGACAATGACCTGATCTGGGGCCGCGGGCACCGATTCGGCCTCTACTGGATGGAACAGTCCAAAGATTCCGAGGGGAGCAGACGCTGGATCCGCCATGCAATCGATACAAGCTGGTCACAGGCTCATAGCCTACTCTGGGCGGATCTTGATGGAGATCAACGGTCGGAATTAATCGCGGGCAGCCGATACCTGGGTCACGATGGAAAGGATCCCGGCGAATACAATCCGCTTGTTGTTTGCTCCTACCAGTTCCTGCCCGAAACACGCACTTGGAAACGGACCGTCATTTCTTCGGGAGACAATGTTGGATTCGGACTTGACCCCAAAGTGGTGGATCTCGACGGCGATCAGGATCTTGATCTGATCTGTCCGGGCCGCAGTGGACTGCATGTCCTGGAAAATCTGCTGAAAAATCCAGCTGGAAGTCCTCCCGACTCAGCAACACCTGCAATCACTGCCAGCGATTACAATCACTCAGACGTGACCACAGTCAAAGATCGAGATGGCAAAAGTCGCCCCATCAACACGCCTTTTGAAATGGGTCTGCGCCGTCAACATATTCTTGACAGCATGTCTCTCGCAATGGGACCACTCCCTTCGCCTGAACAGCGCGTGCCTCTTGAGATGGAGGTACTCATGGAGGAATCAACCGACAAGTATCTTCGCAGGAGAATCTCCTTTGCATCAGAACCCGGTGACCGAGTTCCTGCATGGCTGCTGATCCCAAAAGATCTCAAGTCTCCCGCCGCCGCAATGTTGTGCCTGCATCAGACCACGGGGATTGGAAAAGGTGAACCGGCAGGTTTGGGAGGACTCGAAAACCTGCACTACGCTCATGAACTCGCCGAACTTGGTTTCGTTTGTCTCGTCCCTGATTACCCTTCGTTCGGAGACTATCCCTACGATTTCAAAACCAATGGTGCTCACTACGGCAGTGGTTCTATGAAAGCTATCTGGAACAACATCCGTGCTATCGATCTTCTTGAATCGCTCGAAGAAGTTGATCCAGATCGAATTGGCTGCATCGGACATTCTCTCGGCGGCCATAACACACTGTTTACGGCGGCGTTTGATTGTCGAATCCGAGCATCTGTGACCAGTTGCGGTTTTACGGCGTTCCATCATTACTACAAGGGTAATCTCGCTGGATGGACCAGCGACCGCTACATGCCTCGCATTCGAGACGAATACGGGAACGACCCGAACCGAGTCCCTTTTGATTTCTATGAGGTTCTGGCGGCGATCGCTCCTCGTTCGATCTTTGTAAATGCACCTGTTTCTGATGACAACTTTGAGAACACCGGAGTTCGAAAGGTTGTCGCGGAGACAGAAAAAGTTCAGAAAATCTACGGAGAACAAGCGGCCACCATTACGGCTCGTTACCCGGAATGTGCGCATGATTTCCCGGATGAAGTGAGAGCTGAAGCCTATCAATGGCTGAAAGAACAACTTCAATAGAGATTCAGGACCTACATAACGCTTTCATACGAGGAAAACGTCTCGATGCGATCATTCTTGTTTTGTCACCTGATGACCTGCGGAATGTTGTTCATGTCATCTTCAGCAATGTCAGACGATTTTCTTCTCTCTCTCCGTCGTCAGGAAAAGTCGGAGACCAGTGACCACCAGTATGTCCGCACAACAAAAGCGGAAACATGGTCACCCGCGGAAACTGCAGTGATCGTTTGCGATGTCTGGGACAAGCACCATTCCATTAACGCGGTTCGCCGGATGGAAGAGTTCCTCCCACGGATGAATGACGTCCTGAAAGAAGCTCGTCGGAAGGGTTCTATCATCATTCACTCGCCCAGCGACTGCATGCCAGCCTATGAAGGCCATGCCGCACGTCAACGAGCGACCGAAATCCCTGCCGCAAAGGTCCAGCCAGCAGATATTGAATTCTGGTGTTCCAAAATTCCGGCTGAGGAACAAGCAGTCTATCCGATCGACCAGTCCGATGGCGGAGACGACGATGAACCAACGGAACACGCGAAGTGGGCTGCTGAACTTAAGACACTTGGCCGCAATCCGGGACTTCCGTGGAAATCACAGAACGCAGGAATTGAAATCCATGAACAACTTGATTTCATCAGCGACAAGGGTGATGAAGTCTGGAATATCCTCGAATCTCGCGGAATTAAAAACGTCATTCTGGTGGGAGTCCACACCAACATGTGCGTGCTCGGCCGGCCGTTTGGACTGAGACAGTTAGCTCGCAACGGCAAGAATGTTGTTCTCATGCGAGATCTGACGGATTGCATGTACAACCCAAAGTCCTGGCCGTATGTCGATCACTTCACGGGAAATGATCTGATCATTTCCCACGTCGAACGATTCGTATGCCCAACCATCACCAGCGATCAGATTTTGGGAGGCAAACCGTTCGCGTCTCAGTACGACAAGCGTAAAGCACGAGACGTGATGAGTCCGGGGACTATCGCGGCCGACAACTCGTCCTTCAATAAACACTGGACGACTGCGATCGCAGGGGCTTCGCTGAAAGAAGCGTCTCACGGGGTAATGGAATCCGTCGAAACGCCGATCTGGCATCGCTGCACTGTTCGAATTCCTGCAGCATGGTTGTCGAATTCTGGCCTGCAGCTCGTGATGGCAGACAACACCAGCAAGACAAAAGCTTGGCTGAACGGAAAGCAGCTTGAGACAACATCAGACGGTTCACACTTTGGGATTCCCCGTGACGCTGTATTTGCCGACGATATCAATCTGCTGGTCATTCGGAATTCCGGCACAGAGTCCGGATTGCATCTACTTGCACCACCGTTGCTGCAGTCCGGCGACCGCTCGCTCAAACTGGCCGGACGATGGCAGTTTCGCATCGGCGACGATGAATCGCTGTCCAATATTCCGCTGCCAGCAAAATTTGGTATTGGTTCAGATGTCTTGTTTGAAGCCAAATAACCTGTTCAGCCCATGACAACGGTTACACAATCGAAGACTTTAATTGAGTTGTCGAGCTAGTTCCTTTTCAATGTCCTGCACGCGAATTCGATCGCCTGCATGAGTTGTTCGATATCACTCTGCATGTTGTAAGCCGCAAGACTCACTCGCGTTGTTGCGGAAACGCCGAGATGAGTATGTAACGGCATCGTGCAATGATGGCCGTGGCGGGTGAACACGCCTTTTTGATCGAGCAATGCCGCAAGATCTTCGGGATGAACACCGTCGATTCGAAAGCTAACGATGCCTCCTCGATGCTCCAACGCCGGTCCATAGATCGTCATCCCCGGAACAGACATCAGCCGTTCCATCGTCGACTTCAGCAATGTCTGCTCATGCTGATGAATCGCATTCAAACCGACGTTCTGGACCCAGCGAACAGCTTCACCCAGTGCAATCGCCTGAACGATCGGCATCGTACCGGCTTCAAACTTCGCCGGGGCAGGGGACCAGGTTGTGTTTTCAATCCGCACTTCGGAGATCATGTGACCGCCGAAAATAATCGGATCCATCTCTTCCAGTCGCTCAGGTTTGCCGTAGAGCACCCCCACACCCGTCGGCCCATAAAGCTTGTGACCGCTGAACACGAGAAAATCTGCGTCAAGGGCCTGCAGATCCGTGATCATGTGCGGAACACTCTGTGCGCCGTCAACGACAACGCAAGCCCCAACTTCGTGAGCCCGCCGCACGATTTCAGCAACAGGATTCACCGTGCCCAGCATGTTGGACATCGCGGTGACGGCAACGACCTTTGTTCGTGAATTCAGGACTTCATCGAGTCGTCCCAGATCCAGTCTTCCGTCAGCCGCTAGAGGAATCAGTCGCAGAGTTGCTCCATGTTCTTTCGCAAGCTGCTGCCACGGAACAAAATTAGCGTGATGCTCCATTACCGTCGTCAGAATCTCGTCACCCGGCTGAACATGCCTCCGCCCCCAGCCGAATGCGATCATGTTCAGACCGACCGTCGTTCCCGGGGTAAACACGATCGATGAATCAATGGCCACATTAAGAAACCTGGCAATCGCAGTTCGAGCGCCTTCGAACTCTTCGTCGATTCGCAGGCCGAATTGATAGGTTCCACGATGAGCATTCGCGAAGTACTGCTCTTCAACCTCGCGTTCTTTGTCGATTACTACCTGCGGCTTCTGAGCCGACGCACCGCTGTCGAGATACACCGGGAGTTGGCCACTGGCAAGAGGGCGATTCAGCACCGGAAACTGGCGGCGAATCTGCTCTCCGTCAAAAGGCTTTACGGGCACTGGAAGACTCATTGCTGGCGCAGCACATGACTCAACGTGCACGACAGGCGAGGCTGTCGACTTCACTTGGCCGTCACTTGAAAGATGACGCTGGGCCAACAAGAGGATTCTCTCGACCATTCCACGCAAGCCATTCCGGCGTTGTGGACTGATATGCTGCTGCAGGTCCAACCGCTGAAACACACCGAGAATGTCATAGTCCAGAATCTGCTGTGCGGTCTTCGAATTAAACGCTGCCTGCAGGATCGCAATCAGACCACGAACGATATTGGAATCACTGTCGGCTCGAATTGTGAAAGCCGCCTGAGGGCCTGCTCCAATGGTCTCTGCAATCAACCATACCTGGCTTTGACAGCCATGAACCCTGTTGAGTTCCGTACGTGCATCCGCCGGGAATGATGGCAGATCATCCCCCAATTCGAGCAGGTACTGAGACTGATCCTCGCGATCGAGGTCCGCAAACTCTTCAAAGATCTCTTCGAGTGAAGGCAACATTCAGAGAATTTCCAAGACAGGGCCTGCGGGAGATTTTACAAGCTCCTTGAAGACCTGCATCGCAACGTTCTGGCAGACTTTCCGCAGAGCATCACGTGACGGACTGTCGTCAAGCATCATCTGCATGACCTGACCTCGGTCACTGTATTCGCGAATCGCTGCGTTCAAAGGAATCTCACCCAGGAACGGAATCTTGAGTTCCTGTGAAACCTTTTGAACGCCACCACGGCCAAAGATTTCTCCGGTCATGTTCTCCACGAAACCGAGTATCGGAACGTTAACCTTCTGGTACATGTCCACAGCCTTGATCGCATCCAGAAGAGCGACCTGCTGCGGCGTGCAGACGACAACTGCCCCGGCCAGTCCGACCTGCTGTGCAAGTGTCAAAGAAACGTCGCCGGTACCTGGCGGGAGATCAATGATCAGATAATCCAGCTCACCCCACGCGGTATCTTTCAGAAACTGTGTGAGAGCCTTGTGAAGCATCGGGCCACGCCAGACGACAGATTGTCCCTGCTCAATGAAGAACCCCATGGACATCAGTTTGACGCCAGCCGCGTCAATCGGCTCCATCCGCATAAACTTGTTGCCATGTTCATCGGCGATCTCTGTCGCAGCCGGACGACCATCAGCACTCATCATGTGCGGAATGCTGGGACCATAAACATCCGCATCCATCAGCCCAACTCGACAGCCAAAAGAGTGGAGTCCGCAGGCCAGCGCCGCCGCAACAGTGCTCTTACCAACACCACCTTTGCCGCTGCCCACCGCAATGATGTTGTGAACATTCAGGCCGATTCGACCACCCGCATCTTTTCCCCGAACGGTCGAATGCAGTTCAATTCTGGGCTCAAGCTCTGGTGCCGCAAATTTGATTCTCTGGCGAATCAGGTCTTCCAGTTTTTTTCCATCGGGATAAGCAGGAGTCGGCAGTTCAATACGAACTCTCGCATCATTGCCGTTAACGAAGGTGTCTCGCACCATCCGAAGTTCGCCGAGAGGTTTCTCGGTGATCGGTTCGATAACATTTGAAACCAGTATTTGCAGTTGCTCAGCGGTTGGCATGGGAGATGACGTTTTAAGGCAAAAAGTTGATGGGCGGCAAAACATTCAGCCCACGCATCGTACGCTTGCCCAACGTCAGTTCAACCTGCGGGCAGTTGCTAGTTGACGTGTTTCGCAGAAACCGCAGAGTGATCCCCGTAACGTGGGAGCAATTACCGGAATCATTCTCACAAAGGCCCCGGCTTTTCGCGCAATCCGGGCCAATTTCAGCCGTGAGGGATTTCAGACTCAGGGGTCGGATTAGTGGACGCGCAATGCAGATCAAACGTCTGCGGCGGCGAGGGGTGAACCAGACATCCGTTTATTTTTGAATTGACACCGACGACCGACGGGCCCCGGACAGATCAATACTGTGATTCAACCTTCGGGGGCTTCGGAGGCTTTAATGTCCACAATTGCAGCATCTCCACAATGAATGAAAAGCACATTGCGAAGTAAACGTAACCCTTTGGGATGTGATGCCCGAAGCCTTCGGCCATCAGGAGCAATCCAATCAACATCAGAAACGACAGGGCAAGGATCTTGATGGTTGGATTACGTTCGATAAACACCACAATTGCCTTGGAGGAAGGCCAGCATCCCCATAACCGAAAGGAGAATTGCTGTCACCATGATTGGAACTGGACTCTTCAGTCCTTCTGTCATACCCACGGCGGTAATGACGGAATCCAGCGAGAACACAACATCAATCATCAGAATCTGGATTAGCACGGCCTGTAGTGAACTGATCTTTGTTGGCTTGCTGTCATCGTTCCGAGCATCCTGCATCTTGTGGTGAATTTCACGAGTCCCTTTGAACAGTAGAAACAAACCGCCAAAAATCAGGATCAGATCTTTTCCGGTCACTCCATGGCCCATCATCACGAACAAAACCCCGGTGAGGGTCATGACCCAGCCAATGGCCAGCACCAGCAGAATGCGGGAGACTACAGCCAACAACAACCCCAGGGTTCTGGCTTTATCGCGTTGTGCTTCTGGCAGCTTGCCACACAGGATGGCAATGAAGATCACATTGTCGATGCCCAACACCATCTCAAGCGACGTCAATGTCAGCAATGCGGCGAGCGATTCCCCATTCAAATAGGCATCCATCAGTCCAGTCCCTGTCTTGCGAATCTCGTAGTCATTCGGCGGATCGGTGGCGGAAGCATAGGAAATTCGAACATCTCTTCACAATGACAGTGTGCGTGGACATCATGCAATTGCGAAATGATGTCGAGAAATTGGCGTCTCCGGGGCCAGGTTGACGTGCAGACTTATTCCTGACGACCTCGCGTCAGTGTCTACTGGCGTTTGCACCAGCGTCCGCCACGCATCAACTAAAAAGCCCTCTGACGACTTACTCGTCCGAGGGCTCAGTTTTGGAATCATTCCAGCGGCAGAAATTGACTGCCGCCCACCGTTTCACAGCTTTGCCATGTTTCCAGCAACCGTATCGGCATCCCTCAGAATCTCCGTAGCGTCTGCAGAAATCCGAGCAACTGCGTTAGGCACACCAAGTCGCTCCAGAAGGATCAACCCATTGTTGGTAGACGCATCATAATTCTCCGGACTGTCGAATCGCTGGAGGTGATTGGCAATATCGTCTGCGGCTGCAACGAGCGCTACAAGACGTCGATCACCGGTTGCATGTTCAGGATTGTGATGGAATCGAATGACTTCAATCAGAACAGGTGGCAAACCACTTTTTGCGGCAAAGTAGGCACCGGCTTCCGTATGGGATGTTCCAATGACGGAAAACTCATGATCAACGGTTGAAGAGGACTCTTCAAAGGTCAACGCGTCGAATTCCTGAAACTCATCACTGAAGCAAGAAGCCAGGATGGTTCGACCAATGTCATGCACCAGTCCTGCAGTAAACTCCTCACCGTCATAGCCCAGCTGCAAGCGTTGATTCAGCGCATGGCAGACGGCAGCAGTCACGTATCCATGGCGTGCCAGAGATTCTCGAATCCATTCCTGTTTCATCGACATCCGGCCCATGAGGCTGGAAATACAGGAGGTCAGAATCAGGTTTCGACAAGTCCGAATTCCGAGGCGTATGACCGCCTGGCGTACATTCGAGATTGGCTTACCACCACTATAGAAGGCACTGTTAGCGAAACTCAAGATGCCTGACAGCAGCGAAACGTCGCGTTCGATAAGAGACACAAATTCGTTGATCGAGCAATCCGGATCTTCAGAGATCTTAACGGCCCGTACAGCAAGCCACGGCAATACTGGCAAAGGCCCATTCGCCTCAAGCCTTTGCTGCACATGTGGAGGAAGAAGAACAAGATTGGTTGTTTCGGCGGCAGAACTTGCGGACGCGGACGCGGTTTGAAGAGACATGAGCGGACTCCGGTAGTCAAGGAGCAGGACCAAGGGTGTCGATACGCAGGAATCCAACGGCCAAAATGCCTTGAACGATCTGCACCTCGTCCTGATCGAAGTCCAAAAATCAGGCTTGCCGAACTTTCAAAAAATTAGTCAACTCAGGGGTACAATGCGGGAATGCCGCGTTAAACATAACGATTGTTTCGATTGCACACCCTCCGTTTTGCCCACAGCAGTGATCACAAACTCACCGTTA
>JBILXT010000174.1:0-14278 GCA_044378235.1 Planctomycetaceae bacterium
GGCAAGTATCGCTTTCGCATCTCTGGCTACGGTTTCCAAAGCGAAGGCAAACCGATCACATTTCGCGTCACTGCTGGCACACTCAAAGAAGTGACCGAAGAGAGACTCATCGACTACTTCGCGGTACCCGCCGATAAGCCGACCGTGGTCGAATTCACTGAGCAACTTGAACCGGAGAACCGCATTCGCATCCTTGCCGAAGGTCTGCCCGCGCTTCCACCGGCCGTTGAAAAAATTGGTGCGGACAAGTACACCGGCCCTGGACTTGTGATTCAGTGGGTCGATGTGGAAGGTCCCATTCTTGAGTCCTGGCCACCGCCAGGTCACAAAGCGATCTTTGGTGATCTGAAGCAGACTCGTATTTCGCCCGAGCGTTTCGAAGTCGTCTCGCAACAGCCGATGATGGACGCGGAACGCATTCTTCGCGACTTCGCACGTCGTGCCTTTCGTCGTCCCGTCAACGACGAGGACATCAGGCCGTTCCTTACGCGTGTGAAATCAAAGCTGGACCAAGGCTATAGCTTTGAGCAGGCCATGCGAGTCGGTCTCAAAGGCATTTTGGTTTCGCCCGATTTTCTGTTCCTTCGCGAACAATCGCCCAGGCTCACTGACTTTGCGCTGGCCAGCCGCCTGTCGTATTTTCTGTGGAGTTCGATGCCCGATGAAGAGCTTTTTCAACTCGCCGCAAAGAACAAACTGCATGAGCACGATGCGCTTAGAGAACAGGTCGAGCGATTGCTCCGAGATCCAAAGGCCAAGGCATTCAATACTAACTTCACCGGGCAATGGCTAAGCCTTCGCGCGATCGATGCGACGTTGCCTGACGGTACACTCTACCCCGAGTATGACGACATCCTCAAAACATCGATGCTCAAAGAGACTTCGATGTTCTTCGACGAAGTGCTCAAGAACGACCTGCCGCTGACTAACTTCGTGAGTTCGGATTTTTCTTTCCTCAACGCGCGCCTGGCGAAACACTATGGCATTCCCGGCGTCGATGGGATGGAAATGCGGAAGATAACATTGCCGCCAGACAGTCATCGCGGTGGACTGCTCACGATGGGGAGCGTGTTGAAAGTGACCGCCAACGGTACCACGACCTCGCCCATCATTCGTGGTTCCTGGGTACTGGAGCGCATTCTTGGCACACCGCCACTCAAGCCGCCTGCGGATGTAGAAGCTATTGAGCCGGACATTCGCGGCGCCACGACGATCCGTGAACAACTCGCCAAACACCGTGATGTGGAGAGTTGTGCAAGTTGTCATCGCAAGATCGATCCACCCGGCTTCGCGCTGGAAAGCTTCGACGTCATCGGTGGCTGGCGTGATCACTACCGTGCCACCGGCGAACCGAGAGAAATCAACGGCCGCCGAGTGCGATACTGGAACGGTCCCGCTGTGGATCCTGCTGACACCTTGCCTGACGGTCGACAATTTCGCAACATCGACGAATACAAGCAACTCATCCTCGAAGACAAAGACCAACTTGCCCGTAACCTGACTGAAAAGCTGCTCGCTTATAGTACCGGTGCAGCACCGACGCACGCCGATAAACCACAGATCGAAATCATCGTTAATCGCCTCCGCGAAAAGAATTATGGATTCAAAGCGTTGATCCATGAGATCGTGCAAAGTCCCCTGTTTCAGAGCAAATAGACGTTTGTGAATGAGAACCCAACCATGAACCTTCACCGCCGTACTTTCATTCGCACAACGGGCGTCTCGCTGGCACTTCCCTGGCTCAATGTCTTTGCTGATGACAGGATGAAGGAGGCTTCTGGGGCTTCCAGCGACAAGCAAACGCCGCGTCGGATGATCTGCATCTGCGCACCACTCGGGTTGCATCCAGACAATTTCTTCCCCATGCAATCTGGTAAGGATTACGAACTCTCTCCCTACCTGGACATTCTCAAGGATTACCGTGACGAGTTCACGGTAATTTCTGGGTTGGCTCACGCTGGTATGGGATCCAGCTTTGCACATCAAGCCTCGGCCAGTTTCCTTACAGGAGCCCCGGGCGCGGGGCGACCTGGTTTCCGCAATACGATTTCGCTCGACCAATTCGCCGCAGATCACATTGGCACACAGACGCGTTTCCCCAGTCTGGCCTTGTCCGGTGAAGGTTCCGGCGGCTTGTCGTGGACTCGTAGCGGTGCATTGATCGCCGCCGACAATTCACCGTCCAGAGTCTTCGCCCGTTTGTTTCTGGAAGGCAAGGCGGAAGACATGCAGGAGCAGATTCGTCGTCTCGAAGATGGACGCAGCATTCTCGATGACGTCAGTGATCAAGCCAGGTCGCTGCGTTCAGGCCTCGGCAGCGAGGACCGCGACAAACTGGATGAATACCTTTCAAGCGTTCGCGCACTCGAGCAGCGGATGGTCATTGACGAAAGTTGGGCGAAGAAGCCCAAGCCAAGGGTGAATGTTGAGCCTCCCAAAGACATCCCCAACGCTGCCGACCTGATCGGCCGCACGCGTCTGCTGTTCGATCTCAGTCATCTCGCGATTCAGACCGACTCAACGCGACTGATCACCATTATGCTGGCAGGTTCCAGCTTCGCGCCACCGATCGAAGGCGTATCGCTTGGTCATCACGACCTCTCCCACCACGGCAAGGATCCGAGCAAACTCGAGCAACTTAAGATCGTCGAACTGGAAACGATGAAGACCGTGAGCGACCTGCTCGCTAAGCTCAGGCAATCGCAGGAAGGTGGTAGCAGTCTGCTCGATCGCACGACAGTCTTCCTGGGCAGCAACCTCGGCGATGGCAGCAGTCACTCGACGAAAAATCTCCCTGTTCTGGTGGCTGGTGGTGGCTTCCAACACGGCCAGCACCTGGCCTTCGATGCTAACGATCCTCCACCATTGTGCAACCTTTACGTCAATCTGCTGCAACGGCTCGGCATCGAAACCGACACCTTCGGCACGAGTACTGGAACGTTGACTGGACTGGAATTGAGCCGGGGATAAAGTGCTGTGTCGTCACAGCACTGTTCGGTAACGATGACGCAAAAAATGGAATGGTGTTTCCAGTGTCGTTGTGCGGCCATGCAATTTCCGAGACAGCGACAAGACCATCGTCCATTATTGAAAGTTTCCCGGCCGGTAAACAATCCAGCAGAATAGAAGAATATCGACAGTGTGTTGAATAAAGCAGACCCTTTGACTTAATCGTTTACCGCCCAGCCGCAGGCGCCGGCTTTTCTCGCAGCAGCAGCCAGCGTCTGGGCGGTAAACAGGAATACGGGATCAACAGCAAGCGTATTTTCCTGGCGGTAACTTATCGTTCTTATAAAGAGCACCCTCATGGCGGCTTCGAAATCACTCGTTGAACGCATTCGACACATGCTTTCAAGGCGTCGGGGGATCACAGAAAAGAAAATGTTCGGTGGAGTCTGCTTCCTGCTGAACGGGAACATGCTGGTTGCCGTCTGGGTTGACTCGCTGGTCGCTCGCGTAGGCACTGAGCAAGCCGAAATGGCATTGACGGAACCGGATGTCCGTGAGATGGATCTCACCGGTCGACCAATGAAAGGCTGGATTATCGTTGGGCAGGATGGCATCGACAGCGATCAACAATTGACTCGCTGGATCGATCTCTCTTTGACCTTCGTACGGACCCTGCCAGCGAAATAGCGACATCAGATAGCTTTGGAATTCATTTTTGGCGTGCGCCATCCCGATCAAAGACTGGCTGGCCCTGAACTTCGCGGCAATAGCCCTTTCTTGTTGGACAGACCAGCGTTTCAGCAGGACAATCTGCCGAGGTCCGCAACAGGAGATTGCCAATGTCGAGTCATGATTCACGTAACGCCGCCAGTATTCGGGGCTGCGCTGGTTTTCGCCAAATGTCTCGTCGCAGTGCCGTGCAGGCAGGGATCTGCGGCGCACTGGGACTTTCGTTGGGTGACTTGCTGACGCTGGAAGGTCGCGCAGATGAATCGACCAATCAGGCGTTCTCTGCTGTTGGCTCGAAAACTAAACTTCCGGCGAAAGCATTAAGCGTTATTCAGCTTCATCTTGGGGGAGGCTGGCCACAGCAGGAATCGCTTGATCCGAAGCCTGAAGCTCCCGTTGAGTATCGTGGCTCGTTTGGTGTCACAAAAACAAAGAATGGTGACATCTTCAGTGACAATATGCCGCGAACGGCTGCGATCGCTGACAAGATAACGGTTGTGCGTAGTCTCGTCGGCCGAATTCCCGATCATCAGCAGGCCACCTATCATTTGTTTACCGGCTACACACCCACGGCCGTGATCGATTATCCTCAAATGGGTTCTGTGGTCTCGCATGAGCTTGGCGTTCGTGGTGAACTTCCGCCTTATATCTCGATCCCCAACAATCATAGTTTTGCAGGCAGCACAGGTTTCCTGAGCAGTACCTATGGGGCGTTTGATCTCAACGCAGATCCGGGACAAAAAGGATTCAAGGTCAGAGACTTCTCGATTCCTGATGGGGTGACAGCCGACCGCTTTGCTCGCCGCAAGTCCGCCCGAGATGTCATTGAGCGACAGATTCGCGAACTGGAAGCGGACCCAGCTACCCTGGAAACGATGGATAGCTTTTATCAGCGAGCCTACACGCTGCTGACCTCGGCCTCAGCCCAGGCCGCCTTCACGCTGGACGGCGAAACCGAAGAGACTTTTCAACTGTATGGGAGAGATGTTGTCGGTTTGCGAGGCCCGGACAATCAGTTTCATCCCAAGGGACTCGCCGAACGCCTGATCCTTGCTCGGCGACTTGTTGAAGCGGGAACTCGCTTTGTCACCGTCACCTATGGGGCCTGGGATTCCCACGTCGACGTCAGAAACAACTGCCTCGATCAGATGCCGGCACTGGATCACGCGATTGCCGGACTCGTTACGGATCTGGATCAGCGAGGTTTACTGGATACAACATTGTTCTGGGTCACGTCAGAGTTTGGTCGAACTCCCAAAGTGAACTCAACAAGTGGTCGAGATCACTGGGCTCGATGCTACTCAAACCTTCTGGCCGGCGGCGGATTTTCTCGCGGGCTGATTTATGGCGCGAGTGACTCGACTGCAGCGGAACCAGCACGAGATGCTCTGGTGCTGGAAAATCTGCTGTTTACGATTTATCACCAACTTGGAATCGACGCCAATAAAGAGCTCGTCGCTTTCGGCACAAGGCCCATTGAGATCATCAAAGATGGCAAACTCGCCAAAGGACTGATCTAAACGAACGTCCTTCCGAATGACGAGCCTCCGCTCGTCGACAAAACCTGTGCGGCGTCTCATCTGGTGTTCCTGTCCGATGAGAGAAATTGAACTGACAACACCACTGGCTATCAATTTTGGCCGGAACGAGGAACAGCGTCCCGCATGATCCAGCCTCATAACAAAACAGCCCGATCTTCTTTTGTTTCGACTGTTCGACTTCTGGCTTCATTGGCGTTGATTCTTCTGCTGTTGCCAGAGCAACTTTGCGCCGGAGCCATGTTGCTGCACATCGGTTCTACGAGTCCACGCATGGCTCAGCGCGGCACAACTGTCGAAGTGACTGTTCAGGGAATGTGCCTGAAGGATGCTCGCGAAGTCGTCTTTTATAAGCCGGGCATTCGAGCCATCAGCATTGAAGTACTTCCAAACCTTACTCAACCTATCGGGTTGGCCCATGGCGGTCGTATCGAAGAACAGATTCGCTGTGTATTCGAAATCGCACCAGACTGCATACCGGGCGAACATCCTTTTCGCATTCGAACAGACACAGAAATCACCTCGCTGGGAACATTTCATGTTTCGCCCTTCACGATGATCGACGAAAATGAGCAGGGGTATAACTCCAACGATACGATCACGACGGCACTGTCAGTAGATCCAAATACAACTGTCCGAGGCCGGATGGGTGCGAGTGCTCGTGGAGACGTGGATGTTTATCAAGTGACGGTTGCGGCTGGCCAAACGCTGTCGGCAGAAGTGGACGCAGTCAGAATCGCCGACATCCATTATGGTGATTCCGCCTATGATCTGACCGTTCGAATTCTGGATGCGTCTGGGCGCGAGTTATCCGCCAATGATGATAATTCATTGCATCTTCAGGACCCGATGGCGTCAGTCCTCGCCGCGGACAATCAGGACCTTTTCGTTGAGGTGAAGCGATCTCTCTTTGCACCTGCTGACAAGGACTACTGTCTGCACATTGGAACAAATCGACGTCCGCTGATCGCGTATCCATTGGGTGGCACGGCTGGCTCTCAGCAAGTTGTTGAACTGGCTGGAGATCCCGCTGGCCTCTACGAGCAGAAGATTCAAATTCCACCGTCTCAATGGGCTTCCGGCAATACCTTTGAGTACTTCGGAGAAGCTCCTTCGCCAATTCTCCTGCGATCGAGTCACCTTCAGAACCTGATGGAGGACACAGAGGCACCGTTCACGGTCGTTGAATCCCTGCCGGTTGCATTGAATGGACGGATTGATCAGCGCGGCGATGGCGACAGCTTTCAAGTCAGCGTCAGCAAGCAGGATCGCTGGCGTGTTCGAGTTTATGCGGCAACGCTGGGTTCACCAATCGACCCTACGATCAGGATTCGCCCGGTCGATTCCGCGGGCGTTCAGGGAGAGCCCGAACTGGAAGCCGATGACTGCCCATTGGTCGACCGCGATGTGTTTGGAACCAGTTTTCGGAGTGGCGGCGGCCTGAAAGAAATTCTCGATCCGTCCGTCATCTGGCAGCCTCGTCTTGACGGTGATTATGTCATTGAAATCTCGGATACGAGCGGAGTGAGCGGCGCAACGGCGGTTTATCGGATTGAAGTAGAACGCGTTGTTGATTCCGTCCATACCGTCTTGATGAGCACTGCGTTTGACTGGGAAGAGTGCATACGAACCAGCGGTCTCGTCGTTCCGCAGGGCAATCGCTGGACAGTCAATGTCAGTTTACCGAGAGGGCAGGGGACAAGTTTTCAAGGAGAGCTGGAACTGATTGCACACGGACTTCCGGATGGCGTGACAATGGTGAGTGGGAGAGTCCCCGCAGGACGAACAATCTGGCCTGTACAATTCGTCGCGGATGAGGGCTCCCAGCCCGGCACTGCCTTGATCACACTGGAAGCAAAACCTGTCGATCCGAATGTGCAGCTCGAGAGTCGTTCACAGCAGATGATCCCGTTCATTAATCACTCTGGAGGCGATGCGTGGCGAACGGTAAGGCTCGATCAGTTTGTCTTTGCTGTCACAAAGCCAGCACCGTTCTCAGTGGAGATCTCAGCTCCTCAGGCCGCTCTGGTACGTGGAGGAGAACTGGGAATTCCCGTGCGGATCATTCGACAAGCGGGATTCAATGATGCGGTGGAAATCCAGTGCGACTGGGTTCCTCCCGGCGTCTCGGTCCAGCCCGCACAGATCATTTCTGCAGGAGTCAACGAGGCGGTCTTACGTATCACGGGAGATCTCAATGCCCCTCTCGGAAAGTGTCCGATCGTTCTTTCTGCATCGACGACTCGGGACGATCTGGATGCGTACCTCGGAACTGGTCGCATACGAGTCTCCACTTCGCTCGTTGAATTGATCATTGCCGAGCCGTTTGTGGAGCTCAGCAGTGAACCGCAGACGGTTCGGCGTGGCGAACGAAAGAAGTACAACTGGACCATTCACCACAAAAGTCCGTTTGATGGCAGCGCCTCGATCAAACTACTGGGATTGCCTCGCGGCGTTACCGTACTTGAACCCTTTCCAGTGCTGACTCGCGACAGTAAAGAAGTCTCGTTTGAAATTGAGGCCACGAATGAAGCTTTGCTGGGCAGTGTTCGAGGCGTGTCATGCGAAATCACAGTGGAAAGTGCTGGCCAGGAGATCCGACAGCGAACCGGAAACGGAACACTTCGAATCGATCCGAGACTCGAATAACGGCCCCGGAAGATAGCGTCAAACGGGCTGTTAAAAGGACATTTGAAACACTCTGACAAGATATCTGACAAGATAACCGGAACCGACTCCGGCTGAAGTCTTTTGTGGACCGAGAACATATATGACAAACAGAGTTCAATGTTTCAGATCCATGCGATGTTTCGGCGTGGGATGCCTGCTGACCATTCTTTGTGGGGACAATCTGGTCGCAGACGAAATCAGTTTTCGACGCGATGTCATGCCCATTCTGTTTCGAGCAGGCTGTAATGCAGGGACCTGTCACGGTTCCGCTCGTGGCAAAGATGGATTCATGCTCTCCTTGTTCGGTTACGACGCCGGTGGCGACTATGAACGCACCGTCAATGAGATCCCTGGACGACGAGTGAACCCTGCGGTTCCTGAACAAAGCCTGTTGCTTCTGAAGGCGACAGGTGCCGTGCCACACACCGGCGGAAAGCTCTTTGCGAAAGACAGTGAATATTACCAGACACTTCTACAATGGATTGCTGCTGGTGCGCCGGATGACGCTGGTGACGTTCCCGTGACAACATCAGTGGTGCTTTCGAAGGAACGCTATTTGTTTGAAGCCTCGAAGCTCGAGGAAGCCGCAACTGTGACGGCTCATGCCAGCGACGGATCTTCGCGCGATGTGACTCGACTGGCCCGCTACTTTTCCAACAACGAAAGCGTGGCGAAAATCGACATTAATGGAAGCATCACAGCCGTTGGTCCCGGCGATACGCATGTGTTTGCTCGCTTTAGTCGATTCACAGTAGGTGCAGAAGTCATTGTGCTGCCCGAGAACGATGACTTCGCATGGCCAGATCCACCGAAAGCGAACTACATTGATCAACTTGTTTTCGATCGTCTTCAGAAGTTACGAATTGCTCCGTCGGAACTTTGCGACGATGAAACCTTTCTGAGACGAGTGACACTCGATCTCGCCGCACGCACTCCAACGCTGGAAGAGTTTCAGGCATTCATGGCAGACGATCGGCCGGACAAGCGAGCCCTCAGGATCGATCAATTGCTCGCTGACGATGCGTTTATGGACTACTGGACGGCGCTCTGGGCGGAACAGTTAAGAATCATCGGCGGAAACTATGCTCCGGATGCGACTGACATCAAAGCGGCCGATGCCTTCTATTCGTGGATTCATAAGCAGATTGAATCGGGCCGACCGATGAATGAGTTTGTCGCAGAGATGGTCGATTCGTCGGGGAGCAATCTGACAAACGGACCAGTGAATCTCTACACCATGTTGGTCCACAAGCCCCAGTTCGATCCGAAAGCCTTTGCGGCGGATTTCTCTCAGGTGTTTCTTGGAGTCCAGATTCAGTGTGCCGAGTGCCACAATCATCCGTTTGATCGCTGGACTCAGGATGACTATTACAGCTTCGTCAGTTTCTTCACAGGCATGAAACGAAAGCCCGGTGTGGAGCCGCGCGAGCGCCGCATTTATTGTGACCTTGCTGCTCCTCCGGCGAGACATATCGTGGATGGCCGTCCCATGCCGGCGAAAGTGCTGGGCGGAATCGATCCGGTTCCAGCTGGCGGTGATCCTCGCACGGCATTGGCTGTGTGGCTGACTGCTCCGGAAAATGAGATGTTCAGTCGTAATTTGGCAAACCGAATCTGGGCTCAGTTGATGGGACGAGGCATCATCGAACCCGTGGATGATGTTCGAGCCAGCAATCCGCCAGTCAATGGTCCTCTGCTGGATGCTCTTTCACAACGATTGGTTGAAGTCGAATTCGATCTCAGAAGTCTCGTCCGGGATATCTGCAACTCGCGCACATACCAGTTGAGTGCGAAACCCAACGATTCCAATCAGCGTGACACTCGCCAGTTTTCCCACGCTCATCTGCGACGATTGCGGGCCGATGTGCTGATGGACTCCGTCGTCATGGTGACGGGCGTTGACAGACGGTTTAATGGATTTCCGGAAGGAACAAAGGCGATTGAGTATTACCCGCGTGAAGCTGGCGACACCGAAGGACCCCATTTTGGCGATCCGTTCTTTGCAACATTCGGCCGATCAAGTCGAGGAACCGTCTGTGCGTGCGAAACAAAAAAGGAACCGACGTTATCGCAAACGCTGCACCTGGCCGTGGGCGACACTGTTCGCGACAGAATTGCAGCGAATGCTCAAATTGCCCGTCTCCTCGAATCGAAATTGCCGCCCGAGGAAATCATTGAACAACTTTATATTCGCACACTTTGCCGCCGACCAACGCCGTTCGAGCAAACAGCTTTGAAGGAACTGATCGGCGAGAATGTCTCAGACCCGCAGGTCTATGAAGACATCTTTTGGAGTCTTTTGAATTCGACCGAGTTCGTGTTCAATCATTGATGAGCCCTTAACAGTCGCTTCATTAGCCGCAGGGCATTAGCCCCCGGTTGTTTTTGGGTTTCAGCGGCGAAAACCGGACGCTAACGCGTTCCGGCTGATTAATTTAACAGGCTCTTGAGCATTCAGACGTTCTTCTCCACCGTTCCCTTAGGCAATGATCATGACGACCAAACGGCTGACGCTCCACACAAAGAGAACCGCCCGTTTCACGATAATGTTGCTGACCCTTTTTGCCATCAATGCCAATGGTGATGAAAAGCTCTCGGTCAACTACGACGACCACATTGCGCCGATTTTTCGCAAACACTGTTTTCAGTGCCATGGTGAGTCGAAGCAGGAAGCCGGTCTGAATCTTGCGAGTTTTGCGAACTCGATAAAGGGCGGTAGCGGCGGAGAAGTGCTCATTCCGGAACGCTCGAACGGCAGTCGCCTGTTTCAGGCCATCACAGCGGAAGATCCCGCAGAACGGATGCCTCCGAACAATGATCCACTGCTGGCAGAAGATGTGGCGATGATTCGAAAGTGGATCGACACGGGTCTGAAAGAGAACCGCGGAAGCGCAGCGGTACCGGCCCGAAAGATGAACTTTGTTCCTTCTGCAAAAGCAGCCGCTGATGGCCCGGCTCCATTGCCGGAAAACCTGCCAGCGCTACCAACTATCGAGTTGAATCGCCCGTTTCCTGTTCTTGCTGTTGCTGCGAGTCCGCGTGGAGAATTGGCGGCCATTGCCAACTATGAGCGAATTGACTTCATCAACACGGTGACGAGAGCTGTCATCGGTTCCGTGCCGTTCCCGGAAGGTGAACCGCACGTGCTGCGATTCAATTCCTCAGGAACGGTTCTACTGGCCGCTGGTGGTCGCCCGGTACAACATGGCAGCGCAGTTTTGTTCGATGTAAGGACAGGAAGTCGCCTCGCTGAGATTGGCAATGAAACAGATGCCATCATGGCGGCCGACATTTCTCCTGATGAGAAGTTTGTGGCGGTTGGAGGATCCGGCCGAACGATCAAAGTATTCTCAACTAGCGACGGCACGCTTCAGCAAACACTCGTCAAACACACGGACTGGATCACGGCGGTCGCCTACAGTCCGGATGGGAAACTTCTTGCCAGTGCAGATCGAGTTGGCAATATTCATCTGTGGGATGCGACAAGTGGAGGCGTGGTACTGCCACTTTCTGAACACAAGGGTGCGATTAAGGCTTTAGCCTGGCGATCAGACAGTCAGATACTGGCCTCATGTGGTGAAGACGGTCTGATTGTCTGGTGGGAGATTTCAAAAGGCTGGCCCGCGATATCAAAACCAGAGGCACATCCTCCTGAACGTCCGTCCGGGACATATGGCAAGATTGCGAATGGAGTTCTGGATGCGTCGTTTAGCAACGCGGGCGAACTGGTCACCTGTGGAAGAGATGGCCAGATCCGGATCTGGTCCACCGACGGAAGTCCCAAAGCCTCCTTTTCGATTCTTGGCAAATCCACCACACCGAATCAGAAGCGTTCCGTTCGCGTAGTTCCATTACGGTCGGTCTTCACCAACGGTAATCAACAGATCCTTGCAGGTGACTCCGCTGGTCAACTGCATTGGCAGGATGTCCAATAGGCAGTGACAACTCTGATAAAGTCAGGCAAGAGAGATTCGAGTCGAAGAGTTAATTGCACATCCCGCGAATGCCGGGCTTCAATTGACATGGTTCGAAGAGTAGTGGTGGCTTCAGCGAGCGTTCTATTTCGAACTTGAACAACAATACTGACCGAATTGGGCACGATGAACGTAATCAACAATACGCAGGCTCTGCATGGCTCATGCAGCATCATTCAAGGAACGGCGAATCGGCCTTCGCAGTGTCGGAAGTTTCGATAGCTTTCACTCGTATCCTGTACGCCTCCGAACCGCGTGGCTGCTTGATTTCTCGTTCTTCTTCATCGGGCGGAGGCAGCACGGTTCCTTTGAGAACGATAGGCTGGCCTATGTGCAATTCAGCGGCGGACTGAGCTTCGCGACTTCCAGCAAAATCCAGACTCCATGTCTGGTCATCGGTGCGGACCGATAAACTCGGGACATCGCCGGTGGTTGACAAGGCCGCTCGCAAAGTACCTCGAACTGTAACCTGAGCGCCCTCTGCCTGGCCGTCTCGCGAATCCGATGCCGAGATCTTTTTGACGTCAATGATCCAGCGAGTCATGCTTTCTGTGCTGACGACTTTTCGGAGTGCACCTGTGACCAGCACTGGCTTCTTGTGGTGCAGTGCGGCGAACTCTCGATCATTGTCGTCTGCGAATTGCAGTTCCCAGGTTAAGCGATGGAATGAGATGGTCGTTCCCGTCGTCTCGCCACCAATCGCGACGATGCCATGACGCAAAAGGCCTTGACACTGCACCGACACGGAAGGCCTCTCCGTGTTGTTCTCCGAGAACGCTTCGTCGGCCTCAACAGGCACTGGGCGTATGCACGTGTTGAAAAGAATGACGCAGAGAAGAATCAGTTCTGGTCGCATGGTTGGCTCGTTCGATACTGGACAATTTCAGAAACGACCTACCGTAAACGGCTTGGGTCTATGATCATTCTGTTCTCTACCAGTCGCCGTCGACGCGGAACGTCAGCAAGGGGCGGACCGGTAATCGGTGGCGTGTTGCCGGTTGGTGATTTGACCAGAAAGGTCAGGTCGAGAACGCCGCCCTGGATCTTTGCCGGAGCAGTATGTCCCCAGAAATCGCGGAGTGCAGGAATGGGGCGAGCGTTTTCGTAAATCAGGTCTCTCACCTTAGCCATCTGAGTGGGATCCTGAACAGGCGTGTTATACATACGAGCCCAGATCAGCGCCGCAGCACCGGCGACGTGCGGAGTTGCCATTGATGTTCCACTAAATGATTCATACCCGTTGTTTCGGACAGTGCTAAGAATATCAACGCCCGGTGCTCCGATATCGACGGACTGCTTACCATAATGGCTAAACGAACCTCGCTGATCTTTCACATCGATAGCGCCTACAGAAATGATGTTGGCCTGCCGGAGTGACGAAGGATAACTTGGACGCTGGTCGTTGTTATTGCCACCACCGCCTGTGTTTCCTGCTGCGGCGATAAAGAGTACGCCCTTTCGCTCAGCTCGCGAAACAGCTTCGGACAGTTCTGGCGAAGTATCCGGGCCGCCCCAACTGTTTGAGAGAATATGGGCTCCATTGGCGACGCCCCAGTCAATGCACCGAACAGCATCAGAGGTCGATCCGGAGCCATCCGGCCCCATGAAACGCAACGCCATGATCTTTGCATTCCAACTGACGCCGGTTACGCCGATCCCGTTGTTTCCGACGCCGGCAATCGTTCCTGCACAATGAGTTCCGTGATCCTGTTCATCCATTGGATCATCGTCGTTGTCATAAAAATCGTATCCGTGTTTTCCAGCCCGAGTCCACATGTTGTCTTTCAGGTCCGGATGGCGGTAGTCAACACCGGTGTCAATCACGCCCACGATAATGTTTGCGGCGTCATAAGTGACCGGCCACACTTTCGCAGCTCCACTATTTTGCATGCCCCACAATCGATCCAGCATCGGATCGTTGGGTTTGCCATCAGAGGTTGCTGAAGGTTCGTTACCGAGCTGCGAAATGGACATAATGTAGTCCGGAGCCGCATAGGTGACTGCATTGTCAGCCATCAAGGCTTCAACGGTAGTGGCTGTGACCGTACCGCCATGCGGCTCAACGATCAGGAACGAACCGTTCTCATAATCCTCAACGAGATTCAGGCCGGCAGCCTGAAGAGTCGCATCTGTGGGCTTCGTGTTCTGGTCGGAATAGCTGATCAGCAGCCTGGTAGAACGTTCCTCGACCGGCGGAATTTCTGTATCAACCTGCGCTGCCATAGACTGGACGGTCGGAACCTGAGTCTCTGCGACTTCGTAGACACCTTTCCCGTCGCGACACATCCCCATGTAGTGCGACTTCGCCCGTCGAACCAGAACAAGTTCCGCTGAAAGTCGTTTTTCGGCACTGCACTTGGCACGCATGCGGTAGCTGTCCGCAAGCAGAGGCTGACTCAAGTACATGCAGCAAAAGAT
>JBILXT010000563.1:0-4031 GCA_044378235.1 Planctomycetaceae bacterium
AGTACTTTTGTCCCGACAAAAATCGAATCCATCTTCACAGCATTGATTGCCGTTACGATTGGGGCCGTATGGACAACCTTCGCATCCATGGTTGCTTTGTTGATGGTGTCCTCCAGTCTGCTGGTCTTTCCAGTGATCATCTTTCCGATTGTTGGTGTCCTGATCCTTGTCAGTGGAATCCAATCTGGAATAAGCGGTGTTAGTAAAGCGGAAGGCTACAAGCAGGCTGAAGATCGGTACCACAGACGCCGGGCTGAACTCCGAAACTCTGGTCGCTGATTGCAGCACCAACAGATCTAAAGCTGCGAACCAACCGGTCCGGACGATTGTCATGCGTTGACACAAAAATCTACGACCGAGCGGAAGATCGCCCCCATGAGAAAACTAGCCAGCATTCAAACCGTCACGTCAATCGAACCGATTCCAAACGCTGATGCCATCGAACGATTTCGAGTTCTCGGATGGTGGATCGTCGGCAAAAAGGGTGAGGTCCGCGTTGGTGATCGAATCGTCTACTGTGAGATCGACTCGTTGCTTCCAGAACGCACCGAGTTTGAGTTTCTGCGTTCGAACTGCTTCAAACCCGCTTTGTTGGACGGTGACACCGTGCTTCAGCGAGCGGGCTTTCGAATCAAGACCATCAAACTCCGCGGCCAGGTATCACAGGGAATCTGTTTTCCGCTCGCGATTCTTCCACAGGACAGAAGCTACGAGGTTGGCGATGATGTGACCGACCTTCTGGGCATCATCAAGTATGAACCTCCTGCGCCTGCTGGAATGAGTGGAATGGTCAAAGGGCCATTTCCGGGATTCCTGCCCAAAACGGATGAGACGCGAGTTCAGGTGCTCGAACATGTCCTGCAGCAGTATCGTGGTCAGACTTTCTTCATCACGGAGAAACTGGACGGGACTTCCTTTACTGCTTTTCTTCGAGACGATCAGTTTGGGTTGTGCAGCCGCAACCTCTGGCTCGATGAAACAGACAGTTCCAATCTGTTTGTGAGGTTGGCTCAAACCTTGAATCTGCCGGAGAAGCTCCGGAGAATTCGAGACAACTTTGGGTTTCAGCCGGCTATTCAGGGAGAAGTGATCGGCCCAGGGATTCAGAAAAACAAGTATGGATTAGGTCATGTCGATCTTCGTGTTTTCAGCTTGATTGATATCGATCAATACTCATTGGTGGATCGTGAAATCATGCTGTCAGCAATGGAGCAGGCAGGTCTGACCTCAGTTCCTCAACTTGGTGAAATTGTGCTGGGGCACACCATCGATGAACTGGTTGAGATGGCAATCGGCAGAAGCCAGCTAAACGCGAATGCTCACCGTGAAGGCCTTGTCTTTCGACCAGCTCAGGAAGTTCACGAAGCAACTCTTGGTGGCCGATTGAGCTTCAAGGTGATCAATCCTCAGTTCTTGCTGAAGTACGATGAGTAAACTCCGGAAAAGATCAGGATGGCTAGAAAGGCTGTCCTGATCTTTCGGCGTTTTTGCTGACCGGTGAATCAAAGAACGTCGCAAAGAATACGGAACCTGATGTTCATGAATTAGAACCACATCTGGCTGCGATCAGGGAATAAAACGAGCCACTGCATTCCAGATCACGTGCAATCCCGGATAGATCATAATGACGAGGAACATTAGCGAAGCGATGAAGGAGTACTTCGCGTATCGGCTGCGTCTGTGGGCGAGACGCAGCGTCACTCCGCAAATGCCAAGAAACGTCAACGATGCAATCGCGTGCCTCCAGTAATCCACAGCACCACGAGATGTGAGGTCTTTAACCCCAGCCAGTTCGATCACGGATGCAACCAGCACCAGCAAGTAAATGGGGATCAGGATCACGTTCGCGGCGACGATTGTGCTCCAGTCTCGCGAATTCTCATTGGAGTCCCTGAATCCCACAGTCGGCGTTGCAGGAGGCAGATACGGGTTCTCCGCATCAGAGGATATCTGGTTGTCTGTGTGAAGCTTCGCCATGAGTGCATTTTCGATTGGAAGGGATCGCGGGCAATATCATAACCCGATCTTTTGCACCGAACCAGGCAACTCCGTCAACCTGCATAGATTCGCCCGTTGATTATGGGAAGGATTCGCCGTATCGTCTGCGCACAGGAGACGACTATGAAAACAATAATCTCAATCTTGATCGCGTTGCTGGCCTGCACTTTAGCTTCGGTTCTTCATGCAGAGGAACCCCTGAAGATCAGCGGCAAGACGATGGGCTCGTATTATGCCATTGTCATTGATTCACCAGGCAGTGCTGATGGGGAGCGATTGCAGAAAGAGATTGAAGAAGAATTTGCCGAGATCAACCGGCAGATGTCAACCTGGGATGAGTCCTCACAGATCTCAAAATTCAATCAATCGAAGTCCACGGAATGGTTCGAGGTAGGAGCCGACTTTGCGTTGGTCGCTATGGAAGCGAAACGACTGCACACGGTGACTCAGGGAGCAATGGACGTCACAGTTTCGCCTCTCGTGGATCTATGGGGGTTTGGAAAGAACAAACGCCGTACTCTGCCGACGGAAAAAGAGATTGAGACGGCTCTGAAACATGTGGGCATGCAGCACGTCGAAGTACGTCAGGATCCTCCGGCCATTCGAAAAAGCATGCCCGAGATTCAAGTCAGTTTTTCTGCTCTGGCCCCAGGTTACGCCGCCGACGAAGTGTGTGAGATCCTGCAATCTCATCAGTTGAAGTCTTATGTCGTCGACGTGGGTGGGGAAAATCGAGCTGGTGACGCCAAGGCCAGCGGAGACGCATGGCGACTGGGTGTGGAATCTCCACTGGGCGGTTTGCATAAGGTGGTCGAACTGACGAATCAGTCAATCGCAACGTCCGGGGACTATCGCAGCTTTTTCATGGCTGGCGGAAAGAAGTACTCCCATGTGCTCAACCCTAAAACCGGGCGACCGGTTGAGCATCCTCCGGCAAGTGTTTCGATCATTCATGAATCCTGCATGACGGCCGATGGGCTTGCCACTGCGATGATGGTGCTCGGTCCGGAGAAGGGCATTGAACTCGCAAGGAGCGTGGGTGTTGACGTGATGTTTCTTGATCTCTCAAAAGATGGTATGCTGACCGAGCAGAGTATTGGTGTGTTTGCGGCGGAACAGACGACGCCTGCGAATCAACCGTAGGACAAGGCCGGCTTGTGCCAGATTCAACACGCGATTTATCGTCAGAAGATTTACCGGAGCCTGGTCAGGCTCCTCGCTCAAAGAACCGAGTGGCGGAAGTTTTTCGATTCACCGCACTGCTTTGCCTCGGCGCCACCGCGATCAGTATGCTGGCTCGTCATTGGTGGCTGGCGGACTTGATTGCAAATCTACGAATACAACTCATCATCGGGTTAATCTTTGCAACCATCGGACTTGTGGTAACGCATCAGAGTCGACTTGCAGCCCTCGTGGTGATGGGCCTTATCTGGAATTGCTCCTGGATTGCCCCTTACGTGTTCGCGACTCAGAAGCCGGTTGGTTTTCGTCCTTTGAAGATTTGTGTTGTGAATGTGCTGACACAGAATCTTCAACACGACAAAGTCCTTACGGTATTGAAAAACGCGGATCCCGATGTGATCGCCGTTCTGGAACTTGGCACCGAACTGGAATCGCGACTCAACAAAGAGTTGGGTGATCTGTATCGGCATCGAATTACAGAGCCCAGCGATAACGGGAACTTCGGGATCGGACTCTGGTCAAAACTTCCACTGCAGGATGAGCAGATTTTTCATTTGACAGTTCCACTCGTGCCATCAATCTCCGCTAAGGTGTACTGGGAGGGACGCGCCGTGAGACTGTTTGCCACACATCCCATTCCACCTGTGAACTCACAATATTTTCAGGCCCGCAATCGGCATTTAGAATTGCTCTCCGAGAGAATCCGGATGCAGACGGAGATCATGGGCGAAGCCACGACAGTGGTCGTGGGCGATCTGAATCTGACTCCCTGGTCTCCGTGGTATGACAAGTTTGTTACGGATTCAGATCTAAGGGACTGCGTTCGCGGCGATAAGGCCGCCGCGCTGAGG
>JBILXT010000175.1:0-14252 GCA_044378235.1 Planctomycetaceae bacterium
TGCTGCGGGAATTCATATTCAGGAAGTCGCCGCAGGCGGAAGCATCATTGTTCGAGATGTTGCGAACATCACAGCATCTATGTCCGTTGCCCGTGCGAATTTCAACAGCACTCAGGACACAGTCGCTCGCACGAATACATTAAGTGGACTCGCCGACCTAACGACGACTCTGAATGGGGACATTAAACTCGTTGCGAGGAATGGCTCTATCACGATTAACGATGGCACAACGGCTGTGACAAATGCTGCGAACGGACGCGGAATCCAGGCTCACGGATCAGGCGACGTAATGCTCGAAGCCTGGGGTGCAGCGAGCGACGTTGTGGTCAATTCAAGCATCCTCAGTGGACGTGGCCATATTACGCTGAACAGTGCGGATCAGGTTAATGTCAATGCAAGTGTTCAGACCGGCGGTCACGGAACCGTTTATATCGTCGCTGGAAACGACATCGATCTGAGTGCTGATGTGACCACCGCAAGTGGCGACATTCTCGTGAACGCGGGAGGTGACTTGAAGCAATCAGACCTGGTTCAAAGTACTGCAGGAGATATTGGTCTGATCGCAGAAAGAAATATTCTGCAATCCGCTTCGGGCGATACTTCGACATCGACAGGAAATGTTTTGATCGATGCGGACGCGAACTGGGAAATGGATGGCGATGCAACCATCACCGTCGGCGGTGGCAAAGTTCTGGGACAAACACAGTCGGGCAGAATTCTGCTCGGAGTCATTCAACTCACGAACGCAACAGTGAATCAGGTTGCACTTTCCGCAGGGACTGGCTTGGTTGATGCCAACGCAGTGGCGATCAACATCTACGAGTCGACCGCTTCGTCGGTTACGTCGGTCAGTTTGCGTTCCGGTGGAGCTATCGGTAACGCAGATTCCTCAAACCCTTTACCAGGCCAAAACTTCAATGCTTTAGATCTGAACGTTGATGTCGTTTCCGCAAGTGCTGTGGCAGGGATCTACCTCCGCGAAGTTGCCGCTGGTGGAGGAATCAGCGTTTCAAGAGTTGAAACTGTCAACGTGTCGATTGATGGTATTCAGCGATCTCGATTCAACAGTGATAGTACAGATGCCGGTCAGGATCGCACTGTCGGCGCACTGGAAGATCTGGTGACCAATAACGGTCCAATCAAAATTGTGACTGAAAACGGCACAATTACGATCGGGGGCGGCAACGATGCACAAGCTGTTTCCGGACGTGGAAACGGGGACATTCTTGTGGAAGCTCGAGGCGCGGGAAGCGACGTGGTTGTGAATGCGGCGATTTCCAGCGGCAGTGGGCACGTCACATTGAACGCGACTGATGATGTCAACCTGAATTCATCTCTCAGTACAGGTGGTTCAGGAACAGTTTACATGAATGGTGCCGGAGTCAGCATCGATGCCGCGGTAACAACCGAGAACGGTGATGTGTTAATCACTTCGACTCAAGGGATTAGTCAGACGGCCGCTATTGAATCAGTGAATGGCGATGTGGGGTTGATCGCGAGTCTGGCGATTGTTCAATCGAGCAGTGGAGACATTACGACGGTCGCTGGAGATGTTCTGATCGAGGCCGGCACAGACTGGACGATGTCGAGCGGCACAGTCATTATCGCAGGTGGGGGCGATTTTGATGGAAAGGCCCTCACGGGTGATATTGCCCTGGGCCGGATCAATTCGGAAAGAACAGCACTGACAGCTGGGAGCGACATCAGTGATGCAAACAGTACGACCTTGAATATTGACGGAACGTCTCTAAGCCTCCGAGCCGGAGGGCTTATTGGCAATAGTGATGCATCGAACGGAACACCGCTTTCCAACACCAATGCGATTGATACGCAGATCTCGACGCTGGCCGCAGTGGCGGGAACGGGTATCTACATTGAAGAAGCGAATAGTCTGACGATCGATGCTATTGAAGAAGTCAACGTGTCAGTCGACGATCCTGTGCGATCAAATTTCAAGAGCACAACGACGGATGTCTCTCAGGCACGAAGTACGGGGATGCTGGAAGATCTGACGACCCGGAATAACGGTCCGATCAAGGTCGTCACCCTGAACGGCTCGCTCACGGTGAATGGCGGAAACTTGGCTAGTCTGGCTGTGTCTGCCAATGGAACTGGTGATGTTCTGCTGGAAGCTCGCGGCACAGGCAGCGACCTCATCCTGAACTCGGACGTCATGAGCGGAACAGGCCACGTCAATGTGGTAGCGGCCGACTCAATCAGCATCACACGAGATATTGTCACTGGCGGGGCAGGGCGGATACTGGTCGAGGCGACGAGTGGATCAATCACATTGACTGATGCGGATGCCAATATCACAGGGATCAAAACGACCTCAGGAGATATCCTGTTGCGGGCGGGGCAGAATGTGACACTGAACGCCGATCTGGAATCCACGTCGGCCAACATAGGCGTTGATGCTGGCATTGATCTCCAGCAGAATCGAAACATCACCGCGGGCGGCGATGTTCTGATGGTCTCCGGTCAGAATATCTCAATGGCCGCGACTGCTGAGACGAAGGCCGACGGAGGAGAAATGATTCTTGCGGCGGGGCAGAATATTTCTCTTGGCCTGTTGCAGGCGACGAACGTCTCGTTGAATGCGGGAGCCGATCTCCGTGATACGCGCGTGTCCGAAGCGACCAACATTCGGGCAACGAATCTGCGAATGATCGCTGTCGATGAGATTGGAGACGCTGATTCAGCCAGTGACTCCGGTACGAATCTGAATGCCATCGATACTGAGGTGACTAACCTCGCTGCGAGATCCGGCACTGGGATTTACGTGCGAGAAGTGAGTTCTGGCGGTTCCGTTGTCGTCAGAGACGTTGCCGCAATCTCAGTGAACGTAACCTCTGGCCGAGTCAACTTCAACAGTACCTTGAGTGATGTGCTGCTGACAGAGCGTCTGAGCGGATTAAGCGATCTGACGACTACCAGAGGCGGTAACATCAAGTTGCTGGCTGAAAATGGAACAATCATGATCGAAGACGGCGGCAATGGTGTTTCTCAATCATCGAACGCCGTTGGAGTTGCCGCTGGTGGCACTGGCGCTGTTCTGCTTGAGGCGCGTGGAGGCGGCAGCGATATTGTCATGAATTCCGAAGTGAGAAGTGGCAGCGGGCATATCACAATGAATGCCGCCGATGACGTGAATTTGACAGATGACGTGGCAACGAGTGGCTCGGGGACGGTTTACCTGCGATCTCAGAACAATGCCACGGACGGGGTCAGCGGAATCGTCATGGCGAATGGGACCTCGATCACGACCGGTGGCGGTAACGTTCGTCTTGTTGCAGACAATGAATCAGACATTCAGCTGGGGCTGATCAATGCCGGTACTGGTGATGTCAGCCTGAACGCCGAGCGTTCTGTACTGGACAACAACGGCAGTGCACTCAATATTCAGTCCGAAGCCTTGCGAATAGTGGCAGATGCGGACATTTCCGAGGATGGCAGCATGGTTTCCCTGGACGGAAACCGTGTCGGAATCATCGGCGGCACAGACACTGGCAATGGCACCCCAACAACCAACTTGAATGCTCTGGATCTTCAGGTTGCAACTTTGGCGGCCCAGTCAGCCGATGGAATCTACCTGCGT
Source organism: Planctomycetaceae bacterium (assembly GCA_044378235.1). Lineage (GTDB taxonomy): Bacteria > Planctomycetota > Planctomycetia > Planctomycetales > Planctomycetaceae > SXXK01. The sequence continues at coordinate 3,599 of JBILXT010000175.1, forward strand.
GAAATGGATGGAGTGACAATCCAGTCGACGGGCGAAATTGCTGTTCAACAGGCGAACTTCAACAGCAGCACATCGACGCAGACAGACTCTTCGTTGAGCGATCTGGTTACGACGAATATCGGTCCGGTAAAGGTACTCAGCACTCGTGGCACAATTACCGTAGCTGATGGCGATAGAGACGGCGTCGGTGTTTTTGCTGACGGCACCGGCAACGTGTTGCTTCAGGCACTGGGTGATGGAGGGGATGTCATCGTTCATAGTGTGATCGAGAGCGTCACAGGACATATCACACTCTCAGCGGCAGACGACATCGATATCAATGCGGAAATCCTTACCGGCGGTTCGGGAACCGTATACCTGAGAGCTGAAAATACACGTGTCGAGTCACTGGCAGGCCATATTGATGGAGTAAGTGTAGACGGAGAGATTCGAACCGCAGCGGGTGACATTCTGATCGATTCGATGCATCGTGTAAGCCAGACGAGAAAGATGACCAGCAGTTCAGGAAGTATCGGTATTCTGGCGGTCGAGGACTACCTGCAGTCTGAGACAGGTAACGTTATCGCAACCAGCGGTGATGTTCTGGTTGAGGCTCATGGGGACTGGACCATGGCAAGTGGGACCAAAGTGTCGGCATTGGGTGAGCAACTGATTGCGAAGACAGTAAACGGCAGCATGACCCTCAGTGAGCTTCATTCGAAGAACATTGCCCTGACGGCCGAGGGCGACATTCTAGACGCAAATGGCGGTGATATAAACATTGATGCGGATACCTTGAATTTGCGTGCAACCACAGGGCAGGCGGGAACGGCTGAGGACTCGCTGGAATCGACTGTCGACATTATCGCAGCTGCGACACGTACCGGAGTTTTCATTCTTGAGACGGACAGTGTGCGTATCGATGAAGTATCTGAAGTTACCGTCTTACTGGCTCACCCAATGCAGGTGGCATTTAACAGCACGATATCAAGCGTTTTTCAGACACGTACGATAGAGCGACTGGAGGATCTCACATCGACCGGAAATGGAGCATTAGCCATCAGAACGATCAATGGATCAATCACTGTGGAAGGGGGGCGTGATGATGCCGGGATATCCTCGACTGGGCGAGGCCGCATCGGACTACAGGCAGGAGGGCAGATCGACGGGCAGATACTGGTCAATGGCACGATCATTGGAAACCTGGGGCGAGTCGACCTTGACGCAGACGGTGCGATCCACATTAAGGCAGAGGTTCGCACATCCGGCAATGGCGAGTTGAGTTTCACAGCAAATGGTAATTCTCAAGGTGCTACTTCGCCAAAAGGCATCACCATCAACGCGCCTCTGTCAACAAACCGAGGCAATATCACGTTATATTCGTCGGATACCATTAATCAGGCGGCAACAATTCGTTCTTTCGGAGCAGATATCACGCTGATTGCAACGAAAGATATCGGCCTGCACGCTGACATTACTTCCCGATACAAGCCTGGTTTTGCCCGTGATGAGTCGATCCACATTGAGTCGATCGACGGGAACATTCTACTCAGCCGTCCAGATAAACGTACTATTGAGATCAGCACGGACGATGTAACAGGCTCTCTGCCGACAACTAACGACCAGATCAGACTTATCGCTGGCGCAGATAACAGCAATGGCGGAAACAACGCTGGTGTGATCTCAATTCTTGCCGATGTAATTATTAGCACAGATGGTGGCGTCGCGAAGAAGTTTGGCCCGCGTCCGGAAGCTGGAATGGCGGGGACGGCATTCTTTGAGTTCGTTTCCAGCCCGCTTCCCGTGACGCTGGACAACCAAACAGTGCTTTGGAATGCCAGAAATGCTTATATCAATGCGTTTGATCTCGTTATTGGAATAACAGGTGAAGAGAATCTGGAGATCGATCTTGACTGGCGTGATCCGGTAAATGAAGTCGATCCGCCGACGAATAATCATCCGACGATGGATGACCTCGCCTTGCAGTTTCGACTAAAGCATCCGTTGCGTTCAGAGCAAACTCAGCAGTTTTTGATCGCCACCGGCGGCGAACTCAATCGGATCGCTCACCTTTACACTGCGGACGATTACTCCCTGTTTCAGAAGGTCCAAAATACTACAACGATCGTGATCGATCTTTCGGTTTCGCATCACGAATCGATCGACTTACAAGGTTCGAAGATTACCCAGTCTAATGAATCACAAATCGTTCCTGGCCGAGATATTGCCTCAACGGACAATTTTCTAACCAAACCCAACATCTTTGAAAACGGCATCGCACAGTTCAAGATCCCCACAACCACGCCAGCCCCCCCGGCGCTGTTTACCAACACCTTTGTGCCTCGTGCGGATCGTCCGTTTAACGTGGCGCCACCTGAGAATCAGGCCGCAGTGTCAGCGCAGAGCACCGCGGAATTCGGAGGCGGGGCTGTTGGTGGGAGTGTATTCTCCACCGAGGTTTATTTTCAGATTCGTCGACAATATGAAACTGATGGACCGGCAGAAGTCGTGATTGAACGCATCACAGACAGCAGCCTGATCTCTTCACGCGAAGCGTTTGAGAAATTCGTCGAGCAGAATCCTGAGCTTCAGGACGGAGCGGGATACGAGATCTGGTTGATCTCGGAAACCGCCGGACAGAAAGTTGAACGGCCGATCGTTGAGTTTGAAATCTCAGGCGGACAACCCGGCACAATGCATGAGTCTGTCCCTGAAGGAAGTTCGACTCAACAATTGAAAGATCTTCCGTTTGAACAGCCTGCCGAATCAGAAACGATTCCAGAGAAACAGGATCCTGAGATCCCGCAGGCCAATATTGATGCTGACGTTTCCCCATCTGAACTGGCAAGTCAGCAGGCACAATCAGAAGCCGGCGCTGCGGCCCTCGCCGTCTCTGGCATCACGATGGAAGAAGAGGAAACATCAACGCCGGCTTCTGATATCCTGAATCCCTCCTCGGGAGCCGTGGTGGGATTAATGGTGCGACGATTCCGCAAACGACAACAGGAATCATCGACATCCCAAAGTACGTTCTCGCGTGCAGCTCGTTTCCAGAGAAAACACTCATCACCAGGTTCTGATCTTCAAGTTCGAGGTTCTTCCGATGTCTGATCCATCCAAAAAGTCGAATTCAGAATCAGGTGGTGAGCAGTCCCGTGATCATGAATCCATGAACATGGATGCCACGTTCGTGCCGGAATCTCCCGCAGTTTCTCGTGAAGAGGAGCCGGACTATAGCGCCACGATTACGGGGATGCCCTTGCCGACGGATGACGATGATGAGTTCGACTCTCAGCGATTTGACGATGGCACCTCGAATGCCGACACGGCCACATTCGTTCCCACGAATAGTGAGCCAGAAGAAGAACCCGGGATCGACAGAGCCGACACCACCTTTATTGGTTTTTCAGCTGAGGAGAATTCTTCTGAAGACAGTTCGGCGACCGTGGTTCCCGATCAAAGTAACGAAGTCATTGAGGGTGATTCGTTCTCCGGGACAGTGATTGCTCAGAATCCCGAGGAAATCGCAGACACTTCGACGATCATCAACCGGTCCGGTGAAGGTCTTGCAGCAGAGAGAGGGGAGCGACCAGATGCCACGATCGCGGCTCAACGGAAGTCAGCCCCGAGACCTGGCAAGACAACAGTCGGACTATCCCAAAGCGGAGTGCGCGCTCCCACAGGTTCAAACTCAAATTCATCACAGTCTGGTTCAGGGACGGGATCGGGCAACGAGTCCAACTCCCAGCCCGGCGGAACCGGGGGAGGAACGGGAGCAGGTAGCAAGGTCTCATCACAGATCTGGACTTCGTCGGAGAACTCAAGTCTTGACGAACTGATTACGATCCGAAAGCGGCCGGTATCAGGGTCCGGAAACTTCACACAGACTGCTGATGCAGACTTTGAGATCGTTGAGAAGCTGGCAGAAGGCGGCATGGGTGTCGTCTATGTTGCTCGACAGCGATCATTGAATCGAGAACTGGCAATCAAGACCCTTAAGTCTGGTGCCAATGCGTTTTCCGGAACCGTTGGGAAATCGAAGTCCTCAAAAGCTGTTTCTCGAGCAGATCGGCAGAAGCGTGAAATGTTTCTGTCGGAAGCCCTGGTAACGGCGAATCTGGTTCACCCCAACATCATTCCAATTCACGAACTGGCCGAGACGGGTGAAGGGACGCCCTATTATGTGATGAAGCGTGTTCACGGCATTCCGTGGAACAGGCGTGTTACGACGATGTCGCTGGCCGAGAACCTTGATGTGCTGCACAAAGTATGCGACGCGATCGCGTACGCGCATCACCATGGAGTCATTAATCGAGACCTCAAACCTGAAAACATTATGTTGGGTGAGTTTGGGGAAGTGCTGGTGCTGGATTGGGGTCTTGCAGTCCCTGCACCTCATGCCGCCGAACAGAACTTTCGATCGCCGGTGGCGTCGTTTGGAGCAGGCACGCCGGCTTATATGTCGCCAGAACTCTGGTCCGGCCCTCCGGAGGCCATCGGCGAGTGCAGTGATATTTATTTGTTGGGGGCGATTCTGTATGAAATCGTCACGGGACTTCCACCTCACGAGTTTCCTCGGTCGGAGAAGAAAGAAGCTCGGAGTGATATCTGGAAGGTGATCGACGATGTGCTGCGACAAAACGTGATTCGGCCGACGACAGAATCGGGCGAGTTGCTTGAAATCGCAATGAAGGCGATGAGAACTAATCCGGAGGAGCGATTCGGGAGTGTTCTGGAATTTCAGTTTGCGGTCCGAAACTACCAGCGTCATGAGGAGAGTCGTCGTCTGAGCGCCCGTGCGACAGAACTTGTTGATAGTCAGGCGAACAAAGAACGCGATTATCACACGTGCCAGACAGCGGCCGCACTCTACGAAGAGGCTCTAAGAACCTGGCCGCAGAATGGGCTGGCTCGAAACGGCTTGCGAACGACTCGCCTGTTGTATGCAAATCTGGCCGCCAGCAAAGGTGACTATGATCTTGGTTTGCAGGTGGCAACACAAGAATCGGATGCTGAGTTCGTAGCGATCGCGCGCAAACTTCGGAATGCCCGAAGAGTTCGATCAAGCATCAAGTGGACCGCACTGACAGCGCTATTGTGCGTCGCCGTATTAGGTGCCAAAGCCATCAATGACCATGGGATCATCACCAATCTGGAGGAGGTGACCAGGGAAGAAATCGCGAAGGCGACGAAAGCACAAAAAGTTGCTGATCTTGCCAAAACCGAAGCGGAAGTTGCCAAGGCCGAAGCGGAAGTTGCCAAGGCCGAGGCGGACGTTGCGAGCAAAGAAGCGATTGTTGCTAAGACCGAAGCCGAAGATTCCCGGAAGGAAGCCGCTGTCGCTAAAGCTGAAGCCGACACGGCCACAAAAGAGGCCGCGGTCGCCAAAATGGAAGCCGATGCTGCGGAAATGCTGGCGTTAAAAGAAAAAATGAACGCTGATATGGCCAAGGCGGATGCCACGAAGGCCAAAGTAGAAGCGGAAGAGGCCAATCAGAAAGCTGAAGTCGCAATCGAGAATGCAAAAGCTGCTGACGCGAAAGTCCTGCTTGCCAAAGAACAGCAGGACAAGGCGGAAGCCGCAACCGCCGCCGCCATTGTTAAACAGGAGAAAGCAGAAACAGCTGCAGACATCGCGGAAGTTGAGATCCAGAGTCAACAAATTCGCGGTCTGACATTGAACGAGAATTTTGCTGATGCGTTACGCGCAATCAATCGGCTGCTTGAGGGCGAGGTTCTGTCGTCTCTCCCCGAAGTCGTTCGTGTCCAGCGAACGGCTGAACTGCGTGCTCAGCGAGATCAATTGCTGAAACGAGCGCGGCCGACAGAAGCTCCGGTACAGTCGCAGGCGATGAATTCCAGTGGCGAACTGCTGGCCCAGGGAGATCTGTCGGGACTTGTGGTGGTGATGAACAATCCCGCCGGAGGCATGGCGTGGCCTGAAACAATTCTGCATCGTCTTCAATTGCAGGGGCCAATTGAGAAACTGGTGTTCGTTTCGCCCAATGAACTGTTGATCGCGGCCGGGGAAAAGCTTCATCTCTGGGAGGCGGGACAGGCTGACGCCAAAGAGCTGGCGGGTCACTCAGCGCAGGTCAAAGCAATTGATGTGAGCAATGAGCTGGCTGTGACGGCTGACGTTTCCGGCCATATCATTGTCTGGCAACTTTCCGACTGGAAAATCCTTGCTGACATGAAGGCCAATACGAGCATTGTCGATCTTGCTCTGATCCCCGGCAGCCGCGACTTTGTTTACGCCGGCGTTCGTGGCGGGCAGTCTTCAGAGGTTTTGGCCTATCGCGTTGCCGCGGATAAAGATCAGTCATCATTGCAGCGACTGGGGCAACTTCGAGTAAGTCGAACTCACAATTATCCTGCCTCAGGGCTATCTGTTTCTCCTGACGGAAAGCTTCTGGTTGTCAGCAATCGAACGAATGGCAGTCTCTTTGTACTGAAAGCGAACTCGACCAGTCCGGACGGCTCGAATAATCAGTTCCCTTTCTCTCAGCCGGCAGATCTGGAAGCCGAGAAAAAAATGAGTTGGCTGGTGTCGCATCACTCGCGTCCGGTCAATGACCTGCAATGGTCCGCTGACGGAACGCAGTTCCTGACCGCGTCCGATGATCGTCGGATTGGGGTCTGGTCAATTGCGGGAGCGGATGATCAGACAGCCACGTTGACCTTCAGAAGGTATCTCCGTGGCCACGGTGCGCGAGTCATGCAGGCCGGTTTTCTGAATACGGAGGCCTCACAGATTTCATCGACAAGTGCTGATGGATTTAGTCGCCTCTGGGATCTGCAAACTCTCGAAGAAGATAGTCGTGAGATTCGCAAAGCATTCAATCTTTCGCAGCTGCGATCAACTCGTGGCCAAGCCGTCTTCTGTGTGATGCCTGTGCAGCCAGGAGTGGTCGAGAATGTCGATCTTACGAGTTCAAACGACCAGCGTACCTCTGGAGCAGACGAAAGTGGCGAATCGTTCGTTTTGAATGCGGACCTTTCGGTTCATCGCGGATCTGTCAGATCTGTCCAATACAGTGTTGATGGAAAACGACTGGTTTCGGGCGCTGATGATGGCTCGATTGTCGTTTGGGATACCGTGTCGCGATCCGTCATCACGGGGCCGTCAGGGAATTCCACGATGCTGGATGCGGAACGATTTCAGGAGGGACATGAGTTCAATATTTCTCGCATGCTGCAGATCGGGCCAGACAAATCTATTTTGGCAACCGCGGGGTTCGATGGAAGTCTGCGACTTTGGAACATGCAGAACGCAAGCCACCGTCTGGGAGGTCAGCAGCAGGTTATCTCCGGACTGGGCCTCGTGAACACATTTGCGGCATCCCCTGATGGCCAGTTTCTGGTGACTTCGGGTCTCACTGACGATAAAAAAACGAAGACCGGGCGATGCAGCATCTGGAAACTCGCCGATCTTTTATCTTCGGTCATTCCGAAAGCATCTATTCATCTCGAAGGAAGCCATCGGTCAGAGATTACCGCCATTTCGGTTTCGAAGGATAGTCGTCAGATTGCCACCGGAGGACGCGACGGAATTATCACGGTCTGGGACTCCAAAACAGCTCAGCGACAGGCCCGCCTGCGAGCTCATGGCAAAGACACCATCATTACATCATTGATCTGGCTCAACGATGGCTCACTTTTGTCCGCCGGTCTCGATGGCAAAGTTGCGAGATGGTCTGTCGCGCCGAATTCAGAAAGTGATACAACTGATGCTGCCGCTGAAGTCGCCTCCGATGACGAGAAGGAAGTGAATCCCGTGCAGGCTGCTTACCGGCTTGAGCGAGTCGCCAGCTTTGAACGCGAAAAGACGCCAGTCGAACAGATGACCGTCTCGCCGGATGAGACCCGGATACTGGTGATTTCCGTCGAAACAGACCGTAAGCAAAAAACATCGAAGTATCATCTTGATTACTGGCAACTTGCCGCCCCCGAATCTCGAAAGCGAATTGTTCCTGCATCGGTTTCAGGTCAGAAGCCATCAACTCTGACGTCGGCGCAGTGGTCAGCCGATTCCCAACGTGTGCTGCTTTGTGCTGATGGAGTCGTACAGATCTTTGATGCGAACACCTGGAAAGTTACGCGAGTTTTCTCTTCCGGTGGTTCTGGTGCCAGTGACGCTCAGTTTTTGGAACGGCCCGGCAGTGGAGAAGCACCAACGTTGGAAAGGGTCATTATATTCGACGGCACAATGGCTTCACTCTGGGATTTGACGACTGGACGACACCTTGTCAGTTTTCGCGGTCCATATCCAATCACAACAGTGGCTTGCGCTGATTTGGCCGACCATCCACTGATTCTGGCAGCAGGGGAATCTCTTCGAGCCTTTGACGGGAATCCGTCCGGAGATTCATTTGGACGACCGTTGTTCCATCTGCAGAAAGCACATACCGGACGAATAACAAGCATTGCGGTGAATCCGGTCGAGTCGTCAAAGATTATTACTGCGGGCGAAGACGGACAAATCCTGCTGTGGCAATGGTCCGTGCCTGAACAGACACTTTTGAAGGTGAAAGATGTGGCAAAAGTCAACTCCGCGATCGCATCCGTAAAGTGGTTTCACGATGCCACGGGAATCGCTTTTGTAAGCAACGAGGGACTGATTGGAATGACGGAGGCCGATGGAACCAATCTGAGGTTCATGTCTGCTGGCCGTAACCCGTCCGTGAAACTCTCCACGATTGATGTGACCGCGGACAAGCAGTTCGTTGCAGTGGCTGGATACATCAAAGGAACCGAAGAGAGCATTGGCTGGGTGCTTCGTACCGAAGAAATAACATCAACACAACCAGCAACGGAGACCGCAGCCGATAGCACAACTGCAGCAAAGTCCGCCCAGCCACTTTTGTTCGCCGATCACATCGAATGCAGTTTTTCAGGGCACGCGGCCGGGGGCATCAATGCTCTGAGATTTGTCGAAGGTACTCCATACCTTGTTTCGGGCGGACAGGATGGCTCACTCATTCTGTGGAACTGGAAGAACAAACTGCCGGGTGCTGCTCCGGTAGCGTATGAAGCCTACAGATTCTTCACCGATGAAGAATTAACGGCTCATCTCGGGCCGATCACATCATTGACGGTCTCGGCCACTAATGAACTCACCTCGGCCGGCGAAGATGGACGTATCACCGTCTGGAATCTTCCGCTGCTTCAAAAACGCTGAGACAGATGACAGCCTGTGCCGCGTTTGAACAGGCCTCAGTTTAGTTCCAGCCCCAGTGGCTTCAGCAATTGCTGTTGAAGCTGTTCACGTTGAAGCTCGGAGATCGACGCCACAATCTGGTCGCCTTCATGCAGCCCTGACTCGATCAGAACTTTGCCTTCAGAAACTTCGCCGGGAGTCACCTGACAGGGCAGAAAATCCTCACCAGATTTCATCAGCACGACGTTCACGCCACCACAGCGAGCCACTGCTTCCTTAGGAACGCTGATCGCTTTTTTCCTGTCGAGAACCGTAACGATCCCTTCCGCCTCCATGCGAGGATGCAGGAACTCCTGCTGAGCAGCGTCCGGTTTCAGCACGGCATCCAGAAAGTACTCTTTCAAATCCGGAGCATACGAACTTCGCACAACGGGATAGGGTGAGATTCGAGTAATCTCGGCAGGCACATCGAATGCCTCGAAACCTACTGGTCGAACAGTGATCTCTTCCCCGACGGCAACTCTTGTGATCAGAGATTCGTTCAGAGGAAGACTGATTCTCAGATGATCCTGATCGGGAATTTCGAAAACCGGCTGCGAGAAATAAACCGACTTCCCTTCTTCGATCGTCTTGATGCCGCGACTTCGCAGATGCCAGTTATTGCAATGCAGCACCTGGCCATCGCGAGGAGCACGCAGGACGCAGGCTTTGATACTGTCAGTCGCTGCCTTCGCATAAAGCTCGTAAATTGCCAGACGCCGTTCGTCGGACAGTTCCGCCAAAGCTGCTCTGGAAAGCGCAAGCGAATTTGCAAGTTCTGTGCGAATCACATTGAGCCGCGAATTCGTCAACTGATGTTTCATCAGGACATCCTGACGAGGGTGAGTAAACTGCTCCAGCAGGTTCTTTTGGGCTTCTAATCTTCTCAACTGTTCCGATTGAGTCGTCGCCTTCAGTGACTCAGTATTGACCTCAGGGCGGCTTGCGTATCCCAGCATCCACATGCGTTCCGCAAACTGCAGATCCGACTCGATCGACTGCAATCGATCTTCGTTAATGCTGATATCATCCTCAAGCTTCCGCACGGCATTTGGATGAGTCCCATTTGTGTACTCGTGCAAATCCATCTCGGCGTTCTGCAGCAGATGTTCGGCCTCTGCCAGTCGTCGTTCGTTAGCAGCACGAATGATCTCCTCCTGCTGACGAGAAGCCTCCAGGGACGACTGTGCTTTTATCAGAGAAACTTCGCGAGTGCGTCGAAACTCTTCGATTTCAGAAGAATCAAGGACGCAGACGATATCACCTTTCCGGACCCAGGTGCCTTCCGGAACAAGACTCAGGATCTGCACTGTCCACTGGCATTGCGAGATCACTCGTTCTGTTCGCAGTGGTTCAAGCGAGCCGCTCGTTGTGATCTCGATTTTGAAGGGCGTTTTTTCGACAGTCAGCAGCTGAGGTGGCTCCGGCTGTGGAATCAGAGACACAACAGCCGTCATGATCATCGACAGTGTCAGG
>JBILXT010000564.1:0-4026 GCA_044378235.1 Planctomycetaceae bacterium
TTGCTCGGGTGTGTAGTACTGATGGCTCAAGCTCTGAACGTATAAGCTGGACACCGCCAGTTCTTTAACCAATGCCCGAACGCAATGCGTCTTGCCGTTGCCCGGCGGACCAATCAGCAATGCGCCACGACGCCACGAAATACCCAGACGGTTGTACCGGTCTTCGGATTGAAGGAAGCGAGTAAAATCTTCGCGGATGGTTGTCTTCAAATCATCGGCAAGTACCAGATTGTCGAACGAGGCTGATTGAGTGGCGTTGTAGAGTGCCTCGCTTCGATTCCATCGCCCGCCTGAGAAAACGAGAATGGCGTTGCCTGGTTCATGTGTCTTGCGGCATACGTCCAGAACAAAGGCTTCGGCCACTTCGACTGATTCTGCGATCACCCAATCTCGCTGGTCGCCGCCACAGCTGTTTTGCCACTCGAGATGCACCACTGTAATCGCGTGCTCATTCCAGCTAACCGACCACGACACCTGGTCGAAAGACGTATAGAGCTGATCTGCATCTTCTCCGCCCCAGTAGCGATACGAACCAGGCCGCGGAATGACTTCAGCCTTCAGTTCACACAGACCCATTCGTGCAAACTGTTCCAAGGCAAGGTCACGGCATGTGATAACGGCCTTGCCCTCTGCCAAACCAAGTATGAGCTTTTCAGCTCGTAGGGAAAGTGCGGCGGAATTATCCGCCAATGCGTCGATAAACAGTTGTTCGTGCATAAATTGACCTGCGTGGGCAGGAACCGGGGCTGAATGCTTCGTTGTGTTTCGAATACAGCCGGGATGACACTACTTGAATTCATCCGGTTCGCAGCGACAACATCCTATATTCATTCGAGATTCTTGTGCAGCGATTCCGGGATCAACGCTCGATATTCGGGGGCAAGGTCTAACTTCGACTGGGATTCTTTCACGTCGGCCGCGTTCGTAAAGTCGATCATTCGCACGCTGCCGGGTTCGACAACGAACAACTGACCGGAATCACGAGTCCACAGAATCGCATAATTCGCCAAGCCGTCCGGCAACCGAATTTCGTACGGTGCGTGCGGCGATTCGACTTTGGGATCCGGCGAAAGGAACAGAATCTTTGCATTGTTGGTACGAACTTGCGGCGCTCCGAATCGCTCGACACTCGTGACCTGCTGCACTGCAAGTTGCACGGAGTCTCCCAGCACATAACGTCCCGGCGCAATGGCGCGACGTGGCTTTGTTGCTGCGTCGGGATCGACGGGCAGCACATTGAAGATCGTTTCACCAGTCGCCAATGTCCCTTGGAACAACGGAAGATATTCTCGCTTCTGCAGCTGAACGGTCAGATTCGTCAGGGCTTCGGGCGACGCGTCGTTCAGAAAATCGTTGACCTCGGCGTCTGTCGGATCTTCGCCAAAGATTTCGTTCGTGACACGAGTGATCAACTGTTTGCGATCCGCTGCGGAACCCGGCAACGGAGATTCTAACGCAACCCGCTCAGCGATATTGATCTTGCGCAGTTCCTCGGGATCCTGCGGATCATCGGGGCGAGTCCAGCCCTGCTGATCAAAGCGAACCGTTGTGGTGAAATGGACTTTGTCGTCGACCTTGGCTTCAATCCACGCACCGACGCTGCCTGTACTGCGTTCTTCGCGATATTCCCCGGCACCGATTCCGATGCCATGGCCGTTGATCTCCACGTAATCGCCAGGGTTTAATCGAAACGTTGCCATTGGCGTAATGCCGGAATACCAGGTACTGCCGACTTTGATTTCCTGCCCATCGGCGTCACGTGCCTGATGTTCGTCGGTCTGATGCCATGTTTCCGTGAGGAAAAAAATTGGACGTAGTCCGTTGTTATGAATCAGAACGCGTGACTTCAACACAGTACCAATTGCATACGATTCCGCAGGAGGCTCGAGCACCCAGGCGACTCGCAGACCGTTTTCGGCGGGCGCGCCCCAGGCGACTTTGCTGAGTGACTCCGGCAGAGGCGATCCCGATTTCACCCAATGCATATCGCCGAACTCCAGCGGAAGATCGGCCCAGCCCAGCGGCGCGGTATGCAGGTCCGCGGTTTTATCGAGCAACGCGATCACTTCCGCTGGTTCCCAGTCATGACTCACATCGTAACTCGGCAGCAATTCCGTCAATGCGGCCGTCGCATCGTCTTTCGGATACTGTTTAATGAAATCCTCGATCCGAGCTCGCACCGTACCGAGCACTGCTCCTGGAATACGCCCATCCGTGCGCGCGAAGCGCTGCCACTTCGCAACTAAGGAAGCTGTCGCGACATGTTTGGGTGTTACGGCCGATTCCTGTTTCGAACTTATGGCCGTCTCGTCAACCACCTTGCCGATGACTCGAATGGTTGCCACGCCAGTGGTCAATTCGCCCACGAAAGATCGAAGCGCAGGCCGAGCCTGAATTCGTTCGACGAGTCGAGTCAGCGCATCGGGTGATTTGTCGTCAACAAACGTGGCGATCTCTTCCGCCGACGGTGGTTCACCGAACATGTCGGCCATCACATGACGCAGCAGAAGTTCGCGATCCGTCGCAGACTCAGGCAAAGGAGCTTCCTCCGCCACTCGATTCGCGATGGTTCGCAGCCGAATGGCCACCGGATCCTTCAACTCGTCCGGCTGTTGCAGGATCTCTGTCGACAGATCGACCGAATACGATAGCTGCAGTTCATCTCCGGGCTTCGCGACAATCACGGCCTCAGTGGAAGCCTGGCTGAGATCACCTGAATCCTGAAGAGCGGCCGTGAATCCTGCAACCTCAATATACTGCCCCGGATCAAGTCGCACGCGTTTAAGTTTGAAGACTCGCGCAAAGGGAATCTCGTGAATCTTGCCTCCGCTGACTTTCGCCCGATCCGGCAACGTGAACATCGGCAGAATAAACATCACCGGCGCTGCGCCGGAATTCTGTATCAACAGGCGTGTCTTAACAACGGAGCCGAGCATGTATTCTTCGGTCGTCGGATCAAGCAGCCACGCCGCGCGCAGTCCGTTCTCCAGAGTTTCACCCCAGGCGACATTGCCGAGTTCCGGAGGAAGCGGCTGACCAGGCTCGATATTTTCCGGCTCTGAAACGAAGTACCGATTGAGCCTTTCGTTTAACGGCATTCCGCTCGGCGCGATGTTGGTGATTTCGTCCAACAGAGCGATGACTTCGCTTTCCGGCCAGTCCCGGTTCGCATCCAGTCGGTCAAGCAACGGGCGAAGCTTCGGGAATGCGATCGAGTACTCTTCAAGATGGGTTCTCAGTGATCCCACGGTCGCTCCTGGGATCTTTCCGTCCGAACGTGCGAGGGGCCTCCATTGTTCCATCATTAGTTTGGACACATCATGTTTTGGTTCTTTCACCGCGGCGTTGTCGTCCTTGCTTTCGTCCTTCATTGCAGCCGGTGGACCGACCGGGCGCCGAGGTTGTTCCTTTCCATTTTCTGTCGCGACGATCGCAGCTCGAAGTGCCGCATCCAGAGTCGCAGGAATCGCTGCAGTCGCAATCTGGTCGCCTTCGTAGCGAGTTTCCTTCACGGCAGCGTTGTCCGTGAAATCGTAACTGCGAAGCAAACCGGCCTGGCTCACCCAGAGGATTGTCGTGCCCGGCAACCAGCCTGCAGCCCATGTGTCATAGCCGTTCGGTAACGATACCTTTGTCGGGACGTTGTCCTGTCCCGGCGGATACCAGATCAGGTCGGCTTCGTTCATTAGTGTTTCGCCGATTGGACGACGTGATACGACGAATCGCACTTCCTCACCAAGATTGTAGTGGCCCGGGTTCGTCGCGATGCGAGGTCGAGTTGCAGCCTCGGGATCTTCAGGCAGAACGTGAATTTTGATTTCTCCGCTTTTGATCGGCCCGGCGACGGACGTGTGCCAGGTCCGTCCGGAAAGCACCTTCGCCAGATTCTCGACGGCCTGCGGCGAATTGTCCGCAAGGAATCCTGCAGCTTCTTCGGGCGTTGGTGAGTTCCCAAACAGATCCGAGATCACACGAAACAGAATCACCTCGCGTTCTTTGGAGTCCGCCGGCAACGGTGTCTCATGG
>JBILXT010000176.1:0-14183 GCA_044378235.1 Planctomycetaceae bacterium
ATTCACGAACAAGCATAGAACCGGGCAACCATGCCTGATCAGGTAGAAAGACAGTTCTTCTGCGGGCGGCTCGCTCTGATTCCACCGAACACCGACGGGGACTATTGAAGACACGAACAGATCCTCGTGCGGGTGAGACCGCACCAGCGATGTTAGAGAGAAGAGTGGTTTTGCCGACCCCGTTGACACCAACCAAAACGGCAATTTCCCCTTTCAGCACCTGAAAGCTGACATCTCTGATGATCCATCGCCACCCATGAGCGCACCAAAGATGATCTGCTTCAACGACGACCTCCGGAGGTGAGAGTTGGGACATGGACGAGTTTCGCAACGAAGTTGAAAGGCGTGTCAGGGGGGAAGCCTTTCAGCGAAACGTGGACCAGGCGAAGCTGGATCAAGAAGATCTTTGGAATGTGCCGGTCTGTGAACCCAGGTCCGATCACCGGTCTCATCCAAACCCGCATTTCGGTGCCGTTGATGACGGAAGTGCGGACTTTTCAGCCCCGATCATCGGCAACCCGCCAATTTGAGATTTGGCTTTCTGTACAGCGGATGTTAGCCTGTTCCCCTCAGCACTTTTCGTAATTTGCAAGCCTTTTTCGTTGGATGCACCCTGGTCTCCGGACCTTGATCACTCATCTTGGGATTTTTTCTGACTTGAGGCGAACAGGCTCAGAGCCGATCGAGAGATCAGACTATGCAGTCGCCGGTGGCAGCACAGGATTTCTTCGACCTGATCGCGAAGAGCGGTCTGTTGACGGCTGCGCAGGTCAAAAAAGTGCAGGACAAGCTGCAGCTGGATGAAGACGCATCGGCCGAAGAGACGGCTCGGCGCATGGTCAAAGAGAAGCTGCTGACGCCGTTTCAGGCCGAGCGACTTCTGGAGGGGCGATATCGTGGTCTGGTGATCGATCGATATCGGATTCGCGAGCTGCTGGGTTTCGGCGGGATGGGCTGTGTCTTCATCGCTGAAGATCCTGACGAAGATCGCAAGGTCGCTCTGAAAGTGATGTCGGCCGAGCATTCTTTGGATGCCGGAATGTTGGCACGGTTAAAACTGGAAGCCGTGGCCGGGATGAAGTTAACTCATCCGAACATCATCAAAACTTATCGCCTCGATTCGACTGGTGCTGTCCACTTTCTGGTGATGGAGTTGGTCCGTGGGATCAGCCTGCACGAACTGGTGGCTCTGTATGGAGCGATCAAGTGGCCGATGGCCTGTGACATCGTTCTGCAGATTGCCGAAGCATTGCAGTCGGCTCATGATCAGGGAATTATTCATCGCGATATCAAGCCGGCCAATTTTCTGATCGAACAATCAGGTGTCGCCAGAATCCTGGACTTTGGCCTGGCGTTGCTGAAGGATGGTGGTGACGAAGAGTTTTCGCTGTCGATGGTGTTTGGCCATGACTGTCTGGGAACACCGGACTACATCGCACCGGAACAGATCGTCGACAGCAGCAAGGTCGACCATCGAGCTGACATCTATAGTCTGGGAGCAACGTTATTCGTGGCTCTGACGGCTCATGTGCCGTTTCCGGAAAAGACCAACAAAGCCAAGCTGGATGCACACCGACACAAGCCGGCGCGGCGAGTCATTGATTTGAAGCCAGAGATTCCTCGTGAGGTCAGTGATATTGTCGCGCGGATGATGGAAAAGGATCCTGCCAAACGATTTCAGACAATGACCGAAGTGGCAGATGCTCTGCGACCTCACGCCAAACGGAAAACGATTACGTTTGATTTCCGAGAGCTTGTCACCCTCCGTGCCAAGCAGGCGAAGGCTCGGGCGGAAAGTCAGGGCAAGAAAGCGGCTGCTGCACCGAAATCGTCGATTACATCATCAACAGGATGGTTGCAGGCCAATAGTCATCATTTCGCAGAAGGGACCAGTGGATTTGGAAAGGTCGAGACTCCGCCGTTGCGTTCGGATGCGGGAGAGTCAGTTCGATCGGAATCTCCAAAGCCTTCATCGACAGCTCCGATTCGACCAGTGGCATTCAAGGGGCCTGCTCCATCTGGCTGGCGGCTGGAGTTTAAGGGCGGCAAACAACGTATTCCGCTGGTGAAAAGTCGGAATCTGGTGGGGTCTGGTTACTCCGCTGATGTTCGGGTCTCGGAAGAGAAGGTTGACGCGACCCAGTGTTGGATTGAGTTCAACGGTCAGAGCTGGCAGCTTCGCCAGGAATCTCGCATTCACCCGACCTATGTAAACGGCTCTGCGGAAGCTTACTGCCAGTTAAAGCATGGAAGTCGGCTGTCGTTCGGCGGCAAAGCTCAGTTGCGGCTGGTTAATTTGACTCAGGAACAGGACAATCGCCGCCGCCTGACGATCGTCGTGACTTTGGTAGTTCTGGCATCGGCGGTCGGTGCGGCTGCATTCTATCTGATGCGATAAATGGGTTCCGGAGATTGCCTTTCGGATGCGTTGCCTGGAACGAAATGGCCGAGTGTCTACAATCGCAGAAGATTCTGGCCCGACGCAGTTGTCGGTGGCGGAAAAGACGTGGCAGATTGTTGAAGATTTACTTGTCGCCTTTTGTGGGGTGGCGGTGAATCACTGACAGATTGCGGAACGTACGGCTTTCCTTCCTGCAGTTCAGATTAATGCGGGCGGTGGCCACTCACTTGATCATTCACGGAGTAAAGATGATGAGAGCGTTTTTAAGGTCACTTTGTGTGGCCTCTGGTTTGTGCCTGGCACTTTCAGCACCGCTGGCCTCGGCCGAAGAAACCGTTGTGCTGGGGGAAGACGATACTCTGGCCTCGGGCATTCCGGGAACGGGAACTTTGACCAACGAGCAGATCGAAGAGTGGCTGGCGAATCCTGCCAATCATGAGCCTCTGAAGGTGACCCTGCCTCTCGGCATGAATCTTGGGGAATCGCAGATTAAGGGACTCGACAAGAATCCTCTGACTCGTGCCAAGATTGAATTGGGTCGACAGCTGTACTTTGATACTCGGTTGTCAGCTGACAACACCGTCAGCTGTGCGTCTTGCCACCATCCGCAGGAAGGGTTTTCTCGACACACTGCGACCGGCGTCGGTATCAACGGGCAGAAAGGCGGACGTAATTCACCCGTAAGCTACAACCGTATTCTGAGTGGAGCACAGTTCTGGGACGGTCGAGCTGACTCACTGGAAGCTCAGGCCGTTGGTCCGATTCAGAATCCGATTGAGATGGGGAATACTCACGACGCCTGCGTGAAAACTCTGAAGGGTATCCCGGGCTACGCGATGCAGTTCGAGAAAGTCTTTCCGGGCGAAGGGGTGACGATCGAAGGAGTTGGCAAGGCCATCGCGTCTTTCGAGCGCACTCTGGTGACAGGGCCTTCACCGTTTGATTACTACGAAGCATACAAGCGATTCGCGTCACTTGAAGAAGAAGACCTTGCAGAACTGAAGGACGATTCTCCTGACACCTATGCTCAGTATGAACAGCTGCAGATTCAGGTGCAGACGAATCCGATGTCAGACAGTGCTGTTCGAGGCTTTGATTTGTTCTTCAGCAAGCGAGTCGGTTGCACAGCATGTCACGTCGGAGCCAACCTGGCTGACGAGCAGTACCACAACCTTGGCATAGGCATGTCTGCGAAAGAACCAGACCTCGGACGCTTTGCTGAAACCAAAGTGGAAAAAGACAAAGGTGCGTTTAAGACACCAACCGTTCGCAACGTTGCGTTGTCAGCTCCTTACATGCACGATGGAAGTCTGCAGACGCTGGAAGAAGTTGTCGAACACTACAATAAGGGTGGCGATAAGAATAAATGGCTGAGTGACAAGATTGTACCGCTCAAGCTGACACCCCAGGAAAAGATCGACCTTGTTGAATTCATGCGAGCCTGCACCGGGACATTTCCATTTGTGTCCACAGCTCGCCTGCCACAATAGGTTGATGCTGTTTACAAGAAAATCGATCGCAAAATGCAGAACGCCCCGGAGAAATCTCCGGGGCGTTCTTCGTTGGCCAACGAATCAGAAGCTGCCACTCAGGATGGTTGTCAGGCCAACGTTAATCTCCACTTTTGTGCCGGCTGACACGGCAGGAACTGAGCCGCCTCGCTCATTGGTCAATTCCAGTTTAGCTCGGCCGAGGGCGATAACAGTGCTGCCGACCTGCGTACCATTGACAAAGATCAAGGCCGTCTGACCGTTGAGACTGCGAAGGTTCTCAGCCTCAACGGAGAAGTTCGTTCGGCTGGCGGACTGGTCAAATTTTGCTTTCCCTTTGGCAACTTTTGGTGCGGCGGCTGTTGCGGTCAGGGTTGCAAAGATTCGCGTTCTCGGCCCCTTGGCAAAGACATCAGCAGCGCTGGAAAGGATTCCGGCAACAATCAACATGACAACGGCACGACGAAGAATGCTCATTTTGAACTCCAGATTCGGTGACTTCAGGAAACAGCAGTGTTGGAAAAGTGAAACGCAGCAGTTTGTTGCTTCGTTCTGTCCTGACGGGATTGCGAGTGATTTCGCGTTGTCTCGTCCTCTGGCAGAAGGAGCGAAATCTGCTTCGTGAATCCGCCAGGGAATTTTTCAAAGTTCTTCAAAAGCCTGATATCCGCGGAATTTCTGGAGATATTAGGGCGGGTCAGCGGCAGAAATGCAGCTACCCTTACCAGAGTCGTCTATCCTGATATGACTCTGTTCCGGGGAATTTCCAGTGACCGACAAATCTGCCTCTGAGCCGTCTGATGGTTCGTTGCTGCGTCGCCTTCGCAAGGGGGAGCAGGATGCGGCGACGCGTCTGTACCTCCGCTACGCGCGGAGGTTGCATGGCCTGGCGACGGCTCAGACCGGGCAGGATCTGAAATCAAGGATTGATCCGGAAGATATCGTGCAGTCAGTGTTCCGAACGTTCTTCCGGCGTGCTCAGGAAGGGCATTACGAAGTTCCGGATGGAGAAGAAATCTGGAAGCTCTTTCTGGTGATCGGACTGCATAAGATCAGGGACGCCGCTGTCTTCCATCGGGCTGCCAAGCGAAACGCGGCGCGTACCACGGCCCTTGTTGGCGGTGGAGAATCAGCTGATCCTCCGGCTGCCGATCAGATGGCAGAGACAACATTACGAATGGTGATCGACGAGATTCTGCTGAACCTCAATGACAGTCAGAAGGAAATCGTGACGATGCGGATGGAGGGAGCTCAGGTGGATGAGATTGCTCAGGCGACAAAGCGGTCGCATCGAACTGTAGAACGAACGCTGCAGAAGTTTCGAGAATTATTGCAGCAACAGATTCAGGAAGAACCTCGATCCGGGAGCGAACAGGAATGACTGGCGGTGCCGAGAGCCTGTTTGGCGGAATCGAAGATATCATTGAATCGTACGAAGAGGCGTCTGCATCCGGGCGCCTTGTCAGCATTCGTGACTATCTGCCGGGCAAGGATGATCCTGCCCGGCTGCAGGTGCTGCAGGAGCTGATCCGCGTTGAGATGGATCGTTCTTTTCGCAACGGGATTCCGATTGCTCTCGAAGATTATCGAGCGGAGTACCCCGAGCTGTTTGTCTCGCCGAAGATCCTCGCGCCGCTGGCCTTTGAAGAGTATCGACTGCGGTTGATGTCAGCCGAGCCGGTCGACTCTGGCGTATTTGCGCGGAAGTATAACGTCGACACGAGTCAGTGGCCGAAGTCTGCTGCGAACTCACAAAAGACTAACGAGACCGAACTTGACTCCGGCGTGAGGATCCGGTTGTCTCCGGGTGAAGCCCTGTTGGATTTTCAGATTGTTGGCGAGTTGGGCCGAGGTACATTTTCCCGAGTCTATCTGGCGCGTCAGACATCGCTGTCGGGACGCCTGGTTGTGCTGAAGATTTCTTCCGTGCGTCTTCGAGAAGCCGAGCGTCTGGCGCGGTTACAGCATACGAATATTGTGCCAATTTATTCGGTGCATGAATATCAGCAGCATTCTGTACTATGTATGCCTTGGTTTGGTTCAGCGACTCTGAAAGACGTCATTGAAACATTGAGGTCTTCGACTCAGCCCAAAGATGGCGGTTCATTGTTGAGCACGGTCACGGCGTGTGATTCGAAGACACTGCTGGCCATGGCGTCGTTGCCAGGGACAGCGAAAATGGAGGGGCAAAGTTCGGCTGTCAGTGAGTCGGAAGCTCTGATGAGCGTTTCTCGATCACCCTTGGCCGGGCTGAACCTTGAGCAGTCAGCACTATGGATTGTTCGGCAGCTGGCCGAAGGTCTGCAACATGCTCATGCCAAAGGGATACTCCATCGTGACCTGAAGCCAGCCAACGTGTTGCTCACGGAAGATGGACAGCCGATGATTCTGGACTTCAACCTTGCTGCGGAAGCTGAAGATTCGCTGGCAACGGATGAAATCGCGGGCGGTACACTGCCGTATATGAGCCCTGAACAGATTGCATCCATTGACTCCTTTCGCAGCGTTAGCGTGGCGTCCGATGTGTATTCACTGGGCGTAATTCTGTTTGAATTGCTGACAGGTCGTCTGCCCTTCTCGAGAAATGAGGGCGATCGAAAGGCCATGATTGATGAAAGGTGGGCTGCCTTAATTGCTCCACGCCGGATTGTGCCGAGACTGTCTGTCGATGCCGAGTCGGTCATACAAAAGTGTCTGGCTCCCGATCCTGCACACCGCTACCGGACAGCTCAGGAATTATCTGACGATCTGGACAGGCATCTGCACCATCTTCCATTCCTATATGCGGCCAACAGATCTCTAAGTGAACGACTTCGTAAGTGGGGCCGCCGGCATCCACGTATCGCGTCAGTATCTGGTGTTATTGTGCTGTGCATCGCAGCCCTTGTAGGAATGGGAGTTCTCTGGTGGCAAGGGAAGAATCAACTGCAGATCGTTTCACTGAGGCAGCAGTATGGTGAATTCACTCGGCAGGTTCCGCAGCTCCACGCAGTGGCCTATTCAGCGGCTATCGGTGACGACTCTCGTGATCTCGCAGTGCAGGATCTGAAGTCAGCTCTTGCGCCGTTTGGTGATAACAGTTCGGGGGCATTAGAAGTTGAGATGGCCCGGTTTTCCACGGCGTTATCGAGCGAAGATGTTCTGCGGCTGCGTCGCGAAGTTCAGGCACTGACGGTCCTCTTGAAGAGACTTGAAGGCCACGCGGATGCATTAGAAAGTGTCGCCCAGCCGTCAGCGACTCAGATTTCTGATGATCCTGGATTGATAAAGATTGATACTGAAGTTGACAGTGTTGATGACTATCTGAAAGCAACGCAACTTGTCTTCGATCATCGATTTGCGGAAGCCAGGGGACTGCTGCAGGCGTTGAGTGATCGTCATCCGGATCGTTTTTCGATTCTGTTTCTGCGTGGGATCCTCGAACGGCTTCAGGGGGATCAGGAGGCTGCAGAATCATTGTTGACGGCTGCGATTGCTCTGGAACCAAATATCGCCCAGAACTGGTATCAGCGCGGGGCCGGTCGATTTCTTCGCAAGAAATATGCAGAGGCCATCAGTGACTTTAGTCGTGTTCTGGAGATCGATCCCACTCTTGATCAGGCCCGTGTGGCTCGAGCGATGGCCTGCCAGGCTGCTGGAAGAATGCCTGAAGCTCTGAAAGATCTGGATGTTGCTATTCAACATGAGTTTAGTGAAACCCGAATCTGGTTTCTGCGGTCGGCTGTGCATCAACAGCTGGGAAATCAGGAAGCCGCTGCAAAGGATTTTGAGGAAGGCTTACGTCGTACACCAAAGGACGATCGCAGTTGGGTTGCTCGTGGTTTGGCCCGTCTGCCGAATCATCCGGACTTGGCAAGGGCTGACATTCTGGAAGCGATGAAGCTGAATCCGACATCGCACGATGGCTATCGGAATCTTTCGATGGTGCTGTCGGAGTATCTGAAGCAGCCTGATGAGTCTTCCAGGGTGATCACCGAGGCGTTGATTCATCATCCGGAGGATGCCTACTTGTGGGCTGGACGTGCTGTTCTGCACGCTCGAGCCGGGCGACGTGCGGAGGCGATTCAGGATGCTGTGGAGGCTCGAAAGTTGTCCAGCGACCCTTTGTTGATTTACATGGTCGCCTGCGTCTACTCCCTCACGTCGACACAATCCGAGTCTGACCGGGTCGAGGCCCTGAAATCCCTTGCAGAGAGTTTGAGGCAGGATGCGACTCTGTTGGCCGTGGCTGCGTCGGATCCTGACTTGGCGGCGATCAGGCCATTGCCGCAATATTCACAAATCCTTCAGGCCGCCCGTACGCTTGTTCGTCCCATTCCCTGATCGTTGGTTTGCAGCATTGTCGTCGTTTTTCTGATTTTTCCTGGCGGATGTTCCGCCCGAATTTCGCTTCCCACCGGGATAACCCGCTTGTGGCAGGGATTCCCATGCGCTTCGCAATACTCGAAATTGGGGTTCCGGGAAAAACTGAAGAGGTACAGCCGGAAAAAAGGAGGCACCGGCGATCTGATCGTGGATAATCCCGGTGAAGTCGACTGCAATGGGCCTGCAGGCGTCTCAACAAGAGGCTTTGGTGTCGAGATCACTGTGTGGCAAGGTGATTGGCGAGTGAAATGTTGGGCGTTGTGTTCAAGCCGGAGCATTGGTTTGAGTGCGATTCCAGATTGGCTCAATGAGCGTTTCTTGAGAGGCTTTCATGTTCGGTTCTGTACGTAGTCTTGTTCGACAGATTTCGGCGGCTTTTCGATACCCTGCTCCTGCTGGCAGCAATCGAAGAAGGTATGGGAAATCTACCGTTGATGTGGCGAGCCTTGTTGTCGCTGAATCATTGGAAAGCAGGCAGTTGCTGACCGGAGTGGGCTGGGACAACGCAGAAGATCTCACTGCCAGCATCGCGCCGGACGGAACAAAAATCGCCGGACAGAGCAGTAACTTTAATCAGGCATTTTCTTCGCTGGGAACGCCATCGCAATTGCGTGGATGGATCCAGGAGGTTTTTCAAACCTGGACTCGAAACGCGAATCTGAATGTCGGAATCGTGAGCGATGGTGGCCAGGACTTTGGCAGTCCAGGAGAAACCCAGGGCGATGCTCGATTCGGTGATATTCGAATCGGCGCCATTGATATGTCTCGAGAAGTTTATGCGGTTTCTGTTCCACATACAGTAGCGGCCGCCGGGACATGGGCTGGGGAGATTATTTTCAACAGTCAGTTCGTGCCCGCGAGCCTTGCTCAGTTTAAGGCGGTGGCCATGCAGGAGATTGGTCATGTACTGGGCCTTGAGCACAGCACGGATCCTGTCTCTCCGATGTACCCTCGCAACAATCCACTCACGGTTGCTCAGCCAACAGCGGCGGATATTGCTGCGCTCAGGTCATTGCACGGTAATCGAGTTGATCAGAACGAGCTGTCCAAAACAAACAACCAGAGAAAAGATGCAACGCGACTACGCGATGGCAGTTATCTGGGCCTTGTGCCGCTGATCAACTACGGCGACATTTCGACCCCCACTGATGTTGACTATTTCACATTGGACAAAGTGGATTTTTATTCGGGACCTGTTTCGATATCGCTGCGAACCGCAGGGGTGAGCCTTCTGCAGTCAAAGCTGGAGATTTTTGATCGCTCGGGAGTTCTGATTTCTTCTGCCACAGCAACGACGCCGGGCAGCGATTTAACACTAACGCTGCCGACGCTCGATCGGTTTGTCTATGTCAAGGTGTCTGCTGCACAGCCAACGGGCAGTTACGGCGTCGGGGGCTATGCGATCGTCTCGAAATTCAATGGCATCAATACCGTCGGCGCAGCCCGAATTACTGAAGTGGTGATGAAGAAGCTGGAGACGGTGCGTCAGAGCGATCTTGCGGTATTGCTGAGCACGGGAACTGCCGGGCAGTTTTTGAACGATTTGCGAACCAATGAAACCTCATTGACCGCAACTATTCTGAAGACCACTCCGGGGTACATCGACAATCTTCATTATGAAACAAACGGAACGATCTCGGATTCCGGAGATGTCGATTTTTATGGCTGGAAAAGCCCCACGATTGTTCCGGCTGGAAACGTCATGCTCGTCACGGTTGATGCGGTGGAGATCGGAAAACTTCAGCCATCGCTGATCGTCTACAATGACAAACTCCAGCAGGTCCCGGTGACGGTCCTGAGAAACTCGAACGGAACAGTGACTTACCAGATAACAAATCCGACTCCAAACCGAATCTGGTACGCTCGCGTATCCGGAGCAGGTGGCCAGACTCGTTATCGTGTCGGCAACTACGCTCTCAAGGTAAGGTTCTCAGCTGCTGCTGAACAACAAATTAAGATGGTGCAGGAAACGCTGAACGCTGCATCTCCCACGGTTCTGAAAGAGCTGACACTTCGCCGTACTACATTGTTTAATTTTGCCTTGCAGTCGACGCGTTCGAATTCCAGCCAACTGCTTGCGACCCAGGTGACGATTTTTGATGCCAATGGGCGTGAAGTTCATCGCATCGTTTCGTTCCGCAATGAAACGAAGACGTCTAATAACGTGTTGCTGACTCCTGGACGGTACTTTGTGCGGATCAACGCGGTTTCGAATAATGCAACGCCGATCTCTTCAGTTGCAGTGAGGTTGCTCGGGTCAGTGATTTCGGATCCGGTTGGACCAATTGGCACAGCTCCATTGGCGACTGTGCCGGTGTTTCCGACAATCGCCCAACAGATGACGTATTCTCCGCCCACACTGACGCCACCTGCCGCGGTTACGGCTCCGGCAACACTGAACCCCTTTGTGTATCTGCCGCCGCCCACTCCAGTAATTCCAATTGTGAATTACGAAGACTGGTACTGGTACTACGGCGTTACCTGGCCTTAGTGCTTTGTCAGGGAGGAATTGAGGGATCGTCGGCGGGCGAGACGCCCGCGATCCGGGAGTGCGGACGTCTCGTCCTCTTCTAGTCAACTCCTCAAACGACCGTTGACGGAGTACTCTTTGCGCGACGCACAGTCTGTAAGGATCCGGCCAGCCGATTGACGTTGCGGGATCAAACGTTTCTGCCAGGCAGGAGACACTGACCTGTTCAACGCATCGACAACAATTCGAGAAGTTGGTGCCTGGCACCTGCTGGCATATTGGAAACCGCTTGTCTGATGTCCCGATCAGAACCTGATCAGGGTCCGAAGCCGCGTCACGGCTGAAACTCCTGTCGAGATTTTGCCATTCGACAGAGGACCACATCTTTGTATTTGGCGCGGCTGGATTACGTCGACAGACCTGCGCTGCCCCGAAACCTGTGCCATCAGGATGGCACCGGTGAAACTCTCAGCATCTTCCTTCGATGAGGGTTTCTCAGGAGTAGTCGACAGAATTCGGCCTGCTCAAAAGTCTGCACGATCGATTGTAGCCGTACGCTTACAAATCTATGATTCGACGATGGCCATTCCCCGACTCAATGAAGACAAACGCAGGCAGTTTCTGCCCGTGATCGCACATTTTTTTGCGATTCACGGGTATGACGGCACGACCACGGCGGGAATTGCAGAAGCTTGTGGCGTGCGACAGAACGTGCTGTATCGGATCTGGCCGGACAAAGAGGCCATGTTTGTTGCAGTGATCGGCTACATTCAGGACTACACGATTCAATTCTGGGAAGACATTTCGCCTCAAAAGAACGAAACAAAGGCAGAAGCCATTCTACGGATGCAGTCAAAGGATCATGGAGTAATGGGATACTACCGCGTTGTCTATTCCGGACTGCTGCAGGAGTCACTATCAATTCGCACAGCTATCCGTGATATGTATCTGGCGATCCATCGGTACATCGAACAGGTCGTCGAAGCCCACCGGCTGGAACGAGGGCAGGCGAACTGTCGTTTCAATGCAGATGTGGCGGCCTGGGGAATGATGGGGCTTGGTGCTATGGTGGATATCCAGCGAGAATTTCAGATCAAATCTCAGAAGGCCCGGGCCGCGATGTTAAGAGAAACATCCCTGCATGGGTTCCTGGACTGAGTGCGGTGTTTTTTTGTCTCGGCTGTAAGCGTTTGCTTACAGTTCTTTGGTGTTTATTTTGCGATTTTGAATGAGGCTCCAGTGGCGATGACGAATCCGCATCCGGTGTCAAATGTTGCGTGGCTGTGTCACGCGGTGGATGCCCGACACCTGACTGAATTATATCCGGCCATAGGCCATCTGAACGAAGTCGCCTGCGAGGACTACTTCGAGTCCATCAGTCGAAATGCGGAACCGCTGCAGATGAACTCCGTGCTGGTTCGATCTCAGGCGAACACGATGGCCCGGCTTTATCCAATTCTTCTGCCCGTAACGTCTCAATGGATGAAGCGTCGGATCGAATCCCGTCGGAGAAATGAAAGCCTGTTACTGGTTCAAAAAGGAATCGACCTGGCGCGAGATCTGGAATGTGGAGTTGTGGCATTGGGACAATACACGTCCATTGTGACTCGTAACGGCCGTAGCCTGAACGCATCAGGTATGGGGATCACATCGGGCAACAGTTACGCAACGGCGCTGGCGATTCAGACGATTGAACGAGCAATGCTGGAGCGTGACCTTGATGAACGAGACCAGACGCTGGTGATCGCCGGGGCCGCTGGAAACATCGGGCGCGCATGCGCTGAGATGCTTGCGCCGCGTTACGGAAAGACCATTCTGCTGGGAAGCGAAAAGATGAATTCCCGGCAGCGGCTGGAGGAGATTGCGAGTAATCTGCCTCGCGTTGAAGTCGCGACGGATCTCTCGGCAGTTGCTCGCGGAAATGTTGTGTTGTCCTCAATGAACTGTGTGACGAAGCCGCTCAACTCTTCGCATTTTATGACTGACGCGATTGTTTGTGATGTGTCAGTACCCGCAAGTCTTGATCCGGAAACTGCGTCCGTTCGAACTGATCTGGAAATTCTGACAGGCGGCATTGCTCAGCTTCCATTTGGAGAGGAACTCGGTATTACTGGTTTTCCTTTGCCGACCGGGTATGTATTTGGATGCATGGCAGAAGGTATCCTGTTGGGTTTTGAGTCCATTCGCGACAGTACTTTTACGGGATTGCTGTCTCCATCAGGCATTCAGCACATCGGGAAACTGGCCGTCCGACATGGTTTTCAACTTGCAGGCCGCGATATCTGCAGGCTCGCGTCGCTTGCCAGGGAGTCGACGATTCATGGCTGCAAATGAGACGTCGCCAATACATCATGGAAAGGCAGTCGCTCTCCGTGACTTGCAGGCCAATGGATTTCTGGTGCCGGAGTTCATGGTCATTTCGGCTGACTGTACAAGTGAAGAATTGGCAAGCCGGATTACCGCGATCGTGGCACAGCTGGGGCTTCCGCTGGCAGTCCGTTCGTCCGCGTCCGTCGAAGACGGGTCCGTGAGTTCCTTTGCCGGAATGTTTGCCAGCTATCTGAATCTGTCGACTGCGGCAGACGTTGAAGTGGCCGTGATCCAATGTCGAGCATCGGTGAGAGCGCCATCTGTTTACGATTATTGTCGCAACCATCGACTCGCCGCAAATGATGTGCGAATGGATGTCATCATCCAGCGTATGATCCAGCCGGAACTGGCAGGCGTCGCTTTCACGATCAATCCCGTGACGGGACAGGAAGACATCGTAATCGAAGCCACTGCCGGGCTGGGTGATGAACTACTGTCCGGGCGAAAGTCATCACTGCCGGCGGACTCCCCTCTCCTTCTGAAACATTCTGAAAAGATTATCGACTCTGCAAACAGGGTTGCCGCACATTTCGGGAGTCCTCAGGACATTGAGTTTGCCATCCAGGATGATGTCATCTGGCTTCTGCAATCGCGACCGATCACTCGGATCGGCACCCTGGGAATCAAAGGAGAATGGACGAACGCTAACTTTCGGGAAGGCGGAGTTTCCAGCAGTGTTTGTTCACCGCTGATGTGGTCCCTCTACAACCTGATCTGGGATTCGTCGCTCAGGAACTGCCTTCGTGAGATCAAACTGCTCTCCTTCGACTTTGTACCGGGCCGCATGTTTTTTGGACGTCCGTACTGGAATCTTGGAGCACTGAAACAATGCCTGACCAGGATTCCGGGATTCGTCGAAAGAGAGTTCGACGCCGATCTGGGAATTGAAGTCAACTATGAAGGAGACGGAATTCGAACGCCCGTGACTCCGTGGAATCTGGTCAAGGTTCTGCCGAGTGTGTTTGCCATACGCAAATTTCTAAAACGTCAAACGGCAGTCACGACCGGTTTTCTGAACGGAGGCTACGAACAGAGCCATCGAAAATATGAAATCATTCCTCAGGCCTCCGGTCATGCGTTCCGAACT
>JBILXT010000710.1:0-14164 GCA_044378235.1 Planctomycetaceae bacterium
TGATGGAGTGTCATCAGCCTTGAATGCAACGCCTCAGCATTGCGAAGTCCGCCCACCGCGCGAAAGCGGCGCGCGCTATGCGTGAGGTGCAGCGCTGGCAACGCGGGATCAAGCGGAATGTTGTGCTTGCGTGCAGCCACGGAGAGCCGCTCGCGGGTTGCAGCATCGAATCGATCGGCAAGAAGGATCGGAAACTTATAGAATGCGGGGCGGTTCATCGCCGCATCGAAGTCTTCGGCTGTGAGTGTTGGCTTCAGAGTACTCTGCCCTGCCAGGCCTTTCGCAAGTCGATCAGCAGCCGCCAAACGTGCGGCATTCCGTTCAGCCAGTTGTTTCAACTGAGGCATCAACACCGCCGCCTGCATCTCGGACAGCGGATAAGAATCGTTGCCTCGTTGAGTATACAATTTGATGCGTTGAGCCATCGCGGGATCCGAGGTCAACAACGCTCCGCCTCGACCAGACGTCAACAACTTGCTGCCTCCGAAACTCAGAACACCAATGTCGCCAACACTTCCCGCTTTGCGCCCGGAGACTTCTGCTCCAGGGGACTGACAGGCATCCTCAATCACCGCGACACCGCGGGATTCTGCCATTTCGCAGATCTGGTGCATCGGGGCGAGATGACCATGCAGATGAGAAATCAAGATGGCTTTTGTACGGCCCGTGATGGCCTCTTCAAGCTGCTGAAGATCGATCACAGGCTGCCCGGGAAGCACGTCAACCAGAACTGGTGTCGCGCCTACGGTCAGCACATTGATCAGATTGGCTTTAAAGTCGTAAGCCGCGAGGATCACCTCATCGCCCGCTGTCACCGGAACCGATCGCAACGCGAGTTCAACGGCCGACGTTCCGCTGCTGCAGAGAACGACATGCTCGATCCCATGCATGCGGCCAAGCTCTTCTCTCAACCGGTCACAATGCGGCCCGTGATATCGGCCCCATGAACCATCCAGCAGCATCGACTCGAACACGGCCCGAATGGCATCGTCGGTGATCGGCCAGTCCGTGTTGACGGGATGAGAATTCAGATCCGTCATCCACTATTCCTCCACATGCCGTGCATAGCCGGCCGAACTGCAGATAAACAGAATCGTGACGATCGCAAAGACTGCAGCAACTCCCGAAAACATCAGCGGGTACGCATTCGACGTCTGTGGCTTGGCATATCTCAGAAAGATGCCAATGATCGGCGCGGAAATAAATGTGCCGACATCAAACATCGCCAGAATCAAGGACGTGGCAACGCCCAGATAGCGACGCGGAAAGACTGCAGTCCCTGCCGACATGATCGACGGAAACAACAACGCGTGAGCCATCCCCGCCAGCGCGGCTGGCGCAACCAAATGCCACGTCTTCGTGACCGGTACGTAACACAGATAGCTGATCGACAATAACGTCAGCCCGACCACAATCCAGGGGCGATTGCCGTAACGCTCGAACAGCGATCGCGAAGCCAGCCTCGCACCAAACCCGGTCATCGCGTAGATGACAAAGAAGGCTCCCACGTGAGAAATGTTCGCTTCAATAGCGAACGGTCGCAGGAAGGTCGCAGGGATCGCAAAACCGGCTCCCATCACAGCGGCGGTCATGGAGATCATCAGCGGGTGATACTGTCGAATGACAGAGAACAACGACGGGCGAGCATGCCGGACCGGAAGCACTGCACCCTGAATAGCAAACCATGTCGCAATTGCAGAGCTCATGGCCAGGCCCGCCGCCGTCCAGAACATCCGCAGAACCATTTCTTCCTGACTGTAGTTCCCACTGCCCAGCCAGTCGCTGATCAGCGGCCCAATCATCAGTCCAAGAAATCCCGATGTCCCCAATGCCCCAACGATTTCCGCCATGCGTTTCGGGGGAACTCGCAGCGATACAAAGGTGATCGAAGCTCCGAAGAACCCGGCGAGGCTGGCCTGCATCAGGGCTCGCACCAGGAACACTCCGGGACTGGTGGCACTGGAGATCGACAGGTGCAATAACAGACTCACGGTGTAAACCACGACCGACCAGAACCATACTCGAGCCGATCCGATGCGATCAATCGCTTCGCCCTGTGCAACTCGAATAATAATGCTGCCGATCATTCCCACGCCGACGATCAGCCCCAGCTGCTGCTCATCGCCACCGATCATGTCGACGAAATCCGAGTACCGAACCATCATCCCGTTGGCCAGCGTCGCCATCATGTTCGACAGATACGCCAACCAGAACGCTCGGTCATATCCGCGCGTTTCGACGGGCTTGTCAGGGACTGGTTCGCTGGACAAAAGCAGGACACCAATTCTTCAGAGGGCGATACTATCTCAACAGAACAAAGCCCTCGCGAACCGGACTCGGGTCGGAGGGCTTCTGCTTTATTCACACGAATTTGTGGAACTCAGAGTTCGTAGTCTTCTTCGCCTTCAGACTTCGCACCAATGGCAGTTCGCAGAGCTTCTGCCTGGGCTTTCACGGTGGCGTCAGGGCCCGTCAGTTTCAGGAAGTAAACTCCCTTGCCCTTCACCTGAACGATCATGCCCAGCATACGGTAACCCTTGGCTGGCGTCGTCTTGCGAAGAATCGGTGGGCCAACAGACTTCTGATAAGTTCCGGAAATGTCAGCAACGTGATACGCGTTTTCGCCGACCATGCCCTTCTTGATCGCGACTTCGCGACCGTCAGCATCGAACTGACCAACCCAGCGTTCCAGGTTGGCGGCTACACCACCACCATCACCACCGAATGTGGAGATCGCTAGTTCGCCTTTTTCCTTGTCGCCTTCAACGTTTGGAATCTCATAGGTTGCCAGACGCATTGAGCTGACAGTATCAGAAGCTGCCCAGTCCTTTGGCAGATTCAGAACCAGGTCCTTCAGCTTCACTTCAACAGTTTCTACCTTCTTCGCGGCTTCGTCAGCTTGCAGTGCTGAGAATGACAACGCGAAAGCTGCACACAACGCAAAACTGACCACTCGACGAAACACCATATTGAAACACTCCTGAAATGTTGATCCCGAAAACCGTTTTGACAGACCACTGGTCTCTGTGACACATTGTTTGCAGTCAGCGACTGACTTTCAATCCTTCGCCGATTTCACATATCGATCAAACCACGTCACCATCTCCCACAACGTGTGTTCGACCGACTCACGAGCCACATATCCGTGGGATTCGTGGGGTAAAGTCACGTAACGGACAGTTCCCCCATTTCCGCGAATGGCGTGGTACAAACGCTCACTCTGGATCGGAAACGTGCCCGGATTGTTATCTGCTTCCCCGTGAATCAGCAGGATCGGGCTCTTGATTTTGTCCGCGGCCGCGAACGGAGACATCGTCATGTAAATTTGGGGGGCCTCCCAGAACGTGCGGCGTTCGTTCTGAAAACCGAACGGTGTCAGCGTGCGATTGTAGGCTCCGCTGCGAGCCACCCCGGTTCTAAACAACTGGGAATGTGCCAGCAGGTTAGCCGTCATAAACGCCCCGTAACTGTGACCACCAACGCCAACTCGACTGCGATCCGTCACACCCATTTCGACAGCTTTGTCGATCGCCGCCTGAGCACTCGAAACGACCTGTTGAATAAACGTGTCGTTGGCAACTTCCGGTGCGCCGACGACAGGCATTGTGGCTTCGTCGAGAATCGCATATCCCTGAGTCAACAGGAACAGATGCGAGATGCCGCCGATTGTGGTGAAGCGATTTGTCGAGCCAGAAACCTGCCCAGCCGTCGCCGGATCATTGAACTCTCGCGGATACGCCCACACAATCGTCGGCAGCGGAGTTCCCTTCTGATGACCTGGTGGCAGGTACAACGTAAACGACAGCGGCACTCCGTCACCACGCTGATAAGTGACCAGTTCCTTGGTGATGCCGCGGAGCTGTGGCATCGGGTCCGGAAAGTTCGTCAGCGGTTTTCGCTCTCCACCGACAGTTGTCAGAAAGAAATTCGGTGGAACGGTCGGAGTTTCATGTTGAGTAATAAACTTCGTTCCGTCATCAGCCAAAATCGCTACGACAGACTCGTAGCTGTCATCTCCACAGGCGAAGAGCCGAGCCGTCGCTTTCGTGGTCAGGTCAAAACGATCAAGAAATGGCCGGTCGCCTTTGGGAGTTGCACCGGTGCTCTCAAGAAACAAAGAATTCTCATGCTGCCACATGACTCGCCGACCATTCGGCAATGGTCGAGTCATCGGAGTTCCTGGATCGGCATAACGATCGTTGACAGATCGTTCCCAGATCAGCTCAGGCGCGACATCAGCCTTCTCGGAATGAATCCGATATGTCCGCATCCAGCGTCGATCTCGATCATAATCACGAACAAAGGCCAGACCGTCACGTTCGCCCCACAGTATCCCGGTACAACGCTGGCCGGTCCGAGTCATCTCAACTGGCGCACCCGAAAACGGAGCCGCCAGCTTTACAACTCGATCACGAAACTCGACCACTTTCCGCGGATCGCCATCGTCCAGTGCCTCGAGCCACACCAGGGTCGCCGGAAGCGTGGGCTGCCAGCCGACAGATCGAGGTCCCGTCGGAACACCTTCGATCGGAATTCGATCTTCCAGCGGCAATGCAGCAACCAGATACTCCAGGTCGCCAGCGGCCGACCAGACTTCGACTTTCTTCGGGAAACGACTGGCCGGGAACAGATAAGAATAAGGGCGTTCCTGACGCACAATTAGGGCGTGTTGCCCATCCGGCGACACATCAACGTTGGAGAACACCCCTGGCTTGCCAATGGCCGTCAGCTTCATTGTCGCCAGATCGGCTCGCATCAGCTGCGACGAAGCATAGTACTCAAACAGATCCTCATCGTGTGAGTTCTGCAACAGGTCCTGGTAAGTCCGCACAGGGCCGGAATTTCCTGAACTCTCTTCAATCGTCGGACCGGACGGAGTCAACGGCTTAACCGGCGCGGGACCTCGATCACGAACGATGGATTGCACCAGCAGACCACTGCTGTCCGGCAACCACTGTATCGGCGCACCGTAGCAGCCGTTGATCTGAAGGTCCGCAAATTGCCGTGCTACGGCATCACGAACGGAGGCGACCCAGAGTTGGATTGAATCACGAGTTGTGATCGTAAACGCGATCCATTGGCCGTCGGGCGACCAGCCTTGATATCCGAGATTCGCGCCTTTGGGCACTTCAATGCGACGCTGTTCACCCGTCGCAATCGATTGCAGTAACAACCCGGTGCTGCGCGGTGCGAGATGAGGGCCATTGGTCAGAGGATTGATGCGATAACCTGCCAGCCTCAGCATCGGTGCCGCAAGATCCTCGATCGGAGGATAACTGGATCGTTCGATCAGCAGCAGATATTCCCGAGTCGGGCTGAGCGACACGCTCGGCGTCGGCTGAGCGTCGAGAATGTCAGTAATCTCTTTCGGAGGTCGGCGATAGCCGCTGGTTGTCACAATACTTGTTGCCTCTTTCGGTGGAGCGTCTTCATTTCCTGAAATAGTTTCCATGCCCATCGTCAAGAGCATGGTCAGCACAACAGGCCGCAGGAAATGACAGTCGAGCATGATCGCCCCTTATCCGTTGTTCCCGATCAGGAAGATATGACTGTCCGTTCGCAGCAGGATCTTTCCGTCGACGAAGACCGGTGTCGCCACAGTGTGCTCTTCGGCGACCGTGTTCTTTGCCAGCACTTTGAACTCATTGGAAAACGCGTCGAGGACAAACACGGTCCCGTCCTGGCGAGCGATATACAGTTTGCCGTCTGCAATCACGGGTGATGAGCGAAATGTGTTACGATTCTTTTCCAGCTGTCCACTCCAGATTGTCTTGCCTGTTGTCAGCTCCAGGCAATCGATGGTTCCTCGAGCTTCCCCGGTATCACGACAGATAAAGACGCGACCATTCGCAATCGCCGGAGTCGGCACATCACCAGATGTTGCGGTGTTGGCCCAGAGAATGTGCGACTTCGTGATATCACCTTCTCCGCCCATGCGAATCGCTGTCAACGAGTCACCTCGGGCATACGGAGCGATCACAATACCATCACCCACTGCGGCTGACGCGATCGATCGGAAATACTTATGCCCGGTGGGATTCAATCCGCCGAGTCGCCAAACCTCTTTGCCATTGGCTGCATCGTGAGTTGTCACATGGTCAGCACCAAGGACCACGATCAGTTCGCCAGCCGCATCTTCAACAACAACCGGAGTTGCATAGCTTTGAGCCGCCTCTTCCGGCGCGCCAAGATCGCGATCGTGCTTCCAGATAATGTCGCCGGTTTCTTTGGCGAATGCAGCCAGATAGGAAGGACCTGAATGCATACAGGCGATCACAACAGCGTTGCGAGTCAGCACAGGTGATGTCCCGAGGTCCCACCACAGAGTGTCTTCGCCAAACTTATCCTGCAGATTGTGATGCCACTTCTGTTCGCCCTCGACCGTAAAACATCCGAAGTCGCCGCTCTTAAAGTAGGCGAACACAAACGTACCATCGGTTGTCACAGAGGGATTCGCACCGGTGCCGTCTTTGCCAGGCTTTCCATCGACGGCCGCGCCAAGTGTCTTGGACCACTGGGCCTTGCCGTCCATACCTACACAGTGAACCTGATTCTGGCCGTCATTCGTCGTGGTGACAAAAATACGCTCGCCAGCAACAGCCGGCGTCGAGGCACCTCGACCGGCCAAAGCAAATTTCCAGATCACATTCTTTTCGGCCGACCATTCAGTGGCGTACCCTGTGCCATCAGCCAGGCCATTTCCGTGAGGCCCTCGCCAGCCGGGCCAGTCGCCGGACATCGCGACTGCGGGCATCAGCAAAAGTGCTAACAGCGTCATGGATCTCATGGCAGGAGTTCCCGAAACAGGAAACAAAGTCGAGGCGAGGAATAAGAAGGCAGGAAACGCAGGAGCAGTATTTCAGAATACTCAACAAACCAGAAAAGCCCAGCACTCAGGAGAATGCCGGGCTTCTAAAAAGCCATTTTGCTAGTGGGCGTGAGCTGCGTGACCATGAGCATCATGGCCGTGAGCATCGTGCCCATGCGAATCATGACCGTGCCCATGCTCATCGTGACCGCCATGGCTGTCGTGGCCGTGGCCGCCATGTCCATGGCCCCCATGTCCGTGGTGATCATCAGCCGGCTCTTCTGGAAACTCACAGAGACTTCCGAAAGCACCAGACAACTGAGCAGATCCGCAAAGCAACGCAATACAGGTCAGCATGGTTACGTAGATGAACTTACCCACGTAGTTGCTGACAGACAGACCAAACATCACATGCTCGCCATTCACCGGCGGGGCCACTGATCCCCAAATCAGCACTGTGACAAACATCAGTAGAAAGACGCCGATCAATCCACCGCGACGCAGGATCGGGAACGCTTTTGCCCAATTGACGGCAAATGTCCAGAATCCAATCCACGCCAACAGTGGCAACCAGGGCACGATGACTCGCACCAGATTCACGACAACGTTCAACAGCGACCACAGGACATCGACCAGACTGCTGAAAAGATCAACCAGAGCATCCATTGGGAGTCACCAGAAATCCATAAGGGTTCAGAAGGGCTCGCGCAGCGCCGCCAACGGCTCTCAGTGTACGAAACCGGCACCGAAAAGTTCCAGCATAGCGGCCCCGGAGTCGCATACATCTCTGCTTTTGGAAGCGATTACGGAGCGACAGCCCCGCCACCGCTGTTCGCGGATTTCAGTGAGGCGTCCAGAATTCTCTGTGTCTTCAGAGCCACTTCCGGCCAGAAATTGTCGCGTCGTCCGCTGTTCACAAGATCAGCGAAATTGCGAAACAGGGCCGTTTCCTGAGCGTTTTTGGCGTTATTTGCGTACTCACGCACCTGGTGAGTCTTCAAAAACTTCTCCATGGTGAAGTTGCAGCCGTTCGCCGCAAAGTTGTGGTTTCCTACGTCAAAGGAAACTTCATTGCCACAGTATGGCAAAACAAAGTCATTGACGGCCAGGTAACCCTTGCTGCCGCTGATATGGGCCCATTGCTGATGATTGGTGCGGAAGGAATTGAAAAACGTGGCCGAAACGCCGTTCGCGAAATGCATCTCTCCCTGGAACTCCATCGGCACCACGTCCGAACTGTCAGCTCGCTTAACTCCGTTCAGAATTCGCCCGCGAACTTCAACGGGCATTTCGTACTTCATGGCAAACAGGATAATTCGGATTGTGTACCAGCCCAGATCTCCGAGGCAACCCGCTGGCTCAAGCTGACTGCTGGCTCGGATGTTGCTTTCCACCCACGACTGATCAGCACAGAAGCTGAAATGGCTGGCGATACGACGAATATCCCCGACGCTTTTGCCATCATCCAGCACCGCTCGCATCGCATCCATGCGAGCACTGTGCATGAACATCACGCCGTCCATGAACTGAACTTTTGAGGCATTGCTGGCATCAACCATGGCCTGCACGTCGGCCGTCGTGACACCGCACGGTTTTTCGACCATCACGTGTTTGCCAGCCTGAGCCGCCTTGACGACCCACTCGGTGCGAATCCCCGTGGGCAGAGGCACATAGACCGCATCAATATCGCTGCGACTGAGAAGTTCTTCGTAGCTTCCCAACGCTTCCACGTTATGGGCAACGGGCGCTGAAGCCTGGCAGGTGGAGATAAACTTCTGAGCTTTCTCGACCGAGCGACTGGCCACCGCGACAACCTGACCGTTGCCGGAATTAGCAATCGAATGCCAGTTCTTCTTCGCGATCTCTGCTGTGCTCAAAATACCCCAGCGACAAGTCTTCTCGCCCATCTTCAATCACCCTGCCTGTATCAAAAAACTCACATTCAACTCGGTGGAAACACGCGCCTGCCTGAGCCGATCGCTCAGCGGGTGCGGATGGTGGGCGATTCCGAGCGAATCCTCAAGTCTCCCGCGCTGCCTCATCGCGAATTTGAGCGTGAGCTGCGATTAGGGCTTTCCTTTTGGACTGCGGCAGCCCGCTGCCGCTTTTCCCGTGGCAGCCTGCTGCCGAGTTGCAGCTCCTGAGTCCGATAGACGGAAAGCAGGCACGATTCTCCACAGCAGGCTGTGGAGTTGAAAGCTGCAGCATGCTGCAGCAGTCCAGGGGCTGCGGCTAAACGCGAACGCCGAGCGGGTCGGTCGATTCCAGGCGTTGGCTGAGGTTCTGGATTTCATCCAGCATCAGCGACCGGCGGAACTCGTCGTCGCGAGTCGGGTCGCGGAGTTCCAGCATGATGGCACTGCGAACATAACGAAGTCCGCGCACCAGAATATCACGTTCCTGAGTCGTCAGTTCGACCTGAAGCATTCCGTCCATCACGTCTGAAACTCCACAAGAATCTCACCGTCAGCATTGGAATCCTCCTGAATCCTTTACTGCGAAAATGCCATTGAAGCTGGCCTGTCTGCGTTTCGATCAACAGTCCTGATCGATGTCTCAAGTGTACGCCTCAATTCCGGCCTGCTCAAGCGGTCAAATGGAAAGCCACAGTTTTCCCTGCGAGTCCGTTGCCTTCGACACCGCCTGACGAAGCGACGCAAACCAGTCCGGTCAGGGGCTCATTGCCGTGAATTTCTGCAATCTTACATGCGCAGAAAGAAATCCGTCCAAAGACGCTAAAGTTTCCATGCTCCGCGCATGCGGCAGTACACTCAATCACCACACCGCAAGTCCCTGAAGACTTTCACGGAACGTAGGACGGCCTTTTCAGGCCGTCGTTGCCACAAAACATCTACAATTTCGACGCCCTGAAAAGGGCGTCCTACATTTTTTTACAGCCTCTCCGGCTTACTGCTTGCCTTCGGTTCGCTTGGACCACCATGGCAGACCAACTCCGCCGTCCATCGTCAGGGTGGTTCCAGTCATGTAAGACGCTTCGTCGCTCAGAGTAAAGCACACTCCATGAGCCATCTCTTCGCTGGTTCCCATCCGCCCCATCGGCAGACCTTCGGCGCCCTGTCGCAATTGGTCTTCTGTAAAGAATTTTCGCTCGCCTGGCGTATCGATCCAGCCTGGATGAAATACGTTGACTCGAATGCCATGCTTGACCAGTTCAATGGCAGCGGTGCGAGCCATATGATCGATGGCTGCTTTGGCCATGTTGTAGGCCATCGCTGTCGGGATCGGGATGATCGCATGTGGCGAACTGATTACTGTGATCGCTCCGCCCTTTCCCTGCTTCAGCATCTGCTGTGACGCCGCCCGAACGCCAAAGAAAGCGCCCCACATGCTGACGTCAATGGTTCGTCGAAACCCCGCCATGTCGGCTTCAACCATCAGCTGGCGATCACTATACACTGCATTAGAAACGAACAGGTCCAAACTTCCGAAAGCATCAACAGTCTTCTGAACCATATCCTCAACGGCTTTTTGGTCCGAAACGTCGCATGCGACGACGATCGCCTTCCGGCCCATGCGTCGAATCTGCTCGGCGACTTCTTCTGCCTGAGTCACGCTCGAACTGCAATTGATTGTGACGTTGGCTCCACCCTTGGCCAGCTCCAGCGCGACCCCACTGCCAATGCCTTTGGAAGATCCGGTCACGAGCGCGTTTTTGCCTTCAAACTTGTAGTGCATAGCCAACCTTGAATTCTGTTTCATCAATAAAGAGTGCAATCATCCTCAGAGCAGAACAACACACGAGTGGAATCGACGGCTGCTCATTCCCGGCGGCGGCATCTTCGTGCCCGAATCGAAACTCGTCAATAGCCCGGCGCATTACCATCCGAATGTCCCGCAGAGCGGACTTCTGCGAAACAAGCTCACAAGGCACTCCGCATGACACAAAAGCGTTGGCAGATCGACTTGAATTCGTGCTGCCCAAACGCCACACGTCGAGAATTCGCATCACTCTGCCTCAACACTCGTAGAAAGCCTGTGCGGGACGCTACTACCTGCGAGTTCCGATTGCACGATTCGTGATTTCTGCAACGAAACATGTGCTACCTCATCTGGACAATCAAGGCTCCAGAAAGCAGAATCTGGTGAATACAAAAACAGCTGACCTAGAGTTCTTCAATCAGCCCGGTAGGTCGGGAATCGCGCAGCCAGGAGGGCGGCAGGATTCAGCAGCCATGATCGAATCTTGACTCACGATTTTTGACGTGGGTTTCGACACCAGGCTGGTCTACTCCCCTCAGACGATTTGAGATGTTTCGCCAACGGCGTTCCGTACCCGTGAAACCCCGTCGAGGAGAAGAGTCAATGCCGGATGAATCAGAACTCGGCACCAGTGTGTTACCGATCACCGAATCTGGTGTTGCCTGCGCGGAGGATGTGGCTGCTGCAGACCTGTTAAGACATCGACGATCAGAGCTGGAAGATATCCGGCAGGCCACTCAGATCAGCGATCATAAAGTGCTGATGGAACTGATCGACTGCGGGGTCCGTGCGGAGTCACTCAATATCCTGATGCTTGTGCCGCTGGTTCATGTGGCATGGGCCAATGGTACGATCGAAGCCGAAGAACGCGATGCAATTCTGGAAGTCGCCGCACAAGTGGGTGTTCGAGCCGACTCGCCGGGCTTTGCACTCCTGAACGGATGGCTTTGCTGTCGACCGAACCGCAGCCTGATTCGCACATGGAAGGATTACGTGGCCGCGATCCGCACATTCCTCAGCCCGGAAGCCTATGATTCTCTGCATCTACGAACGGTGAACCGAGCCTGGGCGATCGCGGAAGCTTCTGGTGGATTGCTGGGATTCATGAAGGTCTCCCGTGCCGAAGAAGCCGCCATTCAGGAACTTAATCTCGCATTCATTGTTTAGTCTCGCGATTCCACGAATCAACTTTGCTCCCAGTTCATCATGGGTTGCATAGGCGGCTTACACGGGGCCCGCTCAGTTCTTACAGATCAATCCGGTAAACTCGCTGCGAAATATCCCAGGCTACCAAAGACCGTCCGGCGTGGCTGAAGACCAGCCCCACGATCTGATTGACACGCTCGTGCAGCTCTGTGAGCTCTCGTCCCGACTGCACATCCCAAAGCCGCAGGATTCCGCCCTCGTCTCCTGTGACCATCAAATCACCTCGCGGTGAGATCGCCAACGCAGAAATCGGACTTTCATGGCCAGTCAACTGCTGCATCAAGGTCCAGGCGGTTGCATCCCATAAACAAACAGTTCGATCATGGCTGGTTGTGATACACCTCCGCCCATCCGCGGTAAACGCTACATTGGATACCGTGGATCGATGCCCCTTCAAGGTGGCGACGACGCTTCCGTCAGAAAGCCTGATAACCTGAAGCTCATCATTATCTCCGAACGTTCTCAGCATTTGTTTTCCGTCAGGATGAACGATCGCAACAGGAGCATTCTCCAGCCTTGTAAGCATGGACTTCGCGGGCCGCTCAACCACGCCCAACTGCCACTCTTTGTTGATCGCACAGAAGAAGCGACCGTCCTCGGAAACATTAAGCCGTATCACTTCAGAGCCTGGCAGAACTGACATCTCACCGGCGCGCTCAATCCCCTGAGCTGTCTCGCGAAACCAATGCAGATTTCCGTTGGCGTCACCCGCGACAATCGTTCCTGACGTCGCCGAGACGGCAAGACTGCTGACTCTTGCCGCCACTGGCAACGTCGCAGTGACTGCGCCGGTCTCCCTGTCGATCAGTTCAATTCCGCTCTTCGCCCCTCGTAGCAGATGCTTCCCAAAGACACGGATGACGGGAATTCTCGGACCTTCTGGTGCAGGCGCAAGCTTCAGAATGGTGTTTTCGGAGGCGGCAACATCCCACGACTTGATTTTTCCCTCGCGGTCGGCGGAGATCCACCTGCCGGAGGGCATGGCCGTAGTGGGCGTTAATCCCGTCGCTCGCGATGCGTCATTCGCCCAACAAATCGCCGAGACTGGAGCATCATGCCCTGGCCAGCGTTTCTCGGGGCGCCACGGCAGAATCGATCCATCAGTAGCTGGCATCTCTGAGATCAATGGCATTCGAAATAACGTCAGCACTCCATCACGATCACCAGCCAGAACTTCGTTTCGCCGATTACAGGTCACACAATATATGCCTGCCATTGACTTGTAATTGCTGATCTGACGACCAGATTCCAAATCGTAAAGTCGCAGAAGTTTATCCCAGCCGCCACAAGCCAGAAAGGCGAATTCAAATCTGAAGTGCAACGAGCGAGGGAATAAGAAGTCGGCATCGAGCTGAGACATTGGTTAGATTGGGTGTACGAAAACAAGCACTCAATTTTGCCAGGAGACTCAGTCGATGCCGTACCGGCATATTACTCAGTTTGATCGTGAAGTCATTGACCGAATGCGTTTTGCGGGATCAACTTTGCAGACTATTTCTGAAGAGATCGGTTTCAGTGTGTCGGCGATCTCTCGCGAACTGACTCGCAACAGGAGTGCCAATGGTCAGTACTCTGCCAGTCACGCAAACGCTCTGGCGACGGAGAGACGCGGGCGAGCAAAAGAAAAGGTCAAGCGTTGGTACAATCTTCCGGCACTTTATGAATACGTGACCTCGAAACTGAAACAGGACTGGTCGCCAGAGCAGATCAGTGGCCGACTGCCTCTGGATCATCCCAACGATCTCACGATGCGAGTTTCGCACGAATCCATTTATGAGTGGATTCGTGATCAGGCTTCGCGTGGGATTTTCTGGATCCATCATCTTCGCTTTGGTGGTCAACGCAGAAAACGTTATGGCTCAAAGGATTTGCGTGGTCGAATTCGGAATCGAACTCCCATCTCGGAGCGTCCTGATGAAGCCAACGATCGGACGGAATGCGGTCACTGGGAATGCGACACCATGGAAGGCCGAGGGAAAAGCGGCTATCTCGTGACCATGACCGACCGGCGATCGCGTCTGGCGTCGGTGAGAGTCGTAAGGAACAAGTCGGCACCGCAGGTTCGCAAGGCCATAGCACAGGGACTGAAGTCTGTGAAAGGTCCACCTGTTCGCACAATCACAACGGACAACGGTAAAGAGTTTGCAGAGCATGAAACTCTGGCGAGAAGTCTCCACGCGAAAACTTACTTCGCGAATCCGTATAGCTCCTGGGAAAGAGGTTCGAACGAGAATATGAACGGACTGCTTCGCCAGTACTATCCCAAAGGAACCGATTTCCGAACAATCACTCCCGCGAGCCTTGCTCACATTGAACGCAAACTCAACAATCGACCCAGAAAATGCTTGGGCTTCCAGACACCCGTGGAAGTCCATTACTCACCCAATAAAACCTAAACACCCGCGTTGCACTTCAGATTTGAATTCGCCA
>JBILXT010000565.1:0-4005 GCA_044378235.1 Planctomycetaceae bacterium
GACGAACTCGCTAAGGGGCGACCGATGGAGAAGATCCTGCGTAGTGAGTAGTATCGCCCCTGGCAAGTTGTATGCGTATCCTGGTTGTGCTGCCCAAAGGCTCAAGAACCAAATGCGTCAGTTTCTCGCACGGCTTAGCATCTTGAATTGGCTTTCTTCAACTGGATTTGTCGATGTCAGCAATCGATCAGTTTTCAACATCCCGGTTTCCTCGCTCTGCCGCCTACCATCCGGACTGGGTACATGGAAGCGCAAGTGGTGGAGCGAACTCACTTTGGTTGACCGAATGGCTCACGTCGGTTCTTGATCTCAAACCCGGAATGAAGGTGCTTGATCTCGGGTGTGGCCGAGCGGCATCGTCGATTTTTCTCGCACGTGAATACGAACTGTCCATATGGGCCGCAGATCTTTGGTTCAGTGCCACAGAGAATCTGCAGCGTGTTTGTGACGCAGGTCTTGAGCATCGAGTTTATCCGATCCACGCCGATGCTCGCGAATTGCCGTTTGCAGCACAGTTCTTTGACGCCATCGTGTCGATTGATGCGATTCCCTACTTCGGCACTGATGATCATTATCTGAGTTACCTGGCCAGATT
Source organism: Planctomycetaceae bacterium (assembly GCA_044378235.1). GTDB lineage: Bacteria > Planctomycetota > Planctomycetia > Planctomycetales > Planctomycetaceae > SXXK01. Next base: position 596 of record JBILXT010000565.1, read on the forward strand.
TGTAAAGCCAGGCGGCATCATCGCGATTGCTCTGGCAGGTTTTGTAGAAGAGCTTCCCGATGAGCTTCCCGATGAAGTTCCCGACCATCTGGCAGAGTGGTTGAAGGCTGAACCGTCCCTTCGAAGTATGCATTCCGCCGGTTGGTGGAGACGGCATTGGGAGCGGACCGGGATTGTCGATATCGAACTAGCCGACTCGATGCCCGACGGCTGGAAGCTCTGGCTCGAGTGGCACAAAACGGTGGCGCCGGACAATCACGGTGAGATGCAGATTCTTGAAGCGGATCGCGGGCAGAACTTAACTTACAACCGCGTTGTGGCTCGTCGTCGTCCTGACGTTGGCCTGGAAGACCCGATCATCTCAATACCCGCGAATTACGTGAGGCACCCTCTTTTGCGGGCAGACTCGTAGTCGCCAGTCGTTGCGTCTGTCATGTCACGCTGATGAATCCAGAACTCGCGCCAGCACGGCCACGTGACATTCTTCGGCCCCATTTTGTCTCAGCAGCCTGGTAGCCTCCGAACACGTAGCTCCAGTCGTCAGGACGTCATCCACCAGCAGGATGCGTTCGCCATTGATAATGTGAATATCCTGCAGAGCAAACGCGTCGGACTGATTTCCAAAACGCTGGCTGACGGGCACGCGTTTCTGTGCGCGAGTCTGACGTTGACGATAGAGCAGATGAGGATCACAGGGCACCTGCAGGACCGCCGCGATTTCTTCGGCGACAATCCAGGCGGGATTGAAGTGCCGGAAAACTCGCTGCCTCCAGTGTTGAGGAATCGGGAGGACTCGATCAACCTTCAGCATCGCCAGCTCATCGAATCGCTGATAGGCCAATAAACGTCCGAGCGAACGAATAGGCACCGCAGAAAATGACCACTTCGCCGCCAGAATCGCTCTGCGAATCGGTCCTTCATACATCCCCAGACACGTGACGGATTCGAACCGCAGGTTACGATGGCGGCAGTGAGTGCATCCGTTCTCCGATACGGAGTACAAGCCAATTTCTGCACCACAGCAAAGGCAGCGATTAACTGGAACCGGACAAAGTTCTTCCGCACACGCCGCACAATACGACCCGAAGAACGCGCTGGTTGAATAGTCCACCACACCACACAGCAGACATTGCGGCGGAAAAGCCAGATCCAGGACTTTTCGCAGCGGAGTGCTCCACCACGTCTGCGATCGAACTCTTCGAACGGTGTTGTCCGGAAGACTCACAGGTGCATTATTCTCGCCGCTCGATATCACTCCTCGGCTCCTGACAAACGCGGCAGGTCAGAAGCTCGTTCTGCGAATGCTTTGTGAATCGCCCGGATCACTTCTCCAGGATGCTCTGCTCCGGCTACCGCTGAAGTGACCGCAACTCGTTGTGCCCCTGCCTCGATCAGTTCGGGCATTCTTTCGGGACAGATGCCGCCAATCGCAAACCACGGCCTGGTGACCGCCATTGATTTCGCCACAGAGTTTACAAAAGCCAGCCCCGGGAATTCCTCAAACGATTTCGTCTGCGAAGGAAACACCGGGCCGACTCCCAGATAATCGGCCCCAGCCTCCGTGGCTTGAATTGCCTGTTCAGGAGTATGAGTCGACAAGCCCACAAGCTGACCAGGTTTCAGGATCTTTCGAGCTTCAGCGACACTGAATTCTTCCTGCCCGACGTGAACACCATCAGCCTCGCAGATCGCAGCAATGTCTGGTCGATCGTTGACGATAAACAAAGCGCGAGCATTCCCGCAGGCGGCTCGAATCCATTCTGCTCGACGAAGCAGCTCGCGATCGTTCAGCGACTTTTCTCGCAACTGCAGGACGTCGGCTCCGGCCTCCAGAGATTGCTCAACGACCTGCTGCCACGGAAGTCTGCACATGGTTTCTGTGATCAACACATACACCCGAGCCCGTTGCAGGCGGCCGACATTGTGGTCGTGGGGCAGGAGGCCAGCAGTGGAAATCCCTGCCAGAGCTTTCTCCATCGTATAGGCGGAGTATCGCAGCGACTTCATCGCAGCGGAAAACGGTGCGGACACGAGCTTTCCAAATTCTTCAAGACTCCGCAACGACTCTTCGACTCGCCGAGCATTCGCGATGATCACATCGGACAAAGCACTGCGCTGCTGCTCACCGTCCGTCATCTGAGAAGTCCCAACGTCGCCTTCTGTGTCGCGGAACTGCAAACGGGCCGCCATCCCGATTCCGGCACTCGCGAACAATTGCTTTTCCGCGGTCACCAGATCATGTCGCATCGATTTTAGTTTGAGACTGACGTCGTGATTGTCCACCAGAAACCTGGCGAAATCTTCCAGCACCCGCAGGCCTTCACGCGCTCGATTCAGGTTGGCGTCAAGAACTCGCCAGACCGACAAAGGAGCCAAGTCGTTTGTTCCCCCGAGCCGAATGGCGCTAGCCACGGGAACCTGTGCTGCATCGTCGTTTTGAAGCGTAACGGCGCGAGCCGTACGGTCTGTGTTCGTGATTTGAGTACCATCACCGGCGGCTAGCGCCGTACCGCTCACAGGATCACTTGATAGTGAAGAAGGCTCTGAAAACACGAGATTAAATTCGACGGTGATCGGGACCTGAGACACTGTTTGCTCTGGATAAAGTTCTTCTCGAATTCTTGCCAGCGTTGCTCCGACTGCTTCAAACTGCTGACGGATCTCGCTGTTCGTTTCCACAATCGCCAATAACAGATTCGCGCTGGAGATGCCGCTGTCGTTTAATCCTCGCCGAGCCAGCTCTGTGGCACGATCAAGCACCCGAGTGAACTCCAGCGGATCATTGATCGCCTCAAGAATCTGACTGGCGGCTCCGGATTTGGAACAGACGCTGGCCTCCAGAGGCATTGTTTCCGGATCAAGCGATTCGATATCCAGGTCATCGTCGCCGTCAGTGTCGGACTGCGCAGCCAACTGAGCAATCTCAGCCCCCAGCAAACCGCTGCTGAGCCAATCGCGAGTAATCCCGAGTCGCTGCAAACAGGCCGACGCCAGCGATTCGTCCTGCAACAGGGCCAGCACGAGAAACGCGGCCCACGAATCCGTCCTCGCGAGAACTCCCGCCTGCCGACGACACCGCGCGACAGTGCGAGCAGCTCCGGGAGTCATCGCCAGATTGTTGCGGGAAGCAGTCATGGATCAAAGTTTGTCACGAATCAGGTGTTCTGATTTCGCCTCGTAGAGGCGGTAGCAGGTAGCCCCAGGCTTCAGCCTGGGGGAAGACGTTTGAAAATGAACGTTGAGCCGTTTCACGGCTGATGGATCGTGTTTTCGCTGCCACCCCGGGCTGAAGCCCAATGACGTTCGGCACGCAGCGTGCTGCCGGGTTAGTTTTCAGGATCGTTGAATGGTGTGGAGTTGTCAAGGTACGTAGCGTGTCCGGGACCGAGCGTCGTGTGGAAATCGGCGCA
>JBILXT010000566.1:0-3991 GCA_044378235.1 Planctomycetaceae bacterium
CCATAGGCTGTGCCGTTGTTGGTGCCTTGAGCAATGCTCTGGCTCAGCAGCCGCATCCACCACGACAGATCACTCAGCCGACTCCGTTTCTTCTACGAAAACAAGTTCGCTCATCTTACGGCTCCGAATCTCGACCACGATTTACTGGGCCAAAAGAGGTACGTCACGACTCCCGTAATTTCGCCGTGTGACAGAAATCCAAAGTTGCGGCTGTCTTTCGAGAGGTCGCGGTTGTCTCCCATAACATAGTAAGAACCGGCGGGGATGGTTTCTTTCGAAAGTTCTTGTGGTGGATTTGGTGTCGCGTCCTCGGAAAGCCGATGCTGAACCTTACCGTTGATGAGCAACTCGTGCTGGGTGACCTCCACCGTGTCGCCCGGCAATCCGACGACTCGTTTGACGAAAATTTGGCGTCGATTCTCGGGGTTTCGAAACACGATAACGTCGTCGCGATGAATCGTGCGTGTCGCAATACCCAGCTTGTTGGCCAGAATTCGATCGCCGGGAATCAATGTAGGAGCCATGCTCGACGTTGGGATGACGAATGCTTCCAGCACAGTGGCCTTCAGCAGGAACGCCAGCATGAACGCATAAGGGATGGTGGGCAACATCAACAAAACATAGACCGCCCGACGGTTGTATTCCCGAAGTGCATAGTCCTGGCCCTTAAGAGTCATCGCGATTCGCTTCGCATCGACTCCGGACCACCAGGCCACGATGAACAACCCAATCCAGAGACATCCACTCAACACGACCAGCGACGGGATCATCGTCGCAATCAAAAACATTCCCACGCTCGGCCCGAACAGCCCGAACAATCCGAGCTGGATCAGACCGCGTCCTGCCTGGCCGCAGTAAATCTGCCCCAGCCCCGGGCAGCACATTGACAACGACGACGCCAGCCATGGGATGCGGGTATGTAACGTTTCATCGCTCATCAGAATCCTCCTCCATCTGTTCGATCATAGACACTTCCGCAATGGACGATGGAACCACGAGCGGACTTAAAATGCTGAAAACTCGCACGGTCAGCATCAACGCCGCCGCCGAAAGAACCAGATACGGGATCGCTCGCTGCCAGGCCGTCTCACAAGCGGACTCTCGTGGCGGCGATGCTGTTGCTTCCCGAGCATGATTGCGAACGGACAACATGATCCGATCCGTCAACCCTGTTGGTGGCGATTCACTGCGTCGTGCGTCGAGCCAAAATTGATATTCGTCGTCAGAATTCATGCTTGCTCACGTTATCCTGTCTGACCTTGCTTGCCGATTAATATGTGCCGCGGATTGTGGGATCAAGATCGCTCAGCACTTCGCGCAGGCGCTGCCTGGCTCGACTGACACGAGACTTGATCGTGCCCAGTTCGACCTCTTCGATGATCGCGATCTCGGAGTACGGCAGTTCCTGAATTTCCGCCAGAACGAACGCTGTCCGCTGTTCGAGAGGCAGTTGGTTCAGTGCAGCATCCAGCCGATCGTGCAGTTCGCCGCTTAAGACCGTGTCCAACGGCTGAGTCGTCCGGGACTCGACGCCGAACTCGGAAGCCGTCGGGATAAGCGACCGTTTCAGATGATTGAGACACTGATTCCGCGCGATCGTCAGCAGCCACGTCGGGAACTGCGATCGCTCGGCATCGAACGATTCCAATTTCCGAAACACCGCGACAAACACCTCCTGTACGAGGTCTTCCACATCCGCGGGATTTCGCACCATGTTTCGCACAAACCCAAACACACGCCGCTGATGCCGCTCAACCAACTCCCGAAACGCTTCCACGTCCCCGGCCAGAACCCTCTCAATCAATGTTCGAGTTTCATTCATCCGATTTTGCCATCACGAATTTTCCGGCCAACAGAGAGTTATACAGCCAAGCTGTCAAAAGGTTCCGTGATTTTTTTGTCATCGTGGCACAAAACTGCGTATCAGACCGAATTCGTTTCGTCATAGAATACTTGAGTTGCCTGCATTCGATCAGGATGAGTAACGCGTTGCCGCATCCTGCATCGAAATCCATCGATCTCTAACGCCTTGAGTCAGACCTATGAGCCGCCTGAATGTTGTTTGTGTGGGATTTCTTCTAAGCGGCTGCGTAGAGACGTCCCCGGTCGAACAAAAGCCGGCCGATCCGCCAAAACCTGCAGAGATCGGTGAGTTTGATCAGGAGGCGGGGAAGGAAGTCGTAACGCTCGATGCCAAAGTCACCGACCCAATCACTGGGCCTCTGGAGATCCTGAAGAAGGCCAGAGTGGAGATTCCGATGCTGGCCATCGAGCATGCTCTGAATCTCTACAATGCGGCCGAAGGCCGCTTTCCGCAATCACACGACGAATTCATGACGCAGATCATTTCCGCGAACAAGATTCGGCTGCCAGTTCTTCCGAGCGGACTCGACTACCAATACGACGTGGCCGGGCATCGGCTGGTGATTGTGAATACTGCAGACGGGAAAACCGTTGAATAAGGCGTTCCTCCCCTGAGAATCTGCCTTTGACGGCAATTCTTCACGCGGTGCGGCGAACTCTCTCAGATAGGATTCCCGGTACAAACGTCCCGCGAGAATTCCCTGCCTGCCAGTTCCTGCCTGCATTATCACGCAATCGACGTTGGCTTCCGGATCTGCCGGCCCAATGCTCACTCAACAATCGAATGAAGTGTTTCGTATGAAGCCGTGAGGCTTCGTGCGGCAACGACTCGGGCTCAAGCTCATGATAATTCAAACTCACTCACAGCGTTGTCTTCGTGTTTTAACCCGGCATCTCGTTATGCTGATGACGCTGGCACTCTGCTGTGCATCGTCAGCGACTGCCGATGAACGCGGTGATTTCTTTGAGGCCACCATCCGACCTCTGCTTCTTGATCGTTGCGTTGAATGCCACGGGGGAACAAAACAGGAGCACGGTGTCAGACTGGATCGCCGGAACGACCTTCTGCAGGGCAAGGCGAGTGATGTTCCGTTGATCGTTCCCGGCAAGCCAGAGGAAAGTCGGATCACGAAAGTCCTGGAGCATTCGAAGGATGACATCGCGATGCCTCCTTCAAAGAAACTGTCCGATGCGGAAATCGCTGCCGTTCATAAGTGGATCGCCGATGGAGCCGTCTGGCCGGAAACATCTGATCTCGAAACAGAAGCGCGACGCAGAGCAGAAAAATGGCGTGAGCACTGGGCCTTCCAGCCCGTCCAGTCTCCGGATCTGTCCATCGTCCCGGAAGGTCAACATCCGGTTGACTTCTTTATCGATCAGGCTCTGACACAGAAGAATCTGCAGCGATCTTCGCCAGCCGCGGCCAAAGTTCTTGTGCGTCGCCTCGCGTTCGCTCTGACTGGATTGCCGGCTGACCTGAATGATCTCGCGGCTGCGGAACAGGCCGAGGCGTCCGGACAACTCAATGAGTGGAAGTCTGCTTACATCGATCGCCTGTTGGCTTCTCCACAGTATGGCGAACGTTGGGGACGCTACTGGTTGGATGTGTCACGATATTCTGACACCAAGGGTTACGTCTTCACGGAGGATCGTGAATACCCGGATGCGTGGCGGTATCGGGAGTGGGTCATTAATTCACTTAACAGCGACATGCCATACGACGAATTCCTGAAGCGTCAGTTGGCGGCTGATCGAATGCCTGGATCCGACGACCCTGCTCAACTGGCGGCGATGGGATACCTGACCCTTGGACGCCGCTTCCTGAACAACACTGCCGACATCATTGATGATCGCATTGATGTTGTGAGTCGCGGCATGTTAGGGCTGACGGCATCGTGCGCTCGCTGTCACGATCATAAGTTCGACCCAATCCCAACCGCAGACTACTACTCCTTGTACGGCGTCTTTGCCTCCTCGGATGAGCCAAAGAATGAACCGTCCACGTTGCGTCTGGTTGATCGTCCTCAGCCTGTCGAGCCGGTGATTTTTGTTCGAGGTCAGCCTCATAACCACGGTCCTAAGGTTCCACGCCGATTTTTCACTGCTCTCTCAGGCCCGAATGCTGAAC
>JBILXT010000177.1:0-14103 GCA_044378235.1 Planctomycetaceae bacterium
TCGTACCCTTTCAGGAACCTCGCGGGAATTGACCGGTCGTTCGGACTGTGGCCTTTTGGACTGCGGCAGCCTGCTGCCGCTTTTGCGCAGGCAGCCTTGCTGCCAAGCGATGTTCATTGGAGCTGGTCGGGTTCCACATTTGTCCTCCACAGCAGGCTGTGGAGCCGAAAGCGGCAGCGGGCTGCCGCAGTCCAAGGGGCAGCAGCGGCCCTCAATGCGAACCGGGGTTGGCATGTCGAAACATACCAACCCCGGAACATCGGGTCGTCCGAAGGTGAGGAGTAACTTCGGAGCGAACTTTTCGTTGTACTGTGCGGACTCCTCGTGTTTCCGTCAGCTCGCAGCGTGTTTACGAGCTGACGTGAATGGCCGAATCGGCCAGTGATGATTCCCTGTCAGGAAACTAGTGTTTGAGAATCCGAGGTGCTTAGCGTGTTGTATAAATCGCCGGATCATCAATGATGATCGGAGTTGACCAGGTCTTGCCGTCGTTCTGATTGCACGAGTTAAAGAAGTGAGTCGCGAAGTACTCAGCCTGATAACCGTACGGGAAGCTGGAGTAGAGATGGTCTGCTGCGGTCAGGTTGTCAGTGCCCTGTTTTCCGTAGTAGTGAACTCGACCGTCGCCAGTCACTGACATGCCCAGCGTCCACCAGCCTGGAGTCATCTTCAGACTCTTGACTTCATGGCCGAGGTTGTTGCCACGGATCAGGAGGATCGCTTCATCTTCCTTGAACTTGCCATCATGGCTGCTATGGAACTCGATGAAGTAGCCCGGCCAGTAATCTTCCTGCTTACGCTTCGTCGAAGTGAACAGAAACTTCTTCTCTGTCTCTGTGATCGTTGTCTTCAGGTCGATGCGATAGCCGAAGTGTGAGCCGGAACGATTCTCCCACTGTTCGAAGGGAGGAAGATAAACTCGAGTCACGCAGCTTGGGTTTCGACCCGTGGCGATCGCTCCAACCTTGGAAGAGCAAGCCATGATCAGATCGTCCTGCTCCATTTTGTAGGAGTTGTTGCCCGGCACGCCTGAGTTCAGAGTCTGAATCTTCAGCGCGCCTTTGCTGCCGGGAAGGCCGCCTTCCGGCGTGGGGACTCGAACGATATGGTCGGGCATGCCTCGCTTAGGACTTTCGAACCAACGCTTGTTGGTCGAGAACCCCGTGGGAGAACGAACCTGTTCGTCCTGCTCACGGCTGGCTTTCGCGCCGTTTGGAACCCATTTCCAGCTTTCGTCTTCGAAGTCATCTCCCACCTGGTTCAGCTTCATCCCGGTTCCGGGAACAAGCTGGGCGTGGGCGTCCACGAAGAAGACGGGAATAGCAATGACAAAACATGCGGCTTGAACAAGCCTCAGGATTGGCGACTTCATGTCGACCGTGCCCCCAAAGAGTGAATCCGTTCTGGCAGGGGAGGATTTTCACGGACCGCTCATGCAGACCGTCCGGCATCCTTGCAGGTCGGTGAGCATTCGCGGTATTTCGTGAAAATGGTGCTGAGAGTTCATTTCCCGATTCAACCAGCCGTCCCTGGCCCGTTGTTTCAGGACTCTGCAGACCTATTCCTTCAACTGGAGTTATCGGACTGGGTGTTGCAGATGGCATAGCCATTTCTGCTGGTCGTCGGCAGTCTTCGGCGGCAATTCGTCTCAACACGGCACGATCTGGCTGTCTTTCCTATTTTGCCTGGTCGGCTATAGAGGCTGAGGCGCTAGCGGAACCGTTGGGTGGTATCGGCTAGCACTGTTAGCAGATTCGATTTACGAGGGTCTGGCCATGGGCGAGACTCTGATCCCGGTTTGAAAACGAGAGCCCGATAGACTCGGCTCGGTGCATCCTTGCGCTGCCACGGTTTTCAACCGGAAAAATCGGCTAGCGCCTCAGGCTCAGGGATTTAGTCGGCACGCCGGGCTCCAACTGCCACAAGTCGTACAAATCCTGCCGGAGAAAAATCGCTCGGATCAGCCCGGAAATGGCTGTTCCTGGGAATCCGCGGACCGAAATGCCGGACACAGCATTGATTACGAGGTCCAAACTCGCTAGATTGCTCGACTTCTTTCCGCCCAAGGCCGATAAACGCTGGATGTTTTGTTGGTGAGTGGCTGGAAGTGCTGCAAAAGCAGGCTTTCGCGTCTGCTCTTCCGTTTCTGAACACTTGATCAGTCCGCTTTTATCGGCGGCCCAAAGGATGACGGTTCCATGCTGGCGATTGGCAAAACATGGATGGCAAAGAAAGAGGTTGTTGACGAAGCAGGCCGTGATTGGTTTGTCGTTGACGCGGATGGACACATTGTTGGACGTCTGGCAACTCAGATTGCAACCGTTCTGATGGGCAAGCACAAGCCGACTTACACGGCTCATGTTGATACTGGTGATTGTGTCATCGTGTTGAATTGTGAGCGAATTCGCTTCACGGGCAACGCCATGCAGCACACCAAGATTCCTTACTTGACCACAAAGATGGCCAAGAAGAGCTACGACCGATTTACAGGTTATCCGGGTGGTCTGCGTCAGCGATCGGCCGTTGAAACCTGGGAAAAGCGACCGGATCAGCTTCTCAGCGAAGCGGTTCGTCGCATGTTGCCAAAGAATAAGCTGGGTCGTCAGATGCTGAAGAAGCTGCGTGTCTTCGTTGGCACCAACCACCCGCATCAGTCTCAGTTGCCAAAGCCATTCCCGGCTCACCTTTTGCCAGACCGAAAGATCAAGGGCTAAGACTGTCTTTTGGATTGTCTTCTGCTAAAAGTTCGGTTGGTTTTGATTCACTTTTTCTCTGTGACGAGTTCTCATGAGTATGGATCCATCAGCTTCTTCGGATTCGGTAACTGCACCGGAAGTTCCATCATCACAGCTGCCTGAACTGACAATCGGTTCTGGCGCTGCAGGCACTGCTGTTGCTGATCCCGCTTATCAGCCAACAATCCGCGGTAAAGTGGATCGATTCGGCGTTGCGATGGGAACTGGTCGTCGTAAGACATCTGTTGCTCGCGTTCGCGTCAAAGAAGGCTCTGGCCAATTTGTTGTGAATGGTCGTCCGATGGAAGAGTATCTGCGAATTCAGCGAGACCGTGAAAGCGTTCTGGTGCCGCTGAATGTCGTTGGTAAAGTTGGCCAGGTCGACATTTCTGTTCGCGTTCAAGGTGGCGGAACAACCGGACAAGCCGGGGCTATCATTCTGGGTATCGCTCGTGCATTGCAGGGCATGAATCCAGCATGGCATCATTCTCTGGCTGACGCTGGCCTGCTGACTCGCGACGACCGAATGGTCGAACGAAAGAAGTATGGAAAGAAGAAAGCCCGCAAGAGCTTCCAGTTCTCCAAGCGATAATGCCCCACGATTTTCTGTTCATCCGATTCGTTCTTTGAACATCGGTTTGATATTCATCCCTGCCGGATCACTGTCCTGCAGGGATTTTTTTTGGACCGCTGGCCTACGCGGCTTCGCAAAGCGAATCAAGCAATGCAGGACGCCTATCAATCCCTGATCCTTCCTGACGTGCAGCAGATGCTGCAGGAAGAAGATCTGGCTGGTCTGGCTGCCTTCTGCAAGGTTGTGCATCCGGCCGCTGTGGCCGAGATCCTGGAAGAGCTGGACGATCCGCAGATCTGGTTGATTCTGGACCAGGCTGAACTTCCGCTGCGTGTTGAGATCTTTGAATACATCTCGCTGCGTCGGCAGACAGAGCTTGTCGAAACGCTCGATTCCACTCGCCTGTCAAATCTGCTTGAATGGATGTCCGCTGATGATCGCGTCGACTTGCTTTCGGAGATGTCGGAGGGCCATCGCGAAGAAGTTCTGCGACTGATCGCCAAAGCCGAGCGCAACGACATTCGCAAGTTGTTGTCGTACGACGAAGACAGTGCCGGGTCGATTATGACCACGGAGTACGCGTCGCTGCCGGCCAATGTGACCGTTCGCGATGCACTGGCTCAGCTTCGACAGCAAGCCCCGAACAGCGAGACGATTTATTACGTCTACATTCTGAACGAAGATCGACGCCTGGAAGGTTTTATCTCACTACGAGAGCTGATTCTGGCCAAGCCGGAAACTCGCCTGTCCGACATCATGCAGCGTGACGTGATCAGGTTTCGAGTGAACGAGCAGAGAGAAGTCGTAGCTCAGGAGTTGGCTCGGTACAACTTCATCGCGTTGCCGATCGTCGATGAAAATGATCGGCTTGTTGGGATCGTGACTCACGACGACGCGTTGGACGTTGTGCAGGAAGAAGCGACCGAGGACGCCTATCTGCAGGGTGCTGTTGCTCCTTTGCGAGATACCTACGAAGAAACACCGTTCCTGACGATTCTCTGGAAGCGTGGGATCTGGCTGCTGTTTCTGTCCATCGTTGCTCTGATGAACGCTCACGTGATCGATCACTATCGACAGTCAACTGGCGGTGGAGAATCAGTGACGCTGGGGCTGAGTGGGTTGACGACTTTGATCCTGCTGTTTCTTCCTCTCGTCATGGCCAGCGGAGGTAACGCGGGTTCACAATCGGCAACATTGTTTATCCGCATGTTTGCTCTGCAGCCGACGGATACCAAAGGCAGTCCAGACGATTCCATCGATCGAGCGTTGATCCTGCGTGAGTTCTTGATTGGATTGTGTCTCGGAGTCGCTTTGGCCTCGCTGGACTTTGGTGTGGCGTGGTTATGGTTCGGGCGAACAGTGAATGAATCGGCGGCGATTGCAACCACTGTGATTGCCGTCGTGATTCTTGGTACCTCAGCAGGAACTCTATTGCCCCTGATGTTGCGAAGGCTTGGCATGGATCCGGCGATTATGTCGAATCCTCTCATCGCCGCGATGGTCGACGTTCTTGGCGTAGTCATCTTCTACGAGATTGCGTCGTTGTTTTTGGCTTGACCCCTGCTGGCCTTTGCATCATCAAGAGAGGAAGCGGACGCATCTATGGGTGAATTCACTCACTTTACCGCTGATGGCGCGAGCCGAATGGTGGATGTCGGTGATAAGGCCGTAACGCGGCGTATGGCTCGGGCCGAGGGATTCGTGTTAATGAAGCCCGAGACTTTGCGGTCTTTACAGGAACGGAAATTTGCCAAGGGGGATGTTCTGGAGGTCGCTCGATTGGCCGGAATTATGGCCACCAAGCGGACTTCGGACCTGATTCCGCTTTGTCACGTGCTTCCTCTCGAGAAGGTTCATGTTGATTTTTCCTTTGAGGGAACTCAGGTGCGTGTGGAGGTCAGTGTTTCCACGGAAGCGAAAACCGGCGTGGAGATGGAAGCCCTGACGGCGGTGAGTGTTACGTGTCTCACAATTTACGACATGTGCAAGTCGGTTGACCGGGAGATGGAAATCAACACGATTCGTCTGCTGGAGAAGTCTGGTGGACGTTCCGGACATTTCCTGAGAGATCCGTCCAGCGAAGTTCCTTACTAACAGAGTCCTTAGAAAAGACGAATGTGTCATGTCCACGGTTGTATCCAGCCGCGACGAACTGAAACAGCAGATTCAGCATTTGCTTGCTGAAGATTTGCTGGCTGTCAACGCGCTGCTGGAACGACAGTTTCGCAACCCGAATATGTTTGTTCAGGACGTGGCTCAACATGTTGGTCGGTTTCAGGGCAAGCGTATTCGTCCGATTCTGACCCTTCTGAGCGCGAAGCTTTATTCGCTGTCGCAGTCGGCTCGCGAGAATGCTCACCGACTTGCGGCGGTCGTTGAGATGATTCACACCGCGACGCTCGTTCACGATGATGTGATTGATGACGCCGATCTGCGACGGCATGTGTCCACGGTTCATCGTCGCTGGAATACAGAGACTAGTGTTCTGTTCGGTGACTACCTTTTCTCCAAAGCGTTTCATCTGGCGGCAACAACGGGTGATGCGGAAGCTTGCCGACTCATTGGCCGAGCCACTGACCGCACTTGCGAGGGCGAGCTGAATCAGATTGCGGCTCGACTGGAACAGTCCACCTCAGAGGCTGATTACTTCCGAGTCATCAGCGGTAAGACCGGACAACTCTTCTCCGTCAGTTGTTTGCTGGGCGCTCGCGCGGCCGGGGCGACAGTTTCAGAGCAATCTCGATTGAAGATTTTCGGCAACCGGATCGGTCTGGCATTTCAGGTTGCAGATGATGTTCTGGATTTGACGGAGTCTGCGGAATCGACGGGCAAAGACGCGGCCAATGATCTCTCCAATCATCGCATGACGCTTCCTCTGATACGAGCACTGAAGTTGGCGTCGGAGAGTGAGCGGAAGCGTTTGCGTGAACTGCTGTTTTCTTCCGAAGTTGCCGATCATCAGCGACTGCGTGAGGAGCCGCTGGTCCGTCAGGGGATCGAGTCGGCTCAGGCCAGTGCTGAGCTGCTGATTTCACGAGCGATCCGTTGTCTGAGCCCCCTGCCCAACTGCCCTGCTCGGTACGCACTCGAAGCCATCGCAAAGTTCGCGATCCACCGCTCGACCTGACTGGCCCCCTCTGTAACTCCCATGTAGCGTTGGCTTCAGGCAACTAACGTTTGGGTTTGAAGCTGTCGCCGTTCCCACGCCTCCAGGAACGCGTATTCTCGCGGAAAAACAAATCGTATGCGAGTGCCGAGTTTGATTGCTTTATGCAGGCCGGTGGCGGCACTCCTTTGACTCAGAGTTCGATCTCTCTGGAGGCTTCTTTAAGGAGAAGTTTGAACCGCGAATAGACGCGAATGAACGCGAATAAAGAGCAGCAGGGATGCGAAGACTCACGTGATTTCCGTGCGGAGACTGCAACTCCCTGCTGCGATGTCACCTTTCCCTGAATTGAATCCGATGTCGTTGCGGTGACCAATTCGCGTATACTGGCGTCTATTCGCGGTTCAGGACGTGAGTTGCCTGAGTCAATTGCTGCGCCGGTAAAAATGACATAGTCAGAACAACTCCCGATCGACGCTCGTCAAGGCATCGACTTTATTGCTCAGTCGCCAAAGAAAGTTTGATAGACTGCCGCTGCTGGAATATCTTCCCGCAAATCAATTTGTTGTTGGAACCGGAGGAGAAGTCACGTGCCCACCTACGTTTACGGTGTAACACTTTCCGAAGATGATGACGAAGCGATCGGTGAAACGTTTGAAGTGGAACAGGGAATCAAGGATCCTCCACTGACGAAGCATCCGGTCACCGGTGAGCCAGTTCGACGGCTGATGTGTGCTCCGTTTGTGGCGGGGATGTGGTCTCCGATGAAAATGAAACGCAGTGTCAGCGACAAAAATCTGGAGAAAAAGGGATTCACGAAGTACGTTAAGAACCGTGATGGTCAGTATGAGCGGAAGACCGGTAAGGGGCCCGACATTCTGACCAGCCCGCCTCAGTAGTTTTCGGCAGGATGCTTCCTGTTTTATTTGCCGCCTTGAAGTGCCACAGACAGACTGATCCATGTCGAACGAATTCTGGAATCTGCTTAAGAGTCAGCCCAGCGTTGGCATCCTGATTATCGATATTGATGGCCTGGTTTTGTTCTGTAACAAGCAGGCGAAGCAGATCTACTACGGTGACAATTTTAATCCGGTTGGCAAGACGATCGAAGAGATTGAAGGCCCGGTCTTTGCCGCCGAGCGGATGCCTGTTATTCGGCAAGTGATTGAAACGCGCCAGCCTGTGATGTTGCGACATATTCGCGGCGGTCGCTGGACCGAGGCCATGATCTGGCCAATGGAAGCGGTCGATGAGAAGAAGCCAAGGATTATTTCGGTGACGCGTCAGGGAGTCGATGTGGTTGAACCGGGCGTTGACTACCGGGTGATCGACTCAAATCTTGTGGATCTTGGCCCTCTCGATTCTCTGACTCCGCGTGAGCTGGAAGTTCTTACTCTGGTCGGGCACGGTTCGCCGATCAAAGCGATAGCAAAAGAACTGGGTGTTGCTCAGAGAACGGTTGAGCGTTATCGATCAGATATCTCTCGCAAGCTGGGAGTCACCTCCATTGCAGAAATCGCACGACTCGTGCAGTTGGCGGGTCTCGAGATTACTCACGCCGACATGCCGCGACTCAATCGCTGGCACGGCAAGCCGGAGTAGCGTTTTGATCTGAATGGCGTCACTTCGCCTTTTTCTTTTCGTTACCCCAGCGAGGTTCCCAGTCTGGTAGCGGCGATCGGGCTGACTTGAGGTAATTGCTGATGGTGTCAGAAATCTCCGGATGCTGCGACGCAACATTGTTCTTCTCAGCAACGTCTGTTTGCTGATCGTAAAGAGCGATGGGAGCATCCTCACTCCCCGAGCGAATTCCTTTCCAGCGGCCGTGATAAAGTGCCGCCTGTTTGAATCCGCCTTCGTGAAACTCCCAGTAAAGAAATTCATGAGCCTTCTGGTTTCCGGAACCCAGCAGAGTCGGAACAATGCTGATACCGTCAAGATTCGCAGGGGCATCGCCGCCTGATAGGTCAGCGGTGGTCGAAAGCCAGTCGGCGAAGTAGCCAACATGGTCTGACTCACCAGCTTTTACTTTGCCGGGCCACCACGCAATAAACGGGACGCGAATACCGCCGTCTGTCAGACTCCGTTTTGTACCGGAGAATGGACCGGAGGGATTGAATCGCTTCAGGTCGTGTTTGCTCTCGTTGTGTGGACCGTTATCACTGGTGAAAATGACCAGCGTGTTTTCGGCAATCCCGAGTTGCTTCAAATGATCCAGCATCCGACCGACATGGGCGTCGAGTCGTGAGATCATCGCGGCTTGTCCTTTGTCCTGATTCGGCCAGTCTTTGTCTGCATAGGGCCCATAGTCCGGCACGTGAGCACCATCGCCGAGAACTTTACTGCGTTCGTTATTTGCGTGAGGAGTCACCATGCTCCAGTAAAGAAAGAAGGGACGCTCTGAATTGTTGCTGACGAATTTCAATGCTTCGTCGGCAAACAGATCATCAGCAAAATGGCGAGCTTCGGTCGCGTATCCCGCTCCGTCTTCCCCGACATAGGTGACGACATTGTCGATGGGTTCTCGTGTCTCGTTTCTCCAGAGATAGTCCGGGAAGTGATTGTGAGCATGGTGTTGACTCAGGTAACCGTAGAATTCATCAAAGCCATGTTTGCGAGGCAAACCACTTTCGGCCGCCCCGACGTTACCAAGTCCCCATTTCCCGATGAGAGCAGTTCGGTATCCGGCCGACTTCAGCACATCCGCGACTGTAATGTCTCCATCTTTGAGAGCTTGAGCAGCCGGATTGGTCTGGCCCGCGTTTCCTCGCACCCGCGTATGCCCGTGATGCAACCCGGTCATTAGCACACTGCGTGATGGGGCACAGACTGTGGCTCCGGCGTAGAAGTGTGTGAAGCGGAGTCCTTCCGCTGCCATGCGATCAATATGCGGCGTTGTGATGACTTGTTGACCGTAACAGCCAAGATCGCCATAGCCGAGATCATCGGCCATGATAAAGATCAGGTTCGGGCGATCGGCCGCGACACAGGTCAGGCTGAGCAGGCAGGAAGCCACAATCAAACGCAACAGCAAAAGCATCCTCAAACCCTTCATGAGACGCGCAGCAGAGTTGAAACAACGGAGCGACAACGCTTACTCAACGTAAACAAACTCGTTCATACTCAGGATCGTCTGGCAAAGATCAACGAGTGACTGAGCCGTAGCATCCGTTCGCCCGGCGGTCGTGTGCAGTTCCTGTTGTCGTTGCAGAAATTGTCGACTGGCGGTCAACTCCGCATCGACAGGAACGCGACCAAAGGCCAGTCGCCAGGCATCGTGGACAGCCTGATCAGGATTGTCCTGAGGCAACCGCTGTGCAAATGCTGTCGCGTAATCTCGCCCCTGCGGGCTGTTCATAAACATCAGAGCCTGCGGCGCGATGGTGGTCACAGGACGCTGGCCGATGCTGACGAGATGCTCGGGCCAGTCGAACAGCATCATCGTGGGAATCAGTTGACTCCGTTTGATGAAGAAGTACACACTGCGACGAGTCATGTTCTGGTCGAGCGTTCCCGGACCAAATTGGCGGAGGTCCAGTTTTCCAGAAACCGCCAGCATCGAGTCGCGGATCGCTTCTGCTTCCAGACGCTGAGGAGTTCGACGCCACAACAGAATATTCTCGCGATCAATCGTCGCACGCTCTTCGTCATGAGCGCTGGATTGCATGTACGTCTGACTGGTCATGATCAGCTTATGCATGCGTTTCAAAGTCCAGCCGTTGGCGATTAGATCGGTTGCCAGCCACTCCAGCAGTTCCGGATGCGAGGGCCGTTCGCCAGACACTCCGAAATCATTCGGCGTTGAAACCAGACCACGGCCAAAGTGATGTTGCCACAACCGGTTCACCATCACTCTGGCCGCCAGGCTTCCGGCGCCGTTCCGGGCGTCAGTCATCCAATGCGCCAGAGACGCTCGCTTAAAAGTTGTTCGAGTCCAGCCTTCCGGCGGCTTCAATTCCCAGTCGTTGAGTTCTTTTCCCGCCGGAGCCAGCACTTGCAGAAATCCTGCAGCAACAACTTCCTGCTTCTGATGCACATCGCCACGTTTCAGCAGATGCGTTTCCGGATAGAAGTGCGGAAAGCCTCGATCATCCGCATGATGGCTCATGTGAGGCAGACCTTCGCTGGTCACCATCACTTTGGCTTTCTGCAGCCCCGCGCCCTTGAGTTCCAGTTCGCGCACGGCCTGAGTCAGTGCGATCATTTCCGGATCGGTGGTAGCGAACCACTGCAGTCCGGTCTTCCATTCGTCTGATGCTTCATCGACCGAGTTTCGCAGTGTCTCCAGAGCATGCAGGACCTTTGCATCCGGACCTGTGCTGCCAACTTCCGGGGGCGGCTGAACTCGATCCGAAACGGAAACGCGAAATCGTCCCAGCGTATGATGCGGATTCGGATGATTCATGCTCAGCGTGATCGTCCATCGTGCTCCGTCTGTGAAGGAGACGGGAGCGTCGAAGTCGAAAACGGCCGCCTGATCTTTGCCGATACCTCCGGCATCGACTGCCCAGCCTGACGTTGGGTTGTCGTCAAATGAGGCCGCAACGGAAAGATCACCGCTGTTCTGCTGATGAGTCGCACGAGCGGCAACCAGTTTGATCGGGGTTGCAGATGAAGATGCGTCGGCGGACTTGTCGGTCGTCAGTGGAGTGGCCACAACCTGCAGATCGCATACGACAAAGTTTCCGTTCCCGGCGCGGCCCGGGCCCTTCTGCGGCAGCGAATCATGAGCCAGCGCTTCCAGTCGAATCGAGCGAATTCCCGGTCGATGAGATTCCGCGACGATCGTGATGACTTCCTTGGCCGGAGTTGTTCCGGTGGCGAGGAAGGAGGAATCTCCCTGTGGCGTGAATTTCGTGCCGGCTGACGATTCAACAGACACCACGTGCAGAGTTTCCCAGGGTCCCTGCGGCTCACTCGATGGCGCGGCCTTCAGCCATTCGCGAAACTTTGCTGGCAACTTGATCGTCTGGAATTCGGCGGCCGTCTGTTTGCGAGCCATCAACTGCGCATCAAATTCGCTCTGGCGTTTTTTGTTGGCTTCCGGGTCGAGATCGAGATCTGTCTCAGAACGAATCGCTCGCCCAAATGTTGCGGCAAGACGGTAGTAGTCACGCGACGGAATCGGGTCGAATTTATGATCATGACAGCGAGCACATCCCACTGACAGCCCAAGAAACGAAACGCCCGTCGTCATGACCATGTCATCCAGTTCGTCGTATCGAGCCGACTCAAACTCAGCTTCGGTGAGCTGAGTTGGAAACGCACCAGCTCCCAGAAAGCCAGTGGCCATCATCGCCAGGGGATTCTCCGGAGCCAGTTCATCACCGGCGAGCTGCCACTGCACAAACTTGTCGTAGGGCAGATCGTTGTTGAATGCCTGAATGAGAAAGTCGCGATAGTGATACGCATTCGGTCGATCGTAATCCTGTTCGTAGCCGTGAGACTCCGCGAACCGAGCCACATCGATCCAGTGACGCGCCCACCGCTCACCGTATTGAGGTGACTCCAGCAATCGATCGACGAGCTTTGGCCAGGCGTCCGGATCAGGATCGTTGACGAACTGGTCAACTTGTTCCGGAGCAGGTGGCAGACCGAGCAGTCCAAAGTAAGCGCGGCGGATTAGAATTCGGCGATCAGCGTCGGTGTTCGGAGCGAGCTTTTCTGTTTCCTGACGAGCCCGAATGAAGTGGTCGATGGGAGTTCGACACCACGCGACGTCAGCGGGAGTTGGCACAGTGACTTTCTGCAGCGGTCGAAACGCCCAGAATTCTCGATCGCTGTCCTTCACCTGCATCTCAAGTTTTGGGCCAGTTGCTTTTTCAGCCAGCGGCGTGTCGTAAGGCACGCCGAGATTGATCCATTGGCGAATCTGTTCAATCTCCGCGTCGGAGAGTCTGGGAGCCTTGAAGGGCATGTGGGGTTCGGCCGCATGTGTAATCAAGGCGACCAGATGACTGTCATCCGCCGAGTCCGTCACGAAGCCGCTGGCCAGCAGGACTTCACGCGACGAGAGATCAAAATCGCCCTTCGTGGATTTGCCTCCGTGACAATCCAGACAATGCTTCGTCAGCGTGGCTCTGACCGATGTTTTGAAAAGTGCAAGTCCCTTCTTCGCTCGTTCCGGATGATCGGGCGGGACACTTTTCTGTAGCGGAGTGCTGGCTGTCGGCGACGATTTCGTTTCGTCGCCCGTTGCAATGCTTGTCAGGCAGATCAGAAGAGGAAGAAAAACTGCTGGCAGGCGGGACCGCATCGCAGAAACTCCTTGGGGAGGAATGTGCCGTCAGCGCAACGGACACTGGCGGAAGATCAGTGGAAGGGTCATCATACCGCTGGTATCAGCCCAGGAACAGATACTCGCCGTCTTCGCGCGGAGGAAAGTGGTCCCATGACCGAAATTCGGAACTCTGATCTTCGCTGGATTTTTTCTCTGGCCCTGCCCTTCGCGTGTATGGCGCTGGGTGTCTCATCTGCGCGTCTGTTCGCGGAACCGCCCGACTTTAATCGCGACGTCCGTCCGATTCTGGCTGACAAGTGTTTTTCCTGTCACGGTCCGGACAGCAAACATCGAAAAGCAGAGTTGCGGCTGGACGTTGAGGATTCGACTCGAGCAGCCAACATCATCGTGGCGGGGCATCCGGACGAGAGCCAGATGATTCAACGTCTGGTGACGACCAACCCTGAGGAACGAATGCCGCCGTTGAAGACTGGCAAGCAACTGACGGAGAAGGAGATTCAGGTGCTTCGCCAATGGATC
This sequence comes from Planctomycetaceae bacterium, assembly GCA_044378235.1. Lineage (GTDB taxonomy): Bacteria > Planctomycetota > Planctomycetia > Planctomycetales > Planctomycetaceae > SXXK01. The sequence goes on from JBILXT010000177.1 coordinate 13,176, forward strand.
GACGCCGGTGCTCAGTTCGCGCCTCATTGGGCTTATGTCGCTCCGCGAATGTCACCGATTCCGGATGGCTCCGACGAAGGCAATCTGATTGATGCTTTCATCGTTGCAGAGCTAAAGGAACATGGCCTGCAATTTGCGACTGAAGCCGATCGCCGGACGCTGATTCGCCGACTTAACTTTGATCTGCTGGGCCTTCCGCCTGCGCCCGAGGACGTTGATGTCTTTGTGAAGCAGAATGATTCCAATGCGTGGCCGCAAGCAACTGAACGATTGTTGAACAGCGAACACTACGGAGAAAGGATGGCGATTTTCTGGCTGGATCTGGTTCGCTATGCCGACACTGTGGGTTATCACGGAGATCAGGAACACAATTCGTCGCCGTATCGCGATTATGTAATTGATGCGTTCAACCTGAACATTCCGTTCGACCAGTTTACTCGCGAACAATTGGCTGGCGATCTGCTTCCGAATTCCACTGAAGATCAGAAAATCGCGACGTGCTACAACCGACTTCTGCAGACATCCCACGAAGGTGGTGTGCAGCCGAAGGAGTACCTGACGATGTATCAGGCCGATCGGATTCGCAACTTGTCGGCCGTCTGGATGGGAGCAACAGTCGGATGTGCGCAGTGTCATGATCACAAGTTTGATCCTTACACGGCGCACGATTTTTATTCTCTGGCTGCTTTCTTCGCTGACATCGATGAGGAACGCCATCTGCGAGGCGATGGCGGGGATACTCTGCCGACAAGACGGCAACCGGAGATTCCTGTTCACACGCGACGTGAGCGACAACAGATCAAGAACCTGCAGCAGCAGATTGCAACCTTGGAAGGCGTTACCGATGAAGCCTCACTTAAGAAACTTGAGCAGTTAAAAGCACAGCTCGCGGCGACCGAAAAGCAGAAGCGTGCCGTGATGGTCACGC
>JBILXT010000567.1:0-3979 GCA_044378235.1 Planctomycetaceae bacterium
GTGCGGAGCCTATGATACTCGACCACAGATCTGCCGCGATTACACGACCGACTCCTGCGAGTTCGACAACGACGGCGTCTATGACCAGCTGTTCGAGACGCCTGAGCAGCTTTGGGAGTACGCTCACGCAATTCTTCCCGCTCGCCCGCGCCGTTCGGCCGACAGCCGTGTCTCACTTCCTGTGTTGCAGGTCAACTAGTGTTCTGTCAGACCTGAAACCGTAAGTTGGACGTTCTTGTCCCACAATGTTGCATCGGGCAGGAATGCCCAGTTTACCCTGGTCCATTCTGAATCAGGTTCACCGTATCAGCAGATCTGAAGATGTTTCCGACGGGGCTGCGGATCATCATTTCCTGCTCCCGTCTATTTCGATTGGCTTCCTCTCGTGTCCGACAAGAAAACTCAGCGCATTAAACCTCAAACCCTGCGTGGGTTCCGTGACTTTCTTCCCGATCAGATGATGGCACGTGAACATCTGATCGATATCGCGCGTTCCGTATACCGCAGCTACGGGTTTGCCCCGATCGACACGCCCGCGCTGGAGTATGCGGAAGTTCTGCTGGGCAAGGGCGGAGAAGAATCCGACAAGCAGGTTTTTCGCTTCACCGATCAGGGTGATCGAGATGTTGCGATGCGCTTTGACCTGACGGTTCCGCTGGCTCGATTTGCCGCACAGTATGTTCAGGAACTGGGTGTTCCGTTTCGACGCTATCACATCGCTCCCGTCTGGCGTGGTGAGCGGCCTGCTCGAGGTCGATTCCGTGAATTCATGCAGTGCGACTTCGATACGATCGGCACCATGAGCAATTCGGCGGATATCGAAACGCTGTTTGTGATCAACGACCTGTTCGAGAAAATCGGGATTGAGCGTTTTACGATTCGCGTGAACAATCGCAAAGTGCTCAATGGTCTGCTGGAAAAATGCGGGCTCAGTGAACACGCCGTGGGTATCCTGCGATGCCTCGATAAGCTCGACAAGATTGGCCGGGATGCGGTTGCTGCAGAAATGGTGGAGCGCGTTGGAATTACAGCGGCCGGTGCGTCACAGGTTCTGGATATGGCTCAACTGAAGGGGACTCCGGACGAGATCCTTCGTGCTCTGGATGGAATGCTGGCTGGTAGTCAGGTCGGCGAAACGGGCGTGAATGATCTTCGGGAACTGTTTACATCGGTCGATGCCTGCGGCTGGCCGGAGGGGCGAGTTTCTCTCGATGTTGCCATCGCGAGAGGTCTGGATTACTACACCGGAACGATCTACGAAACGCTGCTGGGAGATCTGCCGGAGATTGGCAGCGTCTGTTCTGGTGGACGATACGATAATCTGGCCGATCTGTTTACGGCTCAGCAACTTCCTGGCGTCGGCGCGAGTCTTGGACTGGATCGCATGTTGGCTGCTCTGGAAGAATTGGGACGCACAAAGAAAGCCACGACGCCAGCTCCTGTTCTGGTGACGATGTTTGATGCCGGCCGTGTTTCCGATTATCTGCAACTTGGTCGTCGCCTGCGGAAAGCCGGGATTGGGACCGAGGTTTATCCGGAAGCAAAGAACATTGGAAAGCAGATGAAGTATGCGGATCGCAAAGGATTCCGACTGGCTGTAATTGCTGGCGGGGATGAATTTGCGGCCGGTCAATTTCAGGTCAAGGATTTGCAGAACGGGACTCAGTCATCAGTCGCAGCGGCGGACATCGTTGCTCACATTTCTGCTCTCCTGTCACCGCAAGGTTAGCTGACATCGAACGAAAAACAGCCACAAAGGTTGGCTGTGCCATGCAAATCAAGCTGCCGGTTTAACGGCATTCAGAACGCTGGAATAGTTGCTCACTCATGGTTGAAAATCTTCCCTTCGACACCATTCGCCACAAAGCCCTCACGATCGACGGCTATTCGCGTGCGGCTGTTCAGAGTTATTGGCGAGTTCAGGAGCTGAAGCTGGGCTTCGAACTGGGAGCGAGCCCGTGGAACTTCATGGGGACTCAGGTCTTTCTGATTACTCACGGTCATCTTGACCATCTGGCCGCGTTGCCGGTTTATGTCGCGCGGCGACGAATGATGAAGATGGATCCTCCGACAATCTATCTGCCGGAAGCCATCGTTGATGATGTCTGGCGAGTGGTGAAAGCCTGGCAGAAGCTGGATCGCGGGCGCATGATGTGTGAACTCGTCGGGGTCAAAGAGGGCGATATGATCACGCTGTCGCGTGAGCATCGATTTACCGTTTTTCCGACTAAGCATACGGTCCCTTCAGTCGGCTACATCGTGTACGACGTCCGCAAGAAGCTGAAGCCCGAATATCATGGGCTCAAGGGCGATCAAATTCGAGATCTGCGGATGCAGGGGCTTGAGGTTGCAGCTGAAACGCTGACGCCGTTACTGTGCTTTACTGGAGATACCGCTCCGCCAGGACTGGATGCTCATCCGGATGTTTACAAGGCTGAAGTGCTGATCACAGAGATGACTTTTTTCCGACCGGAGCACCGCAAGGAAAAGATCCACAAGTTCGGCCACATGCATCTCGACGACATTCTGGAACGCGCAGAGAAGTTTGAGAATGAGCTGATCATTCTGGCCCACTTGAGTACTCGTACGCACGAAGCGGAAGCTCGCCGACGTCTTGAGCAGGTGCTGCCGGAGTCGCTGCGGTCACGTGTTAAACTTTGGAACTAGAATCAGGGCGACAACTCGTCGGTATCTGTTCAATCGTGCAGCGCGTAGCGGGCTGGCAGTTTTCAAGGGGAGATAACAGAGCAGGCAGAGAAGTTACTGTCGTCTGAGCCAGTAAATTCTGTGGTCCCTGTCCTTGTCTGAATCGTGTCGTAGTAAAGGCTGACTGCTTTCGCCAGCATTGTTTGTCGAAGAGTAATGCGACAGAATCCTTTCTGGAAGGTTCCAACCGACAAACAATTTCAGCGAGCTATTACACATGTCAGCGCAGGACAGTGCTTCAGGTCGACGCCCGGCCGTGACCGACTTCTATCGGTCGTTTCTGAGATTTCGAATCGACCTGAATATTACTCAGCCACGCACCGTCAGCCAGCCGCCACCGTTCACGCTTAACAATGCTCGGTTTCCGCTCGAGTGTGTCCTGAGGCTCACACAACCAGAAGCCCTGGGTGGAAAAACGACTCAGTATGTTCTCGGATCTTCGTGCAAAGCGGAACAGGTGCATGTGACCGAGAATGTCTGGCATGAGCCTGCCGCTGACATGTGTCTCGTCGCATCGCCTGACGAGTTTCTTGTGATAAAAAGCTGGGACCGCAACAACCGTGGAGTCATGCTGAGTCCGCCAACCCTGGGCGAACAACCAGAACGTCAGGCGGGGCGATGCTCGGATGCGTTTACAGCACTCAATTTAACTCACAAGTTTGCAGACGCCAGACTTCTGACTTCGACGGAAGAGATCGTTGATGCCGTGCTGAACGATCGGCCGCTGGTTTCTCAGACGGAGTACCAACTGGAGAATGGCACCGGTGTCTTTCTGGAGTACCCCGTTAAGGTTGTCAACGCGAGTGAGCGTGAGATGTTTTACCAGGTCGACACCGGGCCCGTGCTGATTCCTGACGTTGCGTCATTCGACGGCGTGCATGAAATCTCCATGCTGCGGCAGGCCTTTATGGCTCACAATACGCTTAACTGCACCGAGATGCTGATGAACGTGCCCACGCCCATCGGCAGTGGCCTGAGCGTGAATCATTATTCGAGAGTTGTGAAGGTTCAGGCAACCAATCGTATGTTCGTTGTGGAATAATGTGTGGGTGACGAGCGCCAGCAGAAATGCCGTCGCAGATTGGTCGGACAAGTATGTTCAACCTTCGATCCAGGGGCTGAGATCGCACGTTGAATTCGGGCTTTGTGGTTGTGCACGCGTTCGGCCGAAGCCCCACTCATTCACTCAACAAAAAAGTCCCGGCGTCTGGGAAGACGCCGGGGCTTCTGGATAATGCAATCTATAGACGTCCTCACAAACAGACGTCCGGGG
>JBILXT010000178.1:0-14057 GCA_044378235.1 Planctomycetaceae bacterium
CTCGAAGACCTGCTGCTCCTGAGGACTCCTCAGGAGCAGCAGGTCTTCGAGATTGCATGGCGGCAAGTCGACTACGAATACGATGGACTCGACAATCGAATCAAAGGCGACGACAAAGAAAAGCTGTTGGCGTTGCGACGAGAACTGGCGAAGCATGACGGCTTAAAGCCAAAAGCTCTTCCCACGGCCCTTGTCGTGACCGATGTCTCTACCGAGGCACCAATAACGAAGATCCCGAAGCGGAAGACAGAAGTCGGGCCTGGAATTTTGAGCATTCTGAATCCCGATGAAATGGAGATCCCTGCTCTGTCGCCCCAGCAAACGACAACCGGTCGGCGAGCAGCGTTGGCTCGTTGGGTGACCCAGCCGGATAATCCTCTTTCAACGCGCGTGATCGTCAATCGGATCTGGCACGGCCATTTTGGACGCGGGCTGGCTCAGAATGCCAGCGACTTTGGAACTTTGGGTGGACCTCCAACGCATCCGGAATTGCTCGACTGGTTGACGCTGAACTTTGTACGCGGCGGCTGGAGCATGAAGAATCTCCATCGCCTGATTGTCACATCGGCCACCTATCGGCAGGCGGCCGAGCATCCTCAAATGGCGGAGTTTCAGTTGAAGGATCCGTTGAATCGCGAATACTGGCGATTCTCAACTCGTCGACTGGATGCGGAGCAGATTCGTGATGCGATCCTTGCGGCGTCAGGCCAATTGGATCTGACGGCTGGAGGTCCTGGAGTTCAGTCAGATGTTCCTCGACGCTCCATCTATATGCGTGTCATGAGGAATGAGCGAGATTCCTTGTTGGATGTGTTTGATCTGCCGTTGTTTTTCTCCAGCACGTCATCTCGCGACACAACGACATCCCCCGTGCAATCGCTGTTGCTCTTCAATAGTCAGATCATGATGAACCATGGAGCGAGGTTTGCGGCGTCGTTGCTTAGCAAGCAGAGTGAAGCCTCCTCGCCAACGACCGCGTCGCAAGTCACCGCACTGTGGGAACGAGCTTTTGGCCGTGAACCTTCCGAATCAGAACTTCGCGATGCTGAACAATTCCTGAGTGAGCAGCAGCAACGCATCGTGGCGGAGCGAGGCAAGATTGATACGGCATCGATTCCAATTGGACGATTGCCTTATCGAGATGGTCAGGCTGTGATCGTGAATCCGGAAGACAAACCGCTGAGAATGGCAATTGACTCCACAGATGCCATGAATTCCACCGAGTTTACTATTGAGGCCTGTTTCCAGGTTCGGTCGATCTACGACACTGGCGCAGTGCGAACGATTGCGGCGAAGTGGAATGGAGACTCGAAACAAGTGGGTTGGATGTTGGGAGTCACCGGGAAAGGTTCGCGACGAAAACCGCAGACGCTGGTTATGCAACTCTTCGGGAAGTCACAGGATGGAAGCCTTAAAGAGGCGGCGTTGTTCTCTGATCAGAATATCGAGCTGAACACACCGTACTTTGTGGCCGTAACATTCAAACCCGCGACCACTGTTTCCGAATCCGGGGTTGTCACCTTTCACCTGAAGAATCTGGCGAATGCCGATGAGTTATTGAGTTCGGTTTCTGTTCCACACAATGTGATCGATGGTCTGCACAATGATCTGCCTCTGACGCTGGGATTCCGGCAGGGAGCGGCTGAAAGCATTTTTGATGGATTGATCGACGATGTTCGTCTGTCGGCCACGGCTCTTGGAGTTGACCAGTTACTGCTCAATTCCGAAGGTCCCGGACCATCCACACTGGCCCTCTGGAAATTCGAACCGGTTCCGGGACTTCTTGAAGACTCCAGTTCGCATTCGCGTCGGTTGTCCCTCCTTCGCCAGGACTCATCGGCTGTGTCACCAGAACAGGCTGCACTCGCCGACCTATGCCACGTTATTCTGAACTCGAATGAGTTTCTGTACGTGAAGTAAGCTACTACTGAACAAGCTCACGCAACAACTGCGGAAGAACGGCCCACGTGTCCAGGTAGGTCTGTTCCAGAGGCACGTTGATATAGAAATTATTGTGAAGGAAGAGCGGCATCTCGGGAATTGGTTGCCCCACCGCAAACGGCTCCACATAAGCTGTTTTGATTGGCGCCGCCTGATACGCCGCGAGCGTTAACTTGCGATCCTCTGGCAACGCAAACGGTTCATCGGTAATCTCGTCCCAAATTGCTTTGTGAATACCTTGAGGATCACGAGGTCCCGGTGGGAAAGGATCGATGACCAGCAGATTAATATTGTCGTATAACAGGTCGACAGTTTTTTCGACGAATGACCGCAACGCATGACGGGAGTCTTTGTTCCCCGGAGAAACCAGTTCCACCACTGCCACGACTTTACCGAGCGAGTGCCGAACCACAACTCGATTCGCTTTTGCTGCGTAACGTTCTGCATCTACCGGAATCACAAACTGCGTTTTCGGTTGCGGCGGAGCTTCGGTCATCGTCGCGGCAGCACCTCCGTCTGCTGAGAACGCAATGTCGTTTTGCTGCAGCGTTACAACATCCGGTTCGGGGCCACCGATAATCTGCTCGGCCATCGCGATCATCCCGCTCGGCAACAAACCTGCATTCAGGCGATCCATGATGGCGGCGATCCACCGATAGTGGAAATTATGGTACACTCCCGATTGGACGCGGGACCAGTCGTGCATCGGCATGTTCAGCACCTTGAATTCGTTCGCGACGTCGTTGAAACAGGTGAGCGGTCAGGTCATCCTTCATTCTATCAGCGACAACGGGCGCACAAAACGAACTTGTCCGGTTGCATTGTGATTCCGCCCCCAACTTCCATCCTATTGGGATTTATTGCTTTGGGATGTCCTCGAGATCGCTCTGTTATTTCCTCGGTGATTACGCCGGGGTGTGTTTCACCATTGAGGCTCATTGCATTTGATTTGAGGGGGCATTCGCCTGAATCTCCGTTTCTTCAACTCGGCGATTAGTCAGTTTCGTTGTCTTGCAATCGCTGGTTTGAAACGTCCTGGGCTTTGAACGTCAGCGTCATGATCAATCTTGAAGTCAAATTTTTTTGTGGCATTGTCGCCAGCCATCGTCAGCGAGTTTTCATCAATGGTGAACTCAGTTCACCTTGCTTCCCTGCTTCCCGGACGCGATCGCGATTGGCTTTGGTCATTAAAACCTGCGACTCTTCGATCTGACCGTCCGTTTTCTCTAGTCCCAGAGTCACGGTCCATTTTGGCTGGTGACCGAACTTTGCCAGTAGCTTCACCAGGTCTTCAGCAAAACGTTTTTTGGCTCTCGAGCCGAACTCCTGGCTGGCAAACTCCATGATGCGATCAATTGGGATGCCATCGATTGACTTCAGCGGTGACCACACATCATTCACGCAGACGACGGGCCGATCGTTTTCCCAACGCACCCCAGTGAATGGTGCAGCCCGAGCGAACCCATCCTTCAACACGGGCGTAGTTGAACGTTCCAATAGCCAGAGTCCAATCGAGTCGACATCTGGTCCGCCACAGTTTGTTACAACGACGACGCCAACGCCGTGATCGGGCGCAAAGCCGATCCATGCACTGCAGTTGCTGCGGCCACCATTTTTCTCCAGATAGGCGCCGAGACGATCATTGAACTTGAACGACCACCCGAGAGACGTGTTGGCCAAATTTCCGCCTGAGAGACTCGTCCGAGTGTGAAGTTCCTTCCGCATCTCGCTTGAGAAAACATTGGCCTGCATTTGAGCGGATACGAATTTGGCAAGGTCTTCGACCGACGCAACCAGACCGCCCGATCCTGCCAGACGCTCGCGAGCAGACGCCTTTCTTACACGTTGTCGGCCACTGTCATCGTAGCCGGTTGCAGGATCGAGTGTATCGTCAGTTGGAATCGCTGTTCGTCCGAGCTGTAGCGGCTCGCAGATCATTTCTTTCAAGAGTTGAGCCAGCGGTTTATTGGCTGCGCGTTCCAGGGCATGCCCCAGCAGCCCAAAACCAAGGTTCGAATAATCTTCTTTAGTGCCAGGATCGGATTCGAGTTTGACGTCCGCGAGATGGTCATAAAGTCGCTGAGGCTCCAACGCGTACCAATCGTCCACAGATTGTACACGCCCCGGTACACCGCGTGGTAAACCGGATGTGTGGGATGCAAGTTGACGCAGTGTGATCGTTGCCCCAGTTTCAGGTGTAGTGCTGATCGCAACATCATTAGGCAGATATCTTGTGACGGGCTGATCCCAATCAACCACACCTTGCTCATGCAACATCGCCGCCAGCGAAGCGGTAAAGACCTTCGTGACCGATGCGACGTGGTACTGGGTTTGCAGAGTGGCCGGTTTGCCCGTCGCAATATCTTCAAATCCAAAAGCTCGTCCATAAACAGTTTTGCCATCGTGTACGATTGCAACGGTCAGACTCGGATATCTTGCGACGTCCACCTGTTGCTGAAGCCACGTGTCGATACTGGCAACTTCCTTTTCACCGAATGCACTCACGTCATCGAAGTCTGGTTTGTACAGGACACTGTTCGTGTTAGACGGACTATCACTATCGAAACCATCAAACATTGAAAACGAGATCAACGAAAGTACTGCCAGGATACCAATGAACAGAGTCAGCACAAGAATCACCAGCGCGGGCGATTTGGGTAAACGCGGCAGATGTTGATCTCCTGATTGTGCCTGGAGATCACTTACTTTCGTTGCAATCGGCTCCTCGTTGGTCGCTGTTGATGGCAATTGTTTCTTCCTGCGGTGAGACAAGTAGATATTCGTAAACAGTGCGATCTCGAAGGGAATCACAGCTCCAACGACTGCCTGGAAAAAGACAGGTCCCATGTCGGAAATTCGAAGCCAGAGTCCAGAAACCAGACCACATAATCCGCCGATCACGGTTGGAACAATGATCGCCATCGCAACACGCCAGGACGGAACAATCTGATTCCAGTTCGCAACCCAGGCTTCCGAACCAAGAGCCCCGTCCCGAGCTGGATCGTTGAACGCCGCGAGTAGATCAACGACTTCTTCCGACTCTTCGCTGGATTCACTCTCAATGCTTTTTACAAGTTTCAATAGATCCTGCCGGCGTGGCTCAAGGGTCTTTTGCACCGCATATTGATTCATCCAATAGACCAGCCCATAGATTACGAACACGAACACGGTCCAGAAAACCACGCTAATCGAAAGTTCCACCCACGAGCTGGAGGTGTTCCAGGAAACGTGCACAAAAAATGCCATCATCGAGATACAAAACGGCAGCAAGTACCACCAAAAAACATTTCGTAACAACCAGATCTGATGTTCGACTTGAGTCAACGCTTCCTTCGCATAGAAACAAAGCGGTTCACCTGGTTCACTTGGTCTTTGAGGGTGCCGCTTGCGGTCCACCAGAATAAACCCGGCAATCCAAATCAGTGCTGGAACGGTCAGCCACCATGTCCACGGCATCGTCTTCGTCAGGCCCGTGTAGACCCAGTAAATCAGCAGCAACAGAGCGACACTCACCTCGCGAATATCACGCCCATTGATTGTCGATTGAAAGCCTTGATGAGATTTCTGCACGGCTTGTGCGAGCACCTCCCTGTCGATCGTGACTTTCGTATGTCCCGCCGTCGATTTCCAGGCTTGTTTGTATCGGTCAAGTTCCATCGGATGCTCCGTTCATCAGTGTGCTCAGAGCCTTTTTCGCACGATTCAATTTCACTCCGACATGGCTTTCCGAAATGCCCAGCACCTCGGCGATCTCCCGATAGCTGAGTTCATCCAAATACAGCAGCACCAGTGCCGAGTCGGTCTTCGGCAACTGGTGAATCGCCCGGTAAAGCTGCTCCACCATCTCATGTTGTTGAATCTGTTCGGCACTTTCGGGGACCTCCATTGCCAGATCGTGGAACTCAAGGAACGATTGTTGTCGAGTTCGTCGCGGCCGGTCATTACGTTGCCAGTTCATAGCCGTGTTCAGCGCGATGCGATAGAACCAGGTTGCAGGGCTGGCGTTGCCGTTAAATCGGGGCATCGATTTCCACGCCTGCAGCAGAATCTCCTGAGCCAGATCCTGACATTCATCGCTGGTCAGCGTATAGGCGCGAGCCACCTTGATGACCGACGAGCTATGCTCCTCCAGCCATTTCGTGAATATTGCTTTGTGGTCTTCTTCAAGCACTCCTGGACCCTGCAAAGTGACCCAACTTGTCGCTGCAGTCGTATTGGTACCGCAAGGTGGCGATGGCTTACAGGAGAATTTGTATGGTGGAATGAAATGTCGGAAAACGCGAGATTTCCGTGAGGTTTTACCCAGTTGATTCGGTGATCTTTCCTGTCCGGCGGTCAATGCTCGACTTCACGTCGAATAGCATCCATTCGTCGCCGCCCTGTCCGAACTGTGGGCCAATTTGCGATTCGACAGTAAAAACTCGAGACGGATCTCCTCAACGTTCGTTGGCTTAGCCTCTATTCTACGATTCGACTGGCGAGCCGACGGACAAACTCGTTCGCGATGGTTTCGTTGCCCGTGACGAATGGATAAGTGTCTTTCCCGTCCTTCAACAGGATCCTAATCGTGTATTTGATTCCTGCGACTGTTGAGGGCGTCTCTCCAAAGGCCGGGATGTCGTGACGAGTGCCGCCCTTTCGCACGACGAAATGCTTTGCGATGCTGACATCGTCAACATCCTGAAGGTCTATCTTTGAAGCGAATCGCCGCAGGCCACCGATTCGGTAAGTGAGTGTTTGTTCCTGGAGATCGCAATCAATCCATCGTGGTGTCGACAGCAAGTATCCGAAAAATCCACCCGCCATGAGCCCTATCGCGAGCAGACAATACCATTTGACATCACTGCTGACGCCGGGCGCCGAAAGCCATTGAAAATGATCATTCAGCAGGATGGAAAACGGATACAGTGCGAACAGAAACAACATAATCCACAAAGAAAGGTACATCCTGAGCCGATGTACCACCCGAAATTGTGTGGGAGTTTCGTGAGCAAACTCTACGGTGTCCTGATGAGCTGCCATACCAAGAAACGGATGGCGTCGCGACGTTGAATCGCTTCGACCATCTTCTTCGGATGCTCTGGACTGCATTTCTGCTCGCAGGAGTTGACTCCTTGCAGGGGCGGGATCACGACTCATGGCAGTTCCCGATGCGATTCGCCCTCAATTCGGCCAGCATATGTCGGATACAACTTGTGGAATTTGGCTCTCTGGTGTCGTCGAATTCTGGATGTCACGTTTCGGTGACCAGGAGATATCGGAGGTCATTTGCCGGGTAAGTCGCGGATGGAGTTGCAATATTGGCAACAGTTTGGCGAATTGAAAGTAGAATTCGTCGTGGGCTTGTCCCAGCGGGATCGACGAAGTCATCATCTCCGTGAATTTCTCCTGAACTAAGGGGGGCGATGTTACATCACACTGTTCAAAACGCTGGGTGTAGGAACGATGGGATTTCGAGATCCCAGTGATTGAGATCTTCAAAACGAATTCTGAAGCCATCCTGCTTCAATTCAATACCGTCCCTGGTTCGGCAGTGAAGATGCCAGGAAGTGGCCGGGGCTCTGGGAAGCGTTGAACTGCTGATGACAACTTGAATGTCATAGAGCTCTGAAATCTTGCCCGCTAAGTTACCTTCCGCTTTTTCGAGATAGCGGAGTTCATCGGTTACTGCCGCTCGGACAAGTTCGCCATTTGCGAAGATGCGTTCCGCCAGGGACGCATGGTCCCGAGCAAATGAGAATGCCACCGGCTGCTCGCGAAATCCCGGCATGTCGTCCACGACAAGTCGAAGACTCTTCTGGTTTGTCTCTTTCAGAGCTTCAGCAAATCGATTCCCGGCTGGATTCGACTCAGGCACGTTCTTCACGAATTCGAGATTCGTGCCCAGTTTGCGTAAGTAGAACCGATAGTCAACGCGGTCGCCCACTTCAAACTGCGCGGGTACTTCATCAAGACTGGTCACTTTGTAACCCTGGGGCATGGGTAGAATGCTAAAGAAGTATCCTGGCAACGGCCTCGTTTTGATGCGAACCGTCCCGTCCGCACCACTGCTGCCAACCGGCGTCCCCCAATCTTCGCGAACAGCGTTTTATTTCACAAAGGTCACATCCCTGATCGGCTCACCGGTATCCGCATCAATCGCGTGCAGCACGACGGTGCCGGTTTCAGTGGCTGCTTGATGAAACGAAAAGCGAATTCGGTTGAAGACGGCAGATTTCTGTCCGCCGCCTGAATCGACAGTCAGCACGAGTCGCTCGTCTGGTTGCAGTGTGACAGGTTCGTCGAATCTCAGCACCAACGAGTGGGCTTCGGCATCTGCCGGCAGAGCAGGAACGATCCAACCGGTATCAGATAGAAAGTCGATGCAGTGGATTGTCAGGTCGTCCTCTGGATTCAGCAGAGAGATGCAACTGGAGAACTCATGAATCGTGGGTTTTCCTGTTTGCTTTTCTAATCTTGCTGTGACTTCGGACAGGATCAATTCCTCGCCACCGCGTCCAAGTTGGGGCCCTGAAGGAGAATCGACCGGAAAAAGTTCTAAACGCACTTCGTCAACCGTGGTTGGTTCGTCGAACGCGAAATAAGTGGTCACTTCTTGCCACCTCACGTTTCCTTCAAGTCGAACGCTGTGGTCGTCAAGGATGCTGAATGAACCACCAGAGACCGTAGTCTTCTGCGGACGGCTCGGAATCCAACTTGCAGGCTTCTCTGTGTGATCGCCGCTGGTAACAGCTTTTTCGATCACCGCATTATTTTGCTTCTTCGACTTTGTCAGTTGTATGTTGCGCTGAATCGCTTCTCCTAGGGCTCGCTTCACATCATCGAGCAGTTCCTTCATAGGCAGCTCAGCAGTTCCACCGGCGTGCTCAAGACGAAGGAGCCCGATGTCTGCATTTGGAGGGAACTCTGTGGACACGATTCCCTGAGCGTTGGAAAGTTGCACATGTTCCTGAAGACAATCCAATTCGTTTGGATAATGAAACGTCAGTTTCGCTTTTTCAGCAGGAGTCCCATCGGGCAGCAGGACTTTTAGCTCAACGTCGGGCATTGGCTTCAGGCGAATATCGCGTCGGATCGGTTGACTTCGATCCAATTCATTGGGCAGCCGAAAGACCTGTGTCTCGTAGCCCAACGCGGAAATCCGAATTGTCTCGCGAGTGATCTGTGGTGAGATCGGGATGAAGTTGTGCTGCATCTGCGATCCATCGACCAGTCCAAACTGCCACCAACGGTTTGTTGCCGGATCCTGATAAAAAATCTCTGACCAGAAAATGATTTCATTGGTTGCGTCATCAACAATGTTGAACGCCAAATCGACATGAGGCGTCATCGTGAAAGTCACCGTCAGGATGCCATCCTTGATTTCCGTTTGTACGTTGGCTCGCGGTGGTTTTGCTTGAGAACATTTGGTCATTGAAGCGGAAATGAGCGTGTAGCATCCTGCGAGGCCATTGTCCGAGGAAGTGACTTGCAGGCATCCGAAGCTGTTTGGTATCACTCCAAAATCGGCTGCGCCCGAGTCGTCGGTTTGCTTGCTGACCCTCTCGAACTCCTGTTTTTGACCAGCCCGATGTGAATTTCGATCGTAGAACATGATGCCAGCCTTCGGGACCGGTTTCCCATCGGAGTCAACCGTTTTGACGATCAGCCTGGGCAGTTGGGGCTTGTCGGCTGCCTGATTAATTTGATGGACTTCGTCATGATCATGCTCATGATCGTGATCATCGGCGATAGTAAGCGTTCCCAGGTCCATTTCGCCGTTGCCAGAGCCGCAGTCGAACGATTTCTCCAGTAAGATTGTTTTGCCAGGGATCGCTACCGCCAACACCATTGGTCTTTCGGGTACGCCATAAATTGTGAACCGACCGTCTTCCGTGATTGCCCCGGGAACCATCGAGTTCATCAATATGTGATTCTTGTCCTCAATCGCACTTCCTTCCGCAGTGGCTGACCACTTCATCCGCCACGCAAGTCTTTCTTCCTTGGGGACATCGTCAGTCCAGTCTTTCGGGTAGGGAATTGGCAACAAGTGGTTGCGAGCGTACACCTTGAGTTTGTCTTTCTCGACATGCTCCGGGATACTCAGTTTTCCGGTGACCGTGATACCCGCACCGATTTCGACGTGCGTGTTCTTGCCACTTTCGCATTGGTAAACCGTTCCATGTCCGCGTAGCGACCGCGCCATCCCTCCGAGCGGCGGCACACGATCGAACGAAAAGTTTCCATCCTTATCGGTCGTCGTTAGATGAGTCGTCGTCAATCTTGGCGCAAGGCGACTGTACGACCACGGCAGTGTGTCGAACTGTAACACGATGGTTTCGCCTGCCTGTGGCTGTCCCCCCAGCTTCAATGTCCCGGACAACGACGCCCATTTTTGCAATGTGACTTTGCCATTCGCTCGCAGCAGTTCCTCGTGCGAAACGTTCGCAACACCGCTTTCGTGGACGAGCAAAACGCGATACGGCTCGGTACGCTTGGGCAATCCGAACGTACCATCCTGCATTGATTCTCTCACACCACCCCTGTTATGCGGTTTCAACGCCAACGATGCGTCGAGATCAACCCAATGTCGCGGAGTGTGCGAAACAATTCTCACGCCCGAGGCCGCATTTCCATCCGGATCAAAGACTTTCCCGCGTACCGCCGGTACGACGATCGGCTTTGGCAACACCTCGTGATCCTGCAGATAAATAGCGTAAAAAGGCTGCCTCGTAGAACTTAGAGATTTCCCACGGCTCGACTTTTTCGTTGGCACCATTCGTGGCGATAGACGCGCGATCGCCTGGCGTCTGTGAAGCCTCGACTTCACGCGCATCGGTCGCCCGCGGTTTCCGGTCCGTTTGGGCGATGGCAATGACCGCCATGCCAATGAAAGTCGCCGGAAGCATAAACGCAGCAAACGCGTTTCGAGTCACGGAAATTCTTGGCGCGTCGGCTTCACCCAGAAGACGCCGAATTCGATAACTGAGCTGCGAGCCATCGCCACCGTCCGCGGCGAGAGACTCCAATTGCGATGCAATGTTCAAGCCACGCTGTTTGGCACACTGTTCGGCCATGCGTAACAGCGCCGCAGCGTATTCGAATCGTCCGGTCCCCGCCGCCATGTCGTCGCAGCAGTTTTCGCGTTCCATGCTGATTCGGCGACTCATCCACCAGGTCACTGGATGGAAGAACAGGAACGCCTCTACGATCCGCTGCAGCAGGTTCACGACCAAATCGTAACGGCGTATGTGAGCCATTTCGTGACTGAGGATCGCCGCCAACTGATGCGGATCCAGACCGCACAACAACGCGGGTGGAAACAAAATCATCGGTTTGATGATTCCGATAACCACCGGCACAGAGACTCGCTCGCAGAACGCTACGATGGGAAATCGTCTTAATCCGAGCCGCGAAGATTGTTCAACAATGATCTTCACGAGGTTCGAATCTGTGATCGGTTGAAGCGTTCGTCTTAATCTTGAACTGCTAACGATCGAAAAGCCGAATCGTGTCAGCATCAAGCCGACACCCATTGTGTAGGCAACCAGCAGGTATGGGGCGAATGCCTGGAACCTGTCGTGCCAAAGTGTTTCGGTGTGGGGAGATCTGTTTCTGGCGTTTGTTGTGTCGGCTGGCATCTTTGCCGCCGGTAACGCCGGAACCTCCATGCTGTTGAGTATTGTCGTAGGCTCGGCTGAGAAGATGGCTGGAGACTTGATGAACTCCGGAGTATTCCTTGTAGTTAACACGATTGGTCCACGTGATTGATGAACCGATGCGAATGTGGCGATAACACAGAGCGGCAATGAGAAAAACGCAATGCAGGTAAGCATGTAACGAACGTTGGCGGAACGACGCCAGCCGTCCGGTGTTGCTTCGAGGGACCGGAGGGCTCGCCCCCTGCCGCTGATGGCCTTCAATGCGTGTTCACCGATGACAAGTAAGATCGAGACAATGAATGCCTGCCACACAAAATGGCCAAACGTGATCATCACTTGCAGCGAGAGTTCAGACCAATCGATTGAGAAACGACTCACGGCCTGGCCTCCCGCATCTTCTTGTTCAGCAACTTGCGAAGGCCTGCGAGTTCATCCTCGTCGAGCTCCTTCACATCAAACAAACTCAGCATCACGGCTTCAGCGGAGCCATCGAAGACTCGTTCCACCAGGTCACCCAACATCCCACGCGAAACGTCCTCGCGCTTGATCAGCGGTGTGAACCGAAACGCTTTGCCCTGCAGCGGATCGAGCTTTTCGATCTGCCCCTTGTCGACCATCGTGCCCAGCATCGTGATCACGGTCGTATGCGCCAGATCGCGTCCACCGGCAGCGAGCGCGTCTCGCACATCGCGAACCGTCATCGGCTCGGCATCCCACAGCACCTTCAGGATCTGCAGCTCCAACTCCGTTGGATACTCCGAATTCGGTCTGGCCATGATTCGCCCTTTTGAACGTAATCTCTAGTTAACTAGAGGTTAAGGATGGGGCCATTGGTGGTCAAGTGATTCTCTAGAGAAATAGAGATTCTGAAATCCGCTTCCTGAGCCAGAAGTCGTTGGCACCGACGGAACAACAACCGGCAGTTGGCAAGGATTCAAGGTTAGGCCTGAGATCACTCTGTTGGCGCTCGTGATGGCCCGGGTTGAGTCAGAATGACTGCGCAAAATTCCCAATATGCTGAGAGGGAAGGTGGCCCGTGGATTGTTGAGCGAGTTTCCTGATCGCCTGTCGTGGGTTCCTTGACCGGGAAAACGGGCTTCTCAATAATCTGGCCCCTCATTGGGACGTCGTCCGATGTCCCTGCCGCATCTACACTTTCCTCGCGGGGCTCTGCCAAAATGAAGCCGGAAGAACTGATTGAATTTCGGAAGATGCTCAAACTTCTGCAGGCACGTCTGCGGGGTGACGTCGAGCAGCTTCAGGAAGAGGCATTTTCCGGTTCCGAAGCGGGAAATGAGTCCCGTTCGTCCAATCACATGGCAGAAATGGGCTCCGACGCCTGGGATCTGGAATTTTCTTTGCAGCTAGTGGAAAGCGATCAGGGCGTTCTGGAAGAGATCTCGCACGCTTTGAAAAAGTTTGATAATGGTACTTACGGACTTTGCGAAGCCTGCATCGAGCAGGGTAAAGCGGAAGCAAAGGCACGTATCCCCAAGGCTCGCCTGCAGGCGATTCCCCACGCTCGGAATTGTGTCGAGTGTGAAAGGATCAAGGAAAAAGGTCGCTGATGACTGCTTATCCACGGACTCGGATTGGTGTCTATGCTGTTCTGACCTCCGTGGCACTTGCGACGGATTTGATCAGCAAGTCTGTGGTGTTCAATCGGCTTGGCGGAGTTTTTCAGGGAACAGGCTGGCTGGTCGATGGCTGGCTGAAGTTTGAGCTTCACACCAGCCTCAATGCCGGCGCGCTGTGGGGCATGGGGCAAGGTTTTGCTTCGGGCTTTGCGTTGCTGAGTGTGGTGGCCGTTGTCGGGATTGTGTACTGGTTGTTCTTTCGAGGTGCTGCGGCCAGCCTTTGGCTGACGATTGCCCTTGCGATGGTTTCCGGTGGAGCACTTGGAAACTGTTACGACCGACTCGGACTGCACGGCGAGCATTTTCCGAACGACCCTGAACCTGCTCTTGCCGTGAGGGACTTTCTGCGATTCCGATTCGGAACGTATGATTATCCCATCTTCAACATTGCCGACTCATTCCTTGTCGCTGGTGCGATCATGTTGATGATTCAGTCGGTCAAACAGGAAGAAGATTCCGTCCCGAACGAATCAACGGCTTCGGCGTAGTTGGCCAGGTGAGTTTTGATTTCGTGCTCAGGACCGAATAATTGCGATTCAGCCACAGTCGTGGCGAAAGCAGGTAGCCGTGGGTGAAACCCATGGTAACGAGAGTTCGTATTCGCCAAAGCCACGATAGTGGCGACAGCAACTTGATAATCTCGATCCTGCCGCCCCTGTCGGGGCTTTGCCTTCGTTGAAATTCATTTCCGTGGGTCAAACACCCACGGCGATAGGCTGTCGCCTCTACGAGACTGTCCTGCACTACAGATTCTCGGTGCGACTGGCGCCGTCCAATCAATGGTGCTCCTCAGTCAACTCAACCTCTGACTGCCCTGCCCCAACGACTGACTCTGCAG
>JBILXT010000568.1:0-3955 GCA_044378235.1 Planctomycetaceae bacterium
GCTGCAACGTCTTTCCATAAAGAGCCCGAGCGAGAATGACGTGATCTCCGGCCGAAGCCAGAGACAGAAAAATGCTGCCCGCTGCGCCCATGCCGGAAGCAAAGACGGCTCCGGCTTCGGCGTCTTCCATGATCGCAATCGATTCCGCCAGCGCGGTATGGTTCGGATTGCTGTCACGAGTATAAACATCGCCAGACGCGCTCCCGTCATACAAGGCGTGCAGCACGTCGAGGTCCGGAACATCAAAGGCCGTCGTCTGATAAATCGGCGGCGCACTGGGACTTGTTACCGACGCGCTAGGATGACCCATACGGGAGGGATGTTGATGAAACATGGTGACGGGCTTCCTGATCCGAATGCAATAGTGGGCCGCAGAGCCTGGAAGTTCAACGCTCTGCCAGACGGATTAAAGCCACTGTCACATCACACCACCAGTGACTGATCATCTAAAGGCTGCTAACGCTGTTCGATGCCGGTTGGCAGTTGTTCCGCGTCATCGAACAGGGTTCTGATTCTTTGAGCAAGCTCAGCAGGCGTGAACGGCTTGAGCAAAAGAATGTCGCTTGAATCTTCGACGCCATGTCGGACAACCGCATCATCAGTATAGCCACTCACGAACAGAATCTTCAGGTTCGGGTCCTGAATGCGAAGTTGATCACTTAACTGTCGTCCGCTCATTCCAGGCATCACGACATCTGTGACGAGCAGGTCAATTTCCGGGCCATGAGTTTGCATCAACTGGATTGCTTCCATAGCGCTGCCGGCCACGATGACTCGATAGCCAAAAGATTCCAGTCCGGTCTGTACGACGTTACGAACGGCCGCTTCATCCTCGACAAGAAGAATTGTCTGGATAATTGATGACATTGTCGCCACAGGGTCTGCATTGGTGAGCGACGCGGGTTCATCCACTACCGGGAACCAGATGCGAAACAGAGTGCCCTTTCCTGCTTCACTGTCGACAAGGATAAATCCGCCAGCCTGCCGAACGATCCCATCGACCACAGAAAGTCCCAGGCCAGTGCCCTTCCCTGGTTCTTTCGTTGTGAAGAACGGGTCAAAGATCGCCTTTAGATTTTCACGAGCGATCCCACAACCCGTATCACAGACAGTCAATTCAACGAAGGCTTTCAGATCCGAGTCGGGATCACTGCCTTCATCGGAGTCGCTCAGGTTCAGTTTTGTTGCTCTGGTTTCGATGCGAAGTTGTCCACCAGTTGGCATCGCATCTCGAGCATTGACTGCCAGATTCATGACGACCTGATCTAACTGCCCCGGGTCCGCCTTGATACGCCCCAGGTTCGGATCCAGTGTTACATTAATCAGAATGTCCTCCCCAATCAGACAGCGAAGAAGATTCTCTGATTGCCGAAGGACCTGGTTCAGGTCAACAACCACCGGGGAGACGATGGCTTTTCGGCTGAATGTCAGCAGTTGAGAGGTCAACGAAGCCGCTCGAGTACCGGCATCACGAATCGCCGAAACCGCAACGTGCTCAATGCTGGACGGATCCGATCCAGGAGTCAGCAGCTCAGAATAACCATTGATGACCGTCAAAAGATTGTTGAAGTCATGAGCGATGCCTCCAGCCAGTCGGCCAATCGCCTCAATACGCTGAGCCTGGTGGATCTGCGATTCCAGATGATGTCTTTCAGACAAGTCCGTCATCACCACCAGGATTTCGGCGTTTCCCGCGTTGAGAACCAAAGTCGCAATCGAATAGACGGGGACCTCCCTGCCATCCAGCCGCACAATACGCATTTCGATTTCAGGAACCTGTTTTTGGGTTTCATACATCCGCGAAATGCGTTCTCTGACCAGCGAATGGTATTCAGGATGCACGATATCAAACGGGCTTTTGCCGAGGACTTCCTGTTCATGTTTGGCACACATCAACTTCAGGAATGCGTGATTGCAGAACGTGATCTTCTCCTGTGACTGCAGAAAGACTGCCGTCGGCAGGAGATCGACCAGCTGCCGATATCGCTTTTCGCCAGCCACAAGCTTCTCATCCGTTTTCCTGCGTTCGGCGACGGCTTTTAGCACTGTTGCGTAGTCGCGATAGACAAGAAAAAAGACGAGCATGGAAGAGGCAATAACAAACAGCGATCCTTTCCCAGCCGCTGCCCAGAAAGCGGCCAGACTCTGAATATCCATGCGGACAAGGCTGAAGTCGCTGATCCAGATCCAAAGCAGACCAAGGATCAGATAGGTCAATGCAATTCGAAACGGACCGGAACTACTCAGAGGCAGTTCAGCCTTAGCCCTTTCGCTCTCAGCATTGGAAGAAGTGATCCCGTGAACTTGAGAGTTCTGTTGTGGATCCATAACGACATACTCTCAAAGCCTCGGCCACCAATGTTCATTCTCAGTGCATTCTGCGTATCGAATTGATCGCTGTAAGTGCATCGGTGTTAAGGATCAGTTCCTGTCAGGCCAGTTCGATCTTCAGTGCAGGGTCTTCCTGAGTTTGCAGAAGTCCGGTGAGGCACGCTTCCTTGCCTCCGGAGTATAGATGTCCCCGGACCTTCCTGCACTTGTTGACAATCGTAAGTTTCAGAATTGCAGCGACGAACTCTCGAGCTCTTCGAGGTTCCGAGCACGTTCGTTCTTTACTCGGGCGACGATTCATTGGGAAAAGTCCGTAGACCAAATCGATCGTCTGTGACAGACGAAGCAGTCTCGACCATTGCGCAAAGCTTGCCGGTTATTCGCGCTTGGACAGCATTCGTGGTTTGGATCGCACATTATGGAGAGACGATCAGGTCTCTAAAAAATCCTGGTCCAACATCCGACGATGAATTCTCTCGTTCCTGTGATCTCCAAAGATCTTCCATCAGGCAGGAGGCCTGTGAAATGCCACGATATTCGTATCTTCACCTCTTTTTTTCGGTGCTGATGTTACCGCTGCTCCGAGTCTCTGCTCAGGATAACTTTCCCGCGGATCTGCAAATTTTTCAGCCCCTTGCTGACTCTTCCAAAACAACTACGGCGTTCGTCTCCACTCAGGCCAAAGTCGACATCGTTTCTCTTTCTGATCCTGATGCTGGCTATTTCACGGAAGTCGGTGATTCGAACTGTGCGCCAGATTCAGATTCAACGAACGGCTGGTTGCGATCGCTGACATTCTTTGGAGGCATCGACGGTTCAAAGCAGCCACAGGATTTCGGAGTCAACGCAAACCTTGGTCTCCAGGGCAACGTGAACTCAAGCTTTGCTTTGAACGATGAGTCCGGTTTGGGGTTGCAGCTGGGTGCTGGTGTGGTAGGTTCTCAGAATGCTGTTCGAGTCTATGAACTACTCGGCCAGGCAACTGATCGTGTCCAGGGCTATACGACCGTCGGTTTGTTTCAGAAAAGCGATTCCGGATTTCTCTGGGCTGTGGCTCACGACTTCATGGTGGAAGAGTCCTATGACCAGTTTTTCCTCTCGCAATGGCGTGGACGAATAGGTTTCGATTTGGATGAGGCCAATCAGTTCGGCCTATCCGCTCAGCTTCGTGGCATTGAGGACTCCGGCAGCTTTGCAGGAGGGCCGGTTTCGCTACGAACGATCAATCAGGGTTCGCTTTATTGGCGACACGTCTGGGAATCAGAAACCCAGACAACATTCTGGCTGGGACTTGCTGATGGTCATGGTGAAAACAATGCAGTGACAGGACCATCTCCCGCGCAATCGACGGTTCCACTGTTTGGCGCTGATTTCCTTGCACCGCTGAATGATCACTTTGCGTTGTACGGCGAGACCAATCTCATTATGCCAGCCGATACCGGAACTGTTGATGCCTTTCTGGGCATTCAATGGTTCCCCGGCGGTGGTGCAAGACTGGCGCGGCGCGGGCGATTCGATCCGGTCTTCTCCGTGGCCGCCCCCACTTCGTTCTCTGTGGACTTGAGGTAGTTGATCGTCAGAACGCGAATATCTGAGCCTGAGGCGCTAGCCGATTCGACAGAAA
>JBILXT010000569.1:0-3939 GCA_044378235.1 Planctomycetaceae bacterium
CAGAGAAGCCTGCTGACTCTGCTCCGCCAGCAGAAGGAACGACGCCTCCTGCAACCCCGGGATCACCGGCTACTCCAGAATCGCCAGCTCCAACAGAGAAGCCTGCTGAGCCAGCGGCTCCTGCAACGGAAGAGCCGGCCGCTCCTGCGAAGCCAGAATAACACCGCAGTGTATTGTGCGTCGACCGGGTCATCCGGTCGACTGGACTCTGTGATTTTCACGAGTCCAAGTGTGGGCAGTTCTTATCGATCTGCCTGTTCGTTGAAAGCCATTGGTTGCCGAGCTTCACAAGTCGGTTCTTTCCCGCAAGGTAGTTCATCGTGCTGCTCAGCATGACAGGTTTTGGAAACGCTTCGCTGCAAACGGAGGGTGTCCACGTCAGTTCAGAGATCAAGTCCGTCAATAATCGGTACTTGAAGATCTCGGTGCGTATGCCCGATTCGGTCGCTCGATTCGAAGCCGAAATTGAAAAGCTGGTGCGTTCACGCGTAACTCGTGGGTCGGTTCAGCTCTCGATCCGTGTGAGGTTTACGAGCGGTCAAAGTGAGTACCGGATTGATCAGGATCTGCTGAGAAGTTTTCAGCGGCAGCTTTCCGAGATTTCCGGCGACGCAAAAGGAAGCTCCGCGACTCTTGGCGAGTTGCTGTCACTTCCAGGCGTTGTTTCACAGACAGAGCTGCCTGAAGAGTTTGTGAATTCTCTGTGGCCAGCCGTGGAGGCTTCTCTGAAGGAATCACTCGATCACTTCGAAGATTTTCGCCGCCGCGAGGGCGAGTCCATGCGGCTGGATCTTGAGAAGCAGTGCGAGGTGATTGAAAACGAAGGACGTCAGGTCGCACTTCTGACACCACAGGTTGTCACTGAGTACCGCGACAAGATTCTGGAACGTGTTCGCCGTCTGATCGGAGATGCCTCGGTCAATATCAGCGAGAACGATGTCATTCGCGAAGTCGCGTTGTTCGCTGACCGCTGTGACATTAATGAAGAGATCACGCGACTGCGAAGTCACACCGAGCAGTTTCGTCGGCTGCTGAACGGTGAAACGTCGCAGGGACGCAAGCTTGAGTTTATCGGTCAGGAAATGTTTCGAGAGATCAATACGATTGGCTCAAAAGCCAATCACGTCACGATTGCACTGAGCGTCGTGGAGATGAAAGCGGCAATTGAACGGATGCGGGAAGTCCTGCAGAACGTGGAGTAATGAATCAGGGCCAGCAAGAGCGGATCGTGGTGCTGTCCGGGCCAAGTGGAAGTGGTAAATCCACGCTGGTGCGGTTGCTGGTCGATCGCGCTCCGGTCAAGCTGGTCATGTCAATTTCCGCGACGACTCGACCGCCGCGTCCGAACGAGGTGAATGGCAGAGATTATTGGTTTTTGACGGATGCAGAGTTCCGCAAGCGACTGGCTGAAGGCCAGTTTCTGGAGCATGCCGAAGTGTTTTCTTCGGGATTTCTCTACGGAACGCTGTCATCAGAGATGGATCGAGCGTGGAGTCAGGGTGGGTGGGCATTCCTGGAAATTGACGTCCAGGGAGCGATGAAAGTTATGCAGCAGTACCCAAATGCTGTTACGATTTTCCTTTGTACGCCGTCGCCCGGAGAGTTTGAACGCCGATTGAGGGCTCGTGGTACAGAATCAGAAGAAGTAATTCAGCGTCGGCTGGCCACTGCAGAGAAAGAACTGCAACTGGCCGACCGTTACAAATATGTGGTTGTGAACGATCAGCTGGAAACCGCGGTCAGCGAGATCTGTGAGATACTGAAGGCGGAGGAGAAGGCTCGAAATGCTTGATGAATTCCGTGAAGACGAAATCGCCCGCAAGGTCGGAGGTCGTTTCAAGATGACCGCCCTGATCCAGAAACGCATGGTTGCACTGAACCGTGGCGCGCGGGCTCTGGTCGATCTGCAGACGAAGGACCTGATGCAGATTGTGGTCGCCGAAATCATGGGCGATAAGATTTATCTGGACGCCAGCGGCAACCTGAAAGCCGTTGAGGACGATTCTGCACTGGTCGACAAGCTCGATCGCTTGCTGGCTGAAGATGGTGGTCCCGGTATCGACGATCTTTGATCAGACCGGCCACTTGTCTAAATCTATGCCCTGAGGATCGTCATCGAGTCTCAGGGCTGTTTTTTTATACGACCATAATCTGCCATGACAGACGTACTTCACAATCGCGAAATTCTGCTGGGTGTCTCTGGAGGTGTTGCCGCCTACAAGGCCGCCGACCTCTGCAGTCGTCTGGTCCAGCGCGGAGCGAAGGTGACCGTCATCATGACGGAATCCGCACATCAGTTTATCGGAGCCCGAACCTTCGAAGCACTGACGCGTCGACCGGTCTACTCACATGCGTTCGAAGCGAAAGAACATTTTCAGGGTGAGCATATCGGGTTGGCTCAGCGAGCAGAGTTGGCTGTCGTGGCTCCGGCAACAGCTCAGACGATTGCACGGCTGGCTCACGGGATGGCCGATGATTTACTGAGCACAACTCTGCTGGTGGTAACGGCACCGGTGTTGTTGGCACCCGCTATGAACTGTGACATGTGGGCCAAGCCGGCCGTGCAGCGAAACGTGGCCCAGCTTCGAGACGATGGATACACAATTGTGGGTCCGGACGAGGGCTGGCTCAGTTGCGGGCAAGTTGGTGCAGGGCGATTGTCAGATCCCGGCAACATTATCAAGGCCATGGAGTCGTTGCTGAGCCAGAATCCTGGCACTAATCAGGCTCGCCGCAGTCAAGCGGAATAAGGACTGTCATGAAGATTCTGATCACCGCCGGACCGACTCGCGAGTACATCGACGACGTTCGTTTTCTTTCGAACGCCAGCAGTGGCCGCATGGGCTATTCGCTCGCCGCCGCCGCGTTGGCTCGTGGACATCATGTCGAACTTGTCACTGGCCCTGTTGAGCAGTCTGCCCCGGCAGGTTGTACAGTCCATCGCATCGAAACGACCGATCAGTTACGCCAGCGATGTCTCGAACTGTTTCCTCAGTGCGACGGTGTTATTGCCACGGCCGCAGTTTGTGACTATCGCCCCAAAGAACGTATCAGTGGAAAGATCACGAAGACCGGCCATCCGATTACTCTTGAGCTGACAGAAACGTCTGATGTGCTGGCAGAGCTTGGCGGTCAAAAGGGCCATCGCTGGGTCGTAGGCTTTGCCCTCGAGTCGCAGGATCCTCGCAACAACGCAATGCGAAAACTGCGAATGAAGAATTGCAACTGCATCGTACTCAATGATACGTCGGCGATTGGTTCACTCACAAACACCGTTGAAGTGCTTTCTCCGGAAGCCGAAACCATCGCCCTCTTCAAAGGCACCAAAGAAGAAGTGGCCGACCGTCTGCTCGGGCTGATTGAAACATCGATCGTCAAGCCCGTGCTATAAGCCGGTTAGTTATGATCTGACCGAGTTCTTCCGAGATCAGTACAGCAGCCGTCTTGCTCCGCCAAGATGAGCCTTGCAGTGCCCCGCTCGCAGCCATCTGGACGATAGATCCTCCCAACGCATTCACACATAGCGGCCTGCCTTGAGTGTTGTCGGCGAAAGCTCAAAGGCTCGTCTCGGCGGAGCGAGACGGCTACTTTAGTTTGTCCAGAATCGCTGGGTGGCACAGCTTGGATAGGCTGTGTTGCGAAGCAACAAGAAACACAGGTTTGCAAGCTGAATTTTCATGGCATGCGGGCTTTCTGATGAGAGTCCTCACTGAAGCGTCTTGTACCTGCGGTACACTCCCACAGCGTGTAAGTGCCACCCGCAGACGCCCTTCCGCGGATCGCTCGATGGTCTGCAAATTTTGAATCTGTTAGGGTGCCTGTTGCGGCGTTCAAGCAGTCTTACGTGTTGACGCGATTTGATGTGGCTCTTGTGCAAGACAGCATCCGAAACGAGCAGCTCTTATGAAATGTTCCCTGATGAAGTTTTGTTGCGGGCTG
>JBILXT010000570.1:0-3932 GCA_044378235.1 Planctomycetaceae bacterium
TCGGAACCCGTCCTCATGCCTAACGACACCGACAGCGAACGTTCTGTCAGGATAAACCCAACAGCGATCGAGCTTCTTCCTGCCCAGCGGCTGGTTTGCCGTATTCACTTGCGGTGACTCGGGACAACGAAACCAAATGCTGCCATCGGACGGATTCACGGGTTGAATGGAAATCGTCCCATACCGTGTGGAAGTATTTCTCTGCGTGCAACGCACCGTCTTCACTGACCGCGTACTTAAGCAGACTGCTGAACAGTCGATCGGCTGGCAGCCCCAACTGGCCATAACGCTGAGCCACCGCAGTGGCGTGTCCTTGAAGATTGTTCTGGACCGCTTCATCCAGCTTGAGCAACAGGCCATCTACATCGGCCGCAGAGAGTCGATCGAGATGATGCTTTGCCGGTAACGCTTCTGTCAGCAGATTCCCCGGATAGGAGCGATCTCGTGCGACTTGCCATGCTCCGATAATCAGGCAGGCAAAGACATTGCGGCTGCTGCTGACGCGAGCGAGATTTCTCCAGGCGTTGGCCGCGTCGCTGGCATGGACACCAACGGAATCCCCGTGCACCGTGCCGGCAGGTTTGAGACGATCTTCCCACTGAGGAAGCCGGCCGCCGTCTCGCAGAACTAATAAACTGGCGGCCAGAGAAATCGCTTCTCCAATTGCAGCCGGTTCATAACCATCAGCGAGGGCCGTTGCGGCGGCTTTCGCTGCATCACTCGGAGTGCCCGTGGCAAACGTCTGGCTAAGATGCTGGACGAATGCGTCTTCGGCTTTCTTTGTTCCGGGCTCTTTGCCATTCAAATGACATTCATCCAGCAGACTGACCAACATCTTGCCATGTTCATCCCACTCAGCGCGACGCGCTGGTTCGGCACGAACGCAGTAGCGCAATGACTGGCGAAGCAATGTGAGGGCGTGCTGAGTACCGACGATCTCCTGCATGTCCCACGCGCGGTACGGCAGGACTGTTCGGTGTACTTCCGGATTATCCTGAACAGCCGGGATCAACGCGTCGAGGGCACTTCGAGGATCGGCTGACACGAACGCAGAAAGAATCTGTTCTGCGTGGTTCGCATCTTTTGCTTTGATGGCATCATGCAGAGCTGCCGGATTGAGTTCATTGACCGGCGATGATGCTGATAGACCATGCAGCACTTCGGATTCTCGCCCTCCGAATTCCTGAATTCGACTGCTGTTGCGATACAGAACTTTCAGAACCGGAAGTGCATCAGAACCCGCAGGCATCAAAGCCGACATCTTGAGTGCCGGGCCCAGCGCCATGAATGTGTGAAAGCCGATGTAATCTTCGCCGCCAAAAGTTCTGGCGTTTGCAAGAGCGGCAGCGGCCACCAAAGTCTTTAGGGGCAAACCCGCCTGCAACTTTTTCACCAGCGAAGCCTGCAACTGTTCAACCGGTGTTTCCTGCAGAGCACAAACGAGTGGCTCAAGGTCACCGAACTGAAGCGGAGAGTCCAACTCCTCTGCAAATGATCTTGGAGCCAGCCCAAGGTCTGTAAGCATCGCAGGGCCGAGTGTCGCCAGCAGAGTTCCTCGTCCAACATCGGCCAGCGTACACATGTAAGGTTTAAAAGTGCAATCTCGATTGCAGAATGTACCTTTTGAGTGGCCAGGAAAGTGTGTCTACGGCCCGGCCTGACTTCGATCGTTATGCATTGTCGAGGCGATGGTATTATCATGCCGCGAAGGATGATGGTCGCGAAAGATTTTGAGGACTCCTGATCATGCGGCGTTGCACAACGATCTTGGCATTCGTACTTCTGTTGTCAATGACAGCGTTTCTTGAAGCTCAATCGCAGGAGTCGACCCCCGCTGTGTTCCGAGCAGGCGCGGCCATGGTCGACATTACTCCGACAGTCTTCCCTGTGATCGTCAACGGAATGGTGGAAGAACGAACGGCTGAGAAAGCCCACGACGCACTCATGAGCCGAGCGCTGGTATTGGATGATGGCAGCGCGAAAATTGCGATCGTCGTTGTTGACAGCCTGATGCTGACTCGTGCGATGCTGGATGATGCGAAAGAGCAGGCGTCTCAGATTACGGGAATTCCAACGCATCGGATGTTAATCTCGGCGACCCATACGCATTCCGCGCCATCAGCGATGCCATGTCTCGGAAGCCGAGTTGATCCGGATTACGCTCAATTTCTGCCGGGGCAAATTGTTCGAAGTATCGCGCAGGCCAATGAAAAGCTGGTTCCTGCTCAGGCTGGCTGGTCCGTCACGACCGATGATCAACACAACCATTGTCGACGCTGGATCTTTCGGTCCGATCGCATGACGATGGCTGATCCTTTTGGGCAGCTTAATGTCCGAGCTCACATGCATCCCGGATATCAAAGCCCCAATCACATCGGTCCCTCCGGCCCGGCAGATACGGATCTGACGCTACTCTCGATACAAACGACGGATGGCCAGCCATTGGCAGTGTTCGCGAACTACGCGATGCACTACTATGGTTCACCGCTGGTTTCAGGAGACTTCTGCGGACGCTTCGGGCTGAAGCTGGCTGAACTTATCGGAGCGAACAACCAGCAAACAGGATTTGTCGGCATCATGTCACAGGGCACCAGCGGTGACAGTATGTGGCCCGACTACAGTAAACCTGCTGGGCGGAATGATCTGGATGCCTACACGACCGGTGTTGCGCAGATCGCGGCCGACGCATACAACAAGATTGTCTATCGCAAAGATATTTCTCTCGCGATGGAAGAAGCCACGCTGAAGCTCAATCGGCGAGCTCCGGATGAAGTGAGATTGAAGTGGGCTCAGGATCTCGCGGCACAGGTTGGTGATCGATTGCCGCGAGGATGGTCGGAGGTCTACGCATTCGAACAACTTCGACTGCATGAAGATCCGACTGCAGAACTGAAGTTGCAGGCGATTCGCATCGGTGATCTGGGAATCACAGCGATTCCTGATGAAGTTTTTGGCATTACGGGAATCAAGCTGAAGAATGGCAGTCCACTGGCAGTGACGATGAATATCGAACTCGCGAATGGCGCTGAGGGATATATTCCGCCACCGGAACAGCACAAACTCGGTGGGTACACAACCTGGGCGGCTCGCACGGCTGGTCTTGAGGAAACGGCAGAACCTCAGATCGTGGAGACTCTGACGAAGCTGCTGGAGAAAGTGGCGAACAAGCCGCGACGTCCTGTGGCCGACGAACTTCATTCTTATGCGAAGGCTGTTCTTGATTCCAAGCCGGTGGCTTTCTGGCGGCTTGGTGAAATCGAATGTACTCCTCTTGCTCCGCAAGAGGGGCAGGGCATCTCGCAGAGCGAGATGAGTACAATGGTGAGCACGATCTCCGACGCCACGGGGAATCATCCCGCATTGGGTGAAGCTGGCATTGCGTTTTACCTACCCGGACCACGAGGCGAGGGATTTGAGCAGCAACCCCGAGGAAACAGGGCCGTCCATTTTGCTGGTGGTCGGGTTGTCGCGAATGTGCCACAACTCGGAGATACCTACTCTGTTGAGTGCTGGGTTTGGAACGGTTTTCCAACCAGCGATCGTGCCGTGACGGGTTACTTCTTTTCGCGAGGGCCTGACGGAGATTCAAAAGTTGCCGGCGATCATCTTGGTATCGGAGGAAACTATCTCAACCACGGATGGGATGGCAAATTGATGCTGTTTAACGGGAACGAGCGTGATGAAGCGCTGGTCGGTAAA
Organism: Planctomycetaceae bacterium; assembly: GCA_044378235.1. Lineage (GTDB taxonomy): Bacteria > Planctomycetota > Planctomycetia > Planctomycetales > Planctomycetaceae > SXXK01. Next base: position 3,700 of record JBILXT010000570.1, read on the forward strand.
ACGGTCCTCGAACCTCGAACCTGGAATCACGTCGTGCTGGTCAGAAGTGGCAAACACGTCAGTGTTTATCTCAACGGAAATCCTTCGCCGGAGATTGATGGTGACCTTGAGCCGACGTTTGGGGACTCGAGCGACATCTATCTTGGTGGTCGCAATGATCGCATGTTTGGGCTTGAAGGTCGGCTGGATGAAGTGGCTTTGTATGACAGAGTTTTGAATGTCGAGGAAGTTGC
>JBILXT010000713.1:0-3929 GCA_044378235.1 Planctomycetaceae bacterium
CCAGGCTGTTTCCGTTCGCATCCGGATCTGCGACGGAAAGGCTTACGATACCTGAAGTGTCTTCAAGAACAGCCAACGGCCCGGAAGGAGTCGCGATCGGAATGTCATTCACCGCATCGTTAAAATCGACGTTTCCTGTCGCTGTATTGCTGTTGCCGCCATCGCCGTCATTGACAGTGACGGAGATTGTTCGCATCCCGAGTACTGGATTGTCGACACTGGAATGCAATGCGATCGCCTGATACACGGACTGAACTCGAGCCAAAGTGGCATCGGAATTGAAGGTAATCGTCAGCGGAACTCCGGCCGCTCCGCCGAACACTGTGCCAACCGTGATGCCTCCTACAAGCACGTCGGTTCCGGAAACAGTAACGCCGCCGACATTGGCCAAAGTCAGCACATCGCCCGATTGAATGCCGCTTGTGATCGTGGCCAACAACCCGCCGCCATCAAATTCAGGACTGTCGGGATCGGTGACTGTGCCGATGCCTAAGAACGCAGTCGCCGTGCCTCCTTCGCTGAGCGACACGGTACCACCATCGACCAGAACCGGATCATCGTTTCCGGAGACTATGACGTTCGCGGAGAATTCCGAGGTGCTTCCAAAGCTTCCTCCACCCAGATCCTGCGTTGCTGTGGCCGTGACAATCTCTCCGTCAGTCAGAATCCAACCGGAAAGTGTCAGACTGATTGCAGCGTTGCCCGAGCCATCTGTGGTGACGGTCACGGCATCGAGGTACGTTTCGGCTTCTCCATGGCCGGACAAATCTCCGGCAACCGATGTGTAGAATTCGATCAGGAACGTGGTCCCGGGAGTGCTGGTCAGCGTTCCCGTGATGATCGTATCACTGCCAACAATTGCCGCACTCGTCAGAACCGGGAAGTTCTGCAGACCGTTTGCCCCGGAGTCTGAGTCATCGCTGTCGTTAGCGGTGACGCCATCGTTTCCGAGGTCGATCTCGATGCCGCTGTTAGAGTAGATCAGATTGCCAAGGATTGAGTTGCCTGTGTCACCGACACTGTAGATTGATACGCCCTTTGCGTTGAAAGCGATCACATTGCCGGCGCCGGCGTCGATTCCGCCGATCACGTTGTTAGTTGCTCCATCAAACGTTCGAACACCGTCTTCATTGTTGCCAAAATCGAGCGTACTGGTCCAGTCGGTGCCGATCCAGTTCCCCTGAATCAGGTTGCCGCTGGTGCCGGTACCTTTGATTTCGATACCGGCCCAGTTATTGCCACCGATCACGTTGCCAGCATCCGTCGCTGTGCCCCCGATTGTGTTATTGGTAGCACCATTCTCGATAAAGATGCCGATTCCGCCACTGGTAATCACAGTCGTGCCGTCGGCATTGGTACCGATCAAATTGCTTTGGACCAGATTGCCGTCAGCAGCAGTGCCGGTGATGACAATCTCATCGCCGGTGTTCCCGGCAATCACGTTGCCCAGCCCTGCAAAGATATCGCCGATAACGTTATTGGCTCCCAGAATCTTGATGCCCACTCCGGCATTGGCTTCAGTAACACCGGCGTCGTCACCATTGACGTCAAAACTGCCAATGTAGTTGCCAACAATCGTGTTTCCATCGGAGCCAGACTGAATCTCGATCCCGTTAACTCCGAAATCGCGAATCACCAATCCCTGAATCGTGCTGCCGGCTGCGGTGCTGCTGAGCGTCAAACCGGTCGCGGCGAGATTGTTTCCATCAAGAACGATAATCGGAGTTCCTGCGAAATCATCATCGGTTGTTGCATCAAGGATCACCGTGTCAGTAATCGTTGGCAATGCTGACGCTGGCGTAATCGTATGTGCGCCGCCAATCAGCGGGTCTGTGATGTTGAAGTAGATGTAATTGGTTCCAGCGGTGTTGTTGGCCGCCAGTATGGCTTGTCGCAGGCTGATCTTGCCGTCGGCTCCTTTATTGGCAATCAATGCCGCGATACTGCTGGTATCGCTGCCCGTTGTTGAGTCGCTCGTTGTATCGACGTATAGAGTGGGAGACTCATCGTCCAGGTTTGTCAGGGCAATGTTCTCCGGTACTGCGCCGGAGTAGAGCGGATCACTGCTGCTCAGCGTATTGATGTTGTACGTGTAGGCCACATCGCCATCGAGCAGAGAGTCATCAGCGCCCTGGACGATCAAGGTCTGCACGGTATTCCAATTACCGGACGTGAAGGTAAAGCTGGGACTGAACAGACTGCTCTCCGTCATGTCGCTGACGATAGCCGATGCAGACACATTTGCGCTCGGGGCGACATCCAGTACGACATGAAATGCAACGAAGCCACCGGACTCCGATGTTGTTGCAGTCCCCAGGTACCGCTGCATGTAAACATCTTTGTCGCCACTCTGATCACCGACAAAGATCACAGAAAAGTCGCCTTCGTCATCCATGGCGACATTGGGGAAATACTGTAAACCAGAAGCGGTCGTGTTGACTCGAAACTCACTGCCGATCATGTCTCCATTGCTGTCGTAGCGAAGAGCGTAAACTCCCTGACCACTTCCGTCACGATCGCTCTCATCCCACGAGATGACAAAATTGCCAACATCATCCATGGCAACAGCCGGATAAGTGTCGTTGTTGAAGGCCGCGTTGTCTGTTCCGATCAGAACCTGTCCGCCCAGTGTGTTTCCGAAGGAATCAAACCGGCGGAAGAACATCTGAGTATTCTCGCCACTTTGTTCGTCACTCTTCCATGCGACGACAAACTCTCCGGAATCCGACATCGCCACAGTTGGCCAGCGAACGCCGACACTAAAATCTTCACTGACCTGGAAGTTCGATCCCTGAGCAACTCCGGAGCTGTTATATCGCTGCCCCATGATGTGGTTGGTATTGCTGTCAGCCCAGACGACAACGAAGTCACCGTCCGCGTCCATCGCTGACGTGGCGTTTTGCTGTATCGTGAAAATGGCAGAATTCACTCGAAACTCGCCGGTGACCGCCGTACCTGCCGAATTATAAACGCGGGCCCAGATGCCGTCGCCGCTACCATCACTGCTTTGCCATGTGACGACGTACCTGCCGTCTTCACTCATCGCAATCGATGGGGCTCGCTGATTGCCGAACGTCGTAACATTGACCTGGACTTCGCCTGAGATCGCGTTTCCTGAGGAATCGTAACGACGAGTAAAGATGCCAGATCCGGATCCGTCCTGAAGCACACTCTCCCATGCAACAACAAATCCTCCGGTCGCATCCATATCCACGACAGCATCATACTGATACTCGTCGGTCGTGACGTTCACCTGGAACTCAGTGCCCACCGCCGCGCCGTCTCGATCATAACGCTGACCGAAGATGCCGGTGCCACTGCCGTCCTGCGAAGAGCCGACCCATACAACGACAGTGTCGCCATCTTCGTCCATGGCAACCGCAGAACTCACGCCTGTGCTGCCGTACTGCAGCTCCTGATCGTTGCCGGTTGTTGTGTTAACTCGAATTTCGCCCGTTTGCAAAGGCGCAGAGATCAGCAAGGGTGACCCCATTGCTGCAAAGCTCAGACTATACTCCGACGTGTCGCCATAACTGCCGCCCAGATCGACTGTCGCCGTCGCGGAGACTGCATAGCCAGGCGTCACAGAGACTCCCGTCAGCAGGTGATCAATCGTTGCCGTGCCGCTGATATTTGTGGTGACTGAGATCGCACCCAGAAAGATCTGCCCTTCGCCGTACCCTCTGGCATCGGTAAACTGGCTTGCGAAGAACTCAATTCGAAAGGTGGTGCCGGAAGTGCTGTTCAGGGATCCGCGAACGCGAGTATTTCCGCCGGAAGAATAGACTGCCGTGAGTACCGGGAAGTTCTGAAGTGCATTCCCTCCCGTGTCGCCATCACCGAAGTCGTTGAGAGTTACGCCATCATCGTTCAGATCGATCCCGCGAGCACCGCTGGCAGTGATAGAATTGCCCAGGATCGAATTATCA
>JBILXT010000179.1:0-13905 GCA_044378235.1 Planctomycetaceae bacterium
GGCGTGGGCTCGAGTACGGTACGTGCGACATTCGATCAATGTCGGTCCCTCTCCCGCGCGAGCTCGGGCGACGGCTTCTCCGGCGACTCGATGAATTTCCAGCACATCGTTGCCGTCAAGTTCATGGCCGACAATTCCATACCCTGCAGCTCGGACGGCGACCGACGGTGAACCGCTCGCGTACGAAAACGGAACCTCGGTGGCGTACTGATTGTTTTCACAGATAAACAACGTTGGCAGTTTCCAGATGCTGGCCATGTTCAACGCTTCGTGGAACGCTCCGTTGTTGGCCGCGCCATCGCCGAAGAAGGCGGCTGCGACAGTGCTGTTCTTCAAAATCTTTGAGCTATAACCACCACCGCAGGCCTGCAGCATACAAGGCCCGACAATGCCGCTGGTTCCCATCATGCCGATCTCCGGCGAAAAGAGATGCATGGAACCACCTCGACCGCGTGAGCAGCCGGTGGAGCGACCAAACAGCTCCGCCATGAGTTCTCGCGGCGGCATGCCTTTCGCCAGAGCATGTCCGTGACCTCGATGAGTACTGAAGACGGAATCTTTCGCATTCAGATGAGCACAGACGGCCGTGGCGATGGCTTCCTGTCCGACATACGTATGACAGGCTCCATGAATCAATCCTCGCTGATGACATCGCGCCAGTTCTTCTTCGGTCTGGCGAATGATCTGCATGGTGCGATAAAGCGATAGGATCTGTTCGTTGGTCATGATTGTCTGTCGAGTCGGCGGCAGGAAATTGGTGACGAATCTTTGGTCACGATGTCCGAAGATACTGGCGGTTGCGGAAGCGTAACGGTTTCGACAACATTGGAGCAAGCGGGGGCGAGATGAAAGCAGAATCCGGATTGGCAGCAATCACCGATCTTCCGGACAGCGATAGAGTGCCACAACCTTTTTGGCAGCCCGCAGGCCATCGACGGCGGCGGTCACAATTCCACCGGCATAGCCCGCGCCTTCGCCGATCGGGTAAACTCCCGGCATCGCTGGAATCTCCATCGTCCGGGGATCTCGATCGATCCGCACGGGCGAACTGCCTCGCATTTCCGGGCCGACAAGCACGGCCTCTTTGAGGTACTGCCCTTTCCACTGATGGTCCATGATAGGCAATCCTGCCATCATCGCCTTCAGGATTGGCGGAGGCAGTACGGCCGACAGGTTTCTTGCCGAGGTTCCTCTTTCGTACGAAGAAGGCAATTGTTCCGTCGGTGAAGGCGTGCGGTTGGCAAGGAAATCCGCCGCTCGCTGCACTGGCGCTTTGTAGTCGCCACCGGTCAGCTGAAACGCGATCGACTCATACTTGCGCTGGACATGCACGCCGGCCAGCGGATGTGAGCTGCCAAACTCATGAGGTTCCAGAGTAACAACCAGCCCACTGTTGGCGAATGTCGAATCGTGCCGTGAGTTGCTCATGCCGTTCGAACAGTACATGTTCGGTTCGGACACACTGGGAATCACAATGCCGCCCGCGCACATGCAGAAGGAGAAAAGGTCCTTCTGGCCTTTGGCCACAAGCGAGTAATCCGCCGCACCAAGCAGAGTCAGATATTCATCGCGGCCATACTTGCGAGCATTGACAATCTCCTGCGGTTGCTCAATGCGAAGTCCCAGCTGAAACGCTTTTTGCTGCAATGGCAGACCGGTTTCCAGCAGCATCTCATACGTGTCGCGAGCACTGTGGCCGATGGCCAGGATGCAGACAGAGGACGGAATAAATCCTGAGGACGTTTCGATGCCCAGCAGGCGGCCATCCTGAAACCTGAGCCCTTCGAGTCGACAGCCGAAGCGATACTCGCCACCCAGTTCTTCGATCTTTCGCCGATAGTTGCGACAGATCATTGGGAGCTTGTTACTGCCGAGATGCGGGCGATGCTCGTAAACGAGCGATGGTCGACCGCCGCAATCAACAAAGCTTTGCAGTACCCAGTCGACGTCGGGACCAGTAATGCGGCAGGTCAGTTTTCCGTCGCTGAAACAGCCGGCTCCGCCTTCACCAAACAGATAGTTATTCTCGTTGTCATGTTCGCCTCCCGTGTCGAATTTTCGAATCGCCGGGACTCGTTCCTTCACCGCCTGACCTCGTTCGATAATCAGAGGTCGGTAACCCTGCAACGCCAGAAAGTATCCTGCGAGCAGGCCCGCCGGGCCGGAACCAACAATGACAGGGCGATGCGGCAGCGGCTGATCACCGGGAATCGGATGTTCGAATGCGGGAACTTCCCATTCGGCCACATCGATTCCATAACCGTGGCGAAAACGGTCAATGTCCGCTTCGGCGATCGTCAACGTCAGCGAGTACACATACTCCAAGCGAAAACGATTCCGCGCGTCCATGCTCTTGCGAAGAATCTTCAGGCCCTGAAGATCCGCCAGAGGAACATCCAGACGTTTCGCGACCTCGCCGGGCAGTTCATACTCGGGGAGTTCAACAGGAGTTCTGAGATTGGTAATTCTCAGCAGCATACGGACGTCAATTCTGAGGAAGCAATTACGAGATTTCTGGCGAGAGAGTGGCGGTATGCCGGGCAAATGTCAACGAGCGAAATGTCCGTCTCAGGAACAGGGAGTCCGTAGAAGCCAAATGAGTGTTTTCTGCGTCATGATCCGCAGGTTGTTCGATTGCGGAGGAGGAATTGGGACATTTATGATTGCGGTGTGGGAAGCCAGGAAGTGATCATTCCGCGGCCCCTCGTCAGGATTTCAGCTGCTCTTCACCCTGGGATTTGTCGGTGTTTACTCGAATTGCCGAAGAGATGCGTCAATTCTTTGCGTCGCGATCGTTGTTTGCGCTGCTGATCGTAATACAACTGCCGATGGCAATTCGATACTTTGTCGAGTTGTGGCCCAGGGAACACTACCAGTTCTTTCCGTTTGCTGTCATCGCGTTCGCAATTCTGTTCGCAACGCGAAAGAGTCAACAACCGGAACGATGGAACTGGCTGACAAAAGCATTGATGGGCCTTGATCTGGTCTGCGTGCTGACGGGATGCGCGCTGTTCTCGCCCTGGTTCTTTGCGGTTGGATTGCTGTGCTGTTTGGCCGCCTGGTGTCTCGCCAGTCAGGATGAGGGCTACCACCGATCTCTGTTCTATCTGGCTGTGCTCCCGCTGACTACGATTCGCCTGCCGCTGAATTATGATGAACCAGTCATCATGTGGCTGCAACGAGTCACAACGTCGATGGCCAGCGGCATTCTGCATCGAACCGGCATGTTGCATTATCAAGAGGGCAACGTGTTGAACTTTCCCGGCAAGAGCTTCATGGTGGAGCAAGCCTGCAGCGGTGTTCAGTCTTTATTCACGATCCTGTTTCTTGCGGCTTTGGTATTTTGTCTGAAGCGGCGATCCTTCATTCATGGTCTGTGCCTGCTGAGTTTTGGATTGATCCTGTCCGGAATGATGAACATCCTGCGGGTTGTCACTATTGCTGTCGCCTGGGAGCTCGACACGATCGATCTTTCAAAAGGCTGGCCTCATGACACACTGGGATATGTCTGCCTCGGGCTGGCGGCTGCGATGTTGATGAGCGCGGATCGGTTGCTGGAGTTCCTGTTCGATCCCATGCTGGACGTGAGACGTCATGGTGGCGGAAGTCTCTACTTTAATCCACTGATTGCCGCCTGGAACAAAGTCTTCGCGGTATTGTCGGTTGCGGATCCACGGTACCCGCTGATCCAGTTACCGGAGCGGCTCGATAGTCGAGTCACAGAGGCGGAATGCCGGGAACATGCTCCGGCAACTGCTCTGATCAGCCCGTTGCTTTGGTTTCAGTTCCTGTTCGGCAGTCTGGAGTCGTGGTTGGTTTCACGCTCAGGAAACTGTTTATTGGCCGGTGCGCCGTTCCTCGTTCTGACAGTCATGGGATTAGTTTCGGTCTCGTTGCAACGCCATTCTTCGACGGATGCGATTCTGGCTCAGTATGAGAATGCGTTCAATGAGGCGGTCACAGCGAAAGATTCGATTCGTCAGGAAACTTACCTGCGAGCACTTGGCAGCCTCCGACCGTCTGAGCCCGCCTATCGATTCCGGCTGGCTCAGTTTCTGCTGAATCATGGTAAGCCTGCGGACGGTGTCAGTCAGATCATCGCGCTCGCGCCGGAAGCTCGTCCCGGGTATGCCGAAGCGCATTTGTGGCTGGCGACTCAGGCTGTTCAGCCGAAGCCGATTATTCCCTTGTCGGGTGAAGTCGTTGAGCAGCATCTGAAGAATGTACTGGCGTTGTCGGCTCGCAATGTCCCGGCTCATCTCATGCTGGCTCAGCTCTATGCGGAAAGAAAAGAATGGAAGCTGGCAGAGCGATCACTAACAGAAGCCGCTGCGATCGATCCGGAACACTCTCTGGCTTTGGCGAAGCTCCGTAAGCAGCTGAAACGTGATGCGCAGGATGTCGCCAGGACAACACAGCTGGCTCTGGATCATTTGACAAAGAAACTCTCCGTGGATCGCTCCTGCGTGAAGATCCGAATCGCGTTGGCCGAGGCTATGGTTGTTGCGGAGCAGGATGCTCAGGCTCGTGAGTTGCTTCTGGCGGGACTGCAGCAGAATGATGATCCGCAACTGCGGCGTGCTCTCAATGATTTTGATTTGCTGCAGGCGGAGCGTCGGTTGAATGCATCGGGGCTCAATCGCGATGTTCTCGTTCCTGTGGTGCTGCAGGCTCTTCAGCGAGATCCCTCGCACCTGACTTCGGTCCAGATGCTGGCCAGACTTCAGGCCATGGGCGCTGTGTTTCCGGCAGAATCACTCAAGCCAGCGATTGCGTACTGGGAACAGGCTGTCCGGAAAGAGCCTGACTCCGTCGGGGCGCGAGTTCTGCTGGGGGAACTTCTGCTGGCTACGGGCGATGACAAAAAAGCGATAGAGACTCTGGCCCCTGCGGCGGAGAAGCAACCTGAACTCCGGCTTGAACTCGCACGTCTGAAGTCGAAGGGTGGGTCTTCGGAGGAAGCCACGCAACTTCTTGAGTCCCTCATTGCAGAAGGCAAAGCGAAACTTGCTGAAACTCCGGATGATCTGGCAGCCAACATTCGGCTTGCACAGGCGCTGTTGGTGGCCGGGCGACTCTCCGAGGTCAAAGAACAGCTGGCTCGTTTTGCAAAAGCTCCGGAGATCAGCGTTATTCCTGAACCTCCGGAACTGGCCACATTGTATGGTCAGGCCTGTGTTGCTGAATTCGACAAGCTCACGGGCTACAAGGGAGACCCGCGTTCTGGAAGCTTGCGAGAACTCCCTTCCGGGGAATCGAACACTGCCGGTGCGGAACACTTGCTGACTTTACTGGACCAGGCGTATGCCTGTACAGCGACGGCAAATCAGGCCATCGACCGGCTTTCTCGACTGAGCCTATCAGCTCATCCCGCCGCCGCCGATGCGGACAAAATGTTGCGGCAGTTGAGATTGGATGGAACTCACGGAGCCACTGTCCTGAATCTGCTCGGGATGCACGCGCTGATGATGGATCGGTGCGACAAGGCCAAAGTCTGGCTGGAACAGGCCAACCTGCAAACTCGAGGTCGTGATCCAATGATTCTCAACAATCTGGCTACGGCAATCATCCGCGGCGGAGGAGATTCGAACGATCGAGCGCTTCAGCTGGCGAATGAAACGTTGGCATTGCTGCCGGATCACCCGGATGCTTTGTCGACTCGAGGCGAAGTTTACGTGGCCATGGAACGCTGGTCTGATGCGATCGCCGACCTGACTCAGTCTTTGCAGCACAGAGCACAGAGTGTGGAACTCCATCGGTTATTGGAGAAGGCCTATCTTGGCATCAACGATACTCAGATGGCCGCCGAACATGGCAAACGCGCCGAGGAGCTCGAAGTTGAGACCAGAATTCCGTGAACCACTGCCAATCGTGTTGGTTATGGGGCCGGAAATGATCGTGTATGAATGCTCCCCGAAGAATCCGTGATTCTCATCACGAAGTTCAGGAGGCCTCAACGACAGAGAATTCGCAGGCCGCAAGAAGTCGCGGGATTGAACTGCGAATGCGCTGGGCATGAGAATCGGTCACTGCCGTAAGTGGAGGCGCGATAATCCCGCTGCAAAGACCGCACTCTTCCATTGCGAGTTTCAAGCCGGGGATGAGCTTCATTCGCTGATCATCATCCCGATAGACCATCGCAAACATATCGGCGATGGCTTGTTTCCAGTGAGCAATCTCGACGCTGTCGTTTTTGAGCGCCGCCAGATACAGCCGACTATAAACCTGCGGCAGCAGATTCGCTCCACCGCAGACACCGCCATTTGCTCCGGCTGCCACGGCCTCTGCCAATAGCTCTTCCGGCCCCATGAAGATCACGAAATCATCACGATCACGATGCTTGTCACAAAGCTGCTGGAAGTACGACCAGTCGCCACCACTGTCTTTGATCCCGGCGATGTTCGGATGATGAGACAGCGAATCGACGATTCCCAGGTCAAGTGTCACACCCACGCAGGACGGCATGTTGTAGAGCATGACCGGCAGCGGTGACCGATCCGCGAGCTCACGAAACCACGCTTCCAGCGCGGACTGAGATACGTCAAAGTAGAATGGAGCAGCAGCGACGATCGCCGACGCGCCGCAGGCTGCTGCGTGCTCGGCCAATGCAATGGACTCTGCAAGACTGGTATCGGTTACGCCAACCAGAACCGGCACTCGGCCCTTGACCTGCTCACAGGTTCGCTCGACCATCTCGTATCGCATTTGATAGGTCAGCGAAGGCCCCTCGCCAGTTGTCCCAAGCACGAACAGCCCCGAAACGCCCCCCTGCACAAGATGGTCGACAATTCGATCAACGGCATCGACGTCAAGCTGATCGGCGGACTTCATGGGAGAAACAACAGGCGGGATGACGCCGGAGAACCTATGCATCAGGGAAATCCGATTGGGAGTTAATGAGCTATCTGAACAGAGCAGGGAGCAAATTCCGTTGTGAAAAGTATGCCTGCCAGAATCCTCCGGCACACGATCTTTTCTGCTCTGTCCCCGGAGTTTCGACATTTGACCGCTCTAATCGACTCTCCGCGGAATCCGGGAAAGGGCTGAGAGAATTGACGGAAATCCGAATTGTCGGGGTTCAAGCACACCACGCGGGATTCGACCTTTGGGAAATCCCGTGTTTGGTAGCTTGGGGCGTCGGCCTTCAAATTCTCTGAAGTCATTTGTGAGCCGTTCCGAATAGCTAGCAGCAAGATGATCGGCAGAATCCGCCGCTTCCTGTGCATTGGATTCTTTCCCAGAATTCGGTTGTATGATGCCTCAAGTTATTTCTCTGAAAAGACTTGCGACGCGGATTTGCTCACATGATGTAGGGGGAACGGTGCTGGACTCGAGGATGGAATAACCGGGGAAGAGTTGAAGTTTGTTGTAAAAGTGAATATTGGGGGAGCTTAGTGATCTGGGAAACCCTGCCATCCGCTGGCGGAGTTTCGCCTTGTCAGTGAACATAAGTGCCGATTTTTCTTTGTTTTTTTCGCTTTTGTGGTTCAATGTGATTCTGCTTCATGAGCGTTTTACCGACGCGATGCAGTTCACTTCGATAACCTTGCCAGGGAACACGATGTATACGCTTTTGACGGGTGCCACAGGTTTGGTGGGACGATACCTGGTTCGCGATTTGTTGCTGAATGGGCATGAGCTGGCGGTTGTCGTCCGGCCTTCTCGAAAACAATCGCCTCGCGACAGGATGGAAGAAATTCTCCAGCATTGGGAGCGGGAGCTTGGTCGTGCTTTGCCACGTCCGGTTGTGCTTTCCGGTGACATCGCCGAGCCTGGGTTTGGGCTATGCCCGGAAGAAACAGAATGGGTTTCAGAGAATTGCAGCACAATCATCCACAGTGCTGCGATTCTGGAATTCTACGGAAAAGACCGTGCCGGTGAACCGTGGAGGACCAACCTGAACGGGACACAGAACATGATTGATCTTTGCCGGGAAACCGGAATCAAAGACATTCACTATGTTTCCACGGCATACGTCGCGGGTCTGCAGTCAGAACGAGTCATGGAGTCCAGTCTGGACGCCGGCCAGTCGTTTCGCAATGACTACGAAGAGAGCAAGTTTTGTGCAGAGACGCTGGTTCGCCAGATTGATTTCGCTGAGCACGTAACTGTCTATCGCCCTGCAGTGATTTCCGGCGATTCGCGCACAGGCTACACCAACACGTATCACGGTCTTTATCTCTATCTGCGTCTTATGTCCGTGATGATTCCTCCAGTACCTGCTGACGAGAACGGGTACCGTCATACGCCGATTCGTCTGCGGATGACTGGAGATGAACGTCGCAACATCATTCCTGTCGAGTGGGTTTCGGCGGTCATGTGCCGACTGTTTGAGACGCCAGAGGCTCGCGGTCTGACTTTCCACATTGCTCCTGACAAACCGATCACGTCTCGTGAAATGATCGAGTACTGCGGAGAGTACTTTAAGTCCACGGGCGTTGAGTTCCACGGCCATGGCGAATTGCCGCCTTTAGCAAACCGCGCTGAGAACGAAGACCAATGGATGTTTGAGCGCATGGTCATGGAAAATGCCGAAACGTATGCTCCTTATGAGCAGACGGATAACACATTCGATATGACGAACACCAAGAATTTTGCGGGCGATATTCTCTGTCCGGAACTCGATAAGACCGTCATCTTCCGGTATATCGAGTACGGCAACGAAGACCGCTGGGGCAAACGTAAGCCAGAGGTGGAGAAAGTCAAAGCCTGGACCGAAGACGGTTTGCTTGCACAGATTAATACAGATGTCTCCAACGGCCGAAGGCAGATGGTTGGAGTTGATATTCATGGTCCTGGCGGCTGTCAGGCGACTCTCGAACTTTCACCGTCAGGTCTTCACAGTGTCCATCGTGGGTTGCCGGACCAGGACCTGCCGGTTCTGCGTCTGTCGGCTGCGGACCTGGATTCTGCGATCAGGAATTCCGAACAAACAGCGGTTGTACGGCAGGCGTGGGAAGGGGCTGACTCAGCCCTTGCGGATTCGCTGACGACAATGCTGTTGGCGGCTCTGGAGCCACAGACGGTGATCGCAAGAAGTTTGTAGCAGGGGCGATTCTCCAGCAATGGGGACACCCGGTTTGACGTAATGTAAGCGGAATGGCCCAGGCCATTCCGCTTCTTTTTTGCCACGATATCAATCAAGAGTTGGAAGTGTCGTTGTGCCTGAGCGAAGGACGCCTGTGTTTGCTTCAACATAAAAACGGTGGCTCGGTACCGGTGCGACTTTCCTTTGGGAGGCACATTGGCGCGGGTTTCATCGGAACCTCGAATGACGTGCGTCGCCGCAGAGAGAAGGAATCATGACTAATCGCCGAAGAAGCCGCCGGACGTATGCGTCCAACATCCTTCGGCCTCTGATGAATTTGATAGTCACGGTGGCGGCTCTGTTGGTCGGCTCGATCGCAGATAACGCCGGAGAAGCGCAGGAAATCTCTGGCGAAGCTGGTCGTACGACGTATCGACGACTCAATCGAACGGAGTACGAGAATACGATCTGCGATCTGCTGGGAATTGACACAGAGTTGAGGGAACTGTTGCCGGCAGACAGCTCTGCCGCCGGGTTTGATAACGTCGGAGACGGCCTCCGCGTTTCGTCGTTTCTTCTGGAACGCTATCTCGAAACAGCCGATCGCGCGCTTGATATCGCCATCTCGAATTCACCTCGACCAGCACTGCGTAAACAACGCTTCAGTCTCAAAGAAGAACGACTTGTCAAAACGACGACGGAAAGTGTGTATCGATTGCGCGAAGACTCCGTGGTCATGTTTAGTTCTTCAGCCTGGAACGCTGTTACGGTCGGGCAATTTTATCCTCCGGATCGAGGGCGATATCGAGTCAGAATCTCGTCCAGCGGGTTTCAGAGTGATGATCGACCGGTTACGTTTCGGATCGATGCTGGCCCGATGCTGATGGGCACAAAGAACCATCTCGTTGGCTACTTCGATGCGCCAGCGGATCAGTCTGTTGTGGTGGAATTCGAAGAGACCTTTGAGCCAAGACATCACTTTCGAATCTCTCCGTATGGGCTGGCGAACGCACAGCAGGTCTCAAAGATCGGAGCCGACCAATACTCCGGTCCGGGGCTGTGTATTGACTGGATCGAAGTCGAAGGACCTCTGCACGATTCCTGGCCTCCTGAGAGTCATCGCCGAATCTTTGGTGATCTTCCTCAAGAGGCAGCTCCCGTCTTCAACAACTCGACGCGAGTTGAAGTTGCCTCAAATGAACCACAGGAGGACGCAGTTCGAATCCTGCGAGACTTCGCTCAGCGAGCCTTTCGTCGCCCCGTGACAGAGCAGGATGTCAGCCCGTTTATCAACCTGACGAAACAGAAACTCTCAGAAGGTCGTTCGTTCGAGCAGGCGGTGAGAGTCGGCCTCACAGCGATTCTTGTGTCTCCCGAGTTTCTGTTTCTGCGCGAGCAGCCCGGAAAACTTGACGAGTACGCTCTGGCTAATCGACTGTCCTATTTTCTGTGGAGCACGATGCCGGATGAAGAACTTCTGCGAGCTGCCTCAGCCGAGGATCCTTCGCAGCATCTGTCAAACACCGCCATTCTGCGTCAGCAGACGGATCGCCTGCTTGCGGATTCCCGAGCAAGATCGTTTACGGAGAATTTTCTCGGACAGTGGTTGTCGCTGCGAGACATCGATTTCACAGAACCCAGCCATCAGCTGCATCCGGAGTACGATGACCTCTTAAAGGTTTCGATGGTACGAGAAGCCGAATTGTTCTTTGATCAACTCCTGAAAGATAACTTGAGCCTGACTCACATCGTCGCATCGGACTTTTCCATGCTGAACGCGCGTCTGGCAAAGCACTATGGGATTCCCGATGTCGATGGCTTCGAGTTTCGGAAAATGCCACTTCCCGCGGACGTTCACCGAGGCGGGTTTCTTACGATGGCGGCTGTTCTGAAGGTGACGGCAAACGGCACAAGCACGTCTCCAGTAACTCGAGGGGCCTGGGTTCTCGACCGAATTCTGGGGCAACCCCCGTCACCTCCTCCCGAGAACGTATCGGCTCTCGAGCCAGACATTCGTGGTGCAACAACGATCCGAGAACAATTGGCGAAGCATCGCCAGATTGATTCCTGTGCGAGTTGCCATATGGACATCGATCCTCCGGGATTTGCCCTTGAGAACTTTGATGTCATCGGTGGCTGGCGAGAACACTATCGAACGACCACGTGGGCCAAACACGTCCAGGAAGTGACAATCGACGGCCGAAAAATGCCATACTATCACGGACTAAGAATCGATGCCTCGGACACGCTTTCCGATGGTCGCAGCTTTCAAAACATTGATGAGCTGAAACAATTGCTGCTGGAGGACAAAGACCTGCTGGCACGGGCCTTTGCTGCTCGACTGATCGTCTACGCCACGGGTGCCGCGGTTCAACCTGATGACGAGCGCGAGATTGCGCGTATCGTTGATCAAATTCGAACTAGTAATTTCGGCGTCAGATCATTGATTCACGAGATCGTTCAGTCTCCACTTTTTCAGGAGAAATGAGCAGTCAACGCATTGTCAGAGTCCAGCAAAAACAGGTTTGGCGGACTGAGCTCCAGACGCTGCGAAATCAAGGACGATTCCGCAGACGCCTGTCAAACTCGATGCCGTCATCGCAACAACATTACTTCCGGTTGGCCAGTTTGATCAGATGCTGATCACTGCGCACATAAAGGCCACCGTTGGACGCACCTGGACTGCAAAGAATTGTCTCAGCCAGATCCAATTCTGAAATGATAATCCCCTTGTCGGCTTCGGGTTTCACCACGAACGCTGTTCCGGATTCATTAAACGCATAGAGATATCCCCCGGCGGCAATTGGAGTACTGCTGAAGTTGCCTTTGAGTCGCAACTGCCAGATTCGCTCGCCTGTCTTCGTATTTCCGGCGGATAACACGCCCGCGTTGTTCATGACGTAGGCCATCCCGTCGATTACGACCGGGCTTGGAGTTGATGGGCTCAGGCCTGCAGAATTCCACAGCTCTTCGAATTTCTCACCCGACGGGCGAATCGCAGTCAGACCATTCGAGGGGATCACGATCTCTCCGTCGCTGACTGTGGCAGAAGGGATCTGCGATGCGCCTTTTTCGAAGTTCCATACGATCTTGCCCGTCTCGGGATCTACAGCCGTGAGCCCTTTCGACGACTGCAACAAGGCCAGGGCCGGATGATCGTTTGTCGCGGGCAGAACGGACGGAGATGTCCAGTTGGCCGCTCGAGGTCTTTCAATTTGCCATTTGGTTTCACCGGACACGGCATCTACGCCACAGGCGAACGCTTCCGCATCACTTTCGACCTGCACGACGACAGTGCTGCCAATCACGACGGGCGACGACGACATGCCGAGACTGTTGCTGGCATTAGGGAATTCGCTGCCAAGGCCTCGAAACCATTGCAGCTTTCCCTGCAGATCCAGACAGATCAGATCGTTACTGGAGAAGAACGCATAGACTCGTTCTCCATCGCTGGCCATTGTCGGCGTTGCGTTGCACATTTTGTCGTGAGTCATTGTGCGACCGGTTGCGTCAAACTGGCGCTGCCACACCTGCTCACCGGAATCCGCGTTCACGCAAACGACATGGAGTCGGTCCTGTCCGTAGCCGGAACTGGACGACACAAAGACCTTGTCGCCAACGATGATGGGTCCCGAGAGACCTCGGCCTGGCAGCGGAGTTTTCCAGGCAATAGTTTCACCGCTGAGTTCCGTCGGCAATGACTCACCGGCGGCCACGGAGTTCGCTGCGTTGCCGCGAAACTGTCGCCAGTCGGCCGCAATGGAGGTGTTGCAAGCGGCCAGAGCTGCCAGAACAGTGGTCCCCAGAATTAGTCGTTTCATCGATTTTCTCCTGAAGAAAGATCATTCTTTGCAGTGGTGGAAACCGGCTGAACGGCCGAACCTGTACTGTCGCAAACACGTAACTGGAACTGATATCGCTGAGCCCAGTCCTGATCCTGCTCGTTCTGGCAAACTTTGAGCAGCAGAACATTTTCGCCAGGCTTCAATGACACAGGGACCTTGTACTGATCCATTGCCGAGCTGCGGTGGTACTCTTCGCGCTCAAAGACAAGTTTGCCGTTCACCCATAACTTCCATGCATTAGGAGTGCCCAAACGAAGCTCGACGTTCTGCTCACGATCACTCTTCCATGTCGTTGAGGCGTACATCAGGGAACCCTTGTAGTTCTGAATCTGCTTGGCGATATCCAGAACGCCATAGTCATCTTCGGTGACGACAGACTGCCATTTCACCTTCCCCAGCTGACCGTCATATTCGGCGGCCGGATCAAGCGGCTTACCTTCGGCAGCCGTTGTCTCGGGCGTGTAAGCCACAGCGAATCCCTTTTCTTCCTTGTTGTCAAATGGGCCAATCACCATCCATTGGGACAGGAAGCCAAAGTGCTTCTGAATATTCACTGTTTCGCCGTTCTTCCGCAACGCTTCGGCAATTTGTTTGACTTGATCTTCGTGAACAGCTCCGGAAAGTGCTTTCTGATAGATCGGAGTCGCCGCAGCGGCCTCAGCGGACGACGCTTCTTTGATCAGTCTTGCGACGGCGTCCCGGCGAAAATCCGGGCTTGGGTCCAGCAACATCTCCGGAATCAGCTGATCCTCGACCGTCGCATCATGGTCTCGCAGAGTTTCATAGGCGAGGCGACGAGCGATTGGTGATTCGGAACGATCGGCGATAAATCCTTTGAGTTCATCCACAGGGAGTGGCTTCGCGGCCTTTTTATTCGCTTCGACAATTTCCTCAAAAGCGTTTCTCAGCCAGTTCACGGCAAGAGGTGAAGAGCCCTTGAACCCTTTGAGCACTGGCATCAGAGCACCGGAGGACGCCAGGCGATCGACAGCCTTGCGAGCCGAAGCGGTTCCTTTGCCACCCGGTTCGATG
>JBILXT010000572.1:0-3925 GCA_044378235.1 Planctomycetaceae bacterium
CAAAACAGCGAGGAGTCGACTGGCAAATGCGGATCGATGATGCGCGTTGCAAACTCAAGTCCGTCTACCCCAAAATTAAAACTTGACGCTCCACTAGTGATCTTTTGACCGGACTGGTCATCTTTGCTTTACTGCCGATGGTCGTGGAACTTCCCCTGGTTCTGCAGCCGTGGAGATCATTCCTCAGTCTGCACCTCGCCTATGTGGCCGTTCTGATCGTGGCCATGTTTCGAATCGATCAGATCGAGTGGCGTCGAACCAGTGCTGTATTCCTTCTGGCCACTTTGATCATGGGGCTGGTCATGCTAATTCGTCGGCATGAATCTCCGTTAGTATTGGGGGCGTACTTCGTCGCCATGACACTGTTCTCAGCGGCGAGTTATCGCTGGCTGAATGAACGCTGGTACCTTGTTGTCATGGTCCTGAACTGCTTTGCCGGCCTTCTGGGAGGATGTGTCGGAGCATTCTGGACACTCTCGACCGCACAAATGGAGAGCGGAATGCGGCAGGTCATCTTCGGAGGCATCAGCTTTCTCGCGGCGGTTGTGATCAGCATCCTGAAGACCGATGTCGGCAGAAGGCTGAAGCTTCGGCTGCTGCACGGAAGGCGCGCCATTGTGGCTTGGTTGTTTGAGTCGAACGGACAAACCGTCGTGGGGGCCTCGTCGGAGTCCTGCTGATTGAACCGTTGCTCGGTTCGTTCTACCCGGAATACCGATCGAAACGAATACTGTCCCAAATTGACCCCTTCGGCCTCGTGCCGATGGTGAGATGGTTTGGCAACCAGAACAGCGTTCATTCCTGACACCCCAATTTCCTCAAACCACTGCCTATGGCAGTGGTTTGAGGAAATTGGGGCAGTTCGGACATATTCAGATTCTGGTTGCCAAACGCTTCACCACTCAGGCAAGCTGAGTGGCGTCAATCAACGAGATTGGGATCAGTCGAACTAATGTCTTCCCGCGCAAAAAAACACACACCTGGCGCGAGGGATCGCGCCAGGTGTGTCAGGTTGAGATGTCACGGCGATTAAAGCAGATTCACAACTTTATCCGCCAGACCCTTTTCACCGAGGAAGACATTGAGCTTCCCGGCTGCTGCGATCTTTTCCAGAACTTCAAGTTCTCGCAGCCGCATCAGAACCGGATTATCAGCCAGCAGTTTGGCCGTGTTGGCCTGAGACCGCATGGCTGCCGTTTCTTCACGGCGTGAGATCAGATTGGCTTCGGCCGCTTTGCGAGCTTCCGTGACTCGATTCATCAGATCCTTCATGTCGCCAGGAAGAATGATGTCTCGAATCCCGACCGATGCGATCGTCAGTCCAAGTTCTGCCGCACGTCGCGCGACATTGGTTTCAATATCTTTCGCAACGGCATCCTTGTCGGACAGAAACGTATCCAGTTCGCGAGTTCCAATAACGGCTCGCAAAACCAGCTGCGTTTCTCGGTACAGAGCCTGACGGACGTCATCAGTCTGGCTGACGGCTTTGCGAGCATCCGTGATCCGGTACGTGACCACCGCGTTCAGACGCAGAGTCACCTTATCGGACGTCATGATGTCCTGTCCGCCAACATCGACCATCGTTTCACGCAGATCGACGTCGACGACTCGAGAATCGGACTGTCCCTTCCAGAACGCGTACAGCCCTGACGTCAACGTGTCGATGTAGCGACCGTCAATGAAAAGCACGCCGACACGATCTCGTTCAACCGTGCAGACATCAAGCACTCGCTGCGCCATGGGCGAACGAGTAATCACCTTCAGTTCCTGATGTTCGAAGCGAACGTTTCGAGCATCCACGATTTCGACGCGAACATTTTTCTGGCCCGTCCAGTAAGCGTAGAGCCCTGAAGGCAGAACATGGCTGAATCGATTTTCGATCCAAACCAGCGCGCGTTCGTGGTCTTTCAGGTCGAGGACGACAGCTCGTCCCGTCAAGACACCGGATTTCACGATCAAATCCAGCTTTTCATGAGTCAGCCAGGGTTCACGCTGAGACACGATATCGATACGGATTTTTCCGAGTCCATCAAAGTAGTTGTGAGTACCCGGTTCGACGAGCCCCTTGAATTCACCGTCGCGAAACAGCAGCCCGATTTCCCAGGTCCGAATTTTAACACGCTTAATAAAGAACATGATTTCCTCCCCGAGCCGAGTGCTCGGTACTTTGCCTTCGCCTCTGATTTGCGAAGATCTTCAGACGTATCTCTGTGGATACGAAAAAAACACCATTGGAAGACAGGACATCCGCAGATCACGTGGACGATCACGGAGTGCGTTTGAGTGGACGAGGTTCAGCAGTGTCGACTGACTCGTGCATGAGTTGGCGGCGATGAACCGCAGGGGGTTGCATCGCTTTGTGCTCATCACTGATGACAGTGTCGGCTTCTGAACGTTGAACGCGGTATCTGCGCACTGCAGAGCGATATTCCACGCTGCCTAAACAACGCCAATCCGAAATCCACAACGTGGTTCCTGATTGCGAATGCTTCGGCGGATCGATGAGATGACTGCCTTCCTTTGGTTACCTTGGGCGTAAGCAACGCCTCCGACGTGAAGGGTCGGTGTTGGTTTTATCCAACTCGTTTGCAGATGGTACAGGATTCGAACCTGTGACTGCCAGATTATGAGTCTGGTGCTCTACCGCTGAGCTTACCATCGTCGATGCTGCCAGTCAGAAACCATAAACAGAACATGCAGGAGCAAACCTGAGGGCCATTGGAGTGACGATCTCACGGTGACCTGAACGCTGCTGGAAAGCAACATCGATGAATCAGATCCTTGGACATCGCCATGCCTGAGGCGGTTCTCTGGTTTATTGAAAACATCTGAAGAGCAGAGGAAAGTTCTCGCGCAAAGAGCTACCTGCTTTAGCGGGAAGCCACAGGCCATTGAGCGGTACGGCCTTGACTGATGCGGTTCGCTGCAGAATGCCGCGCTTGCTGTGACTTTGCGAGTCCCTTTAGAATGTGGCAGAGCGTTTTTCATTCTTGCTCATCAATCAGTACTAAACCATCGGTATCCAATTGAGATCGAACTCTCTTGCGTGGAGATTGCAATTAAGAATTCGCTGTTGCCAAAAGATGTCTTCCGCCATGATGACGCAGCGCGGGCCGACATTGCTGTCGTGATGGGATCACCGGACGCGGAGCATCTGCGCCATAGAATTGCGGCCGGGATTACGCTTTTCAAAGCTGGCAAGGTTCCGAAGCTGCTCGTCTGCGGTGATGGTCGGGACAAGGATCCGCAGCAAGCGTCTGAAGCTGTGCGGATGAAAGAGATCGCCGTGAAGGCCGGAGTCCCTGAGGCATCCATTATCATCGAAGACACTGGCCATGATCCCATAGAGACTGCTAAAGCGTGCGGTCGTTTACTGAAATCAGATAGCGGCTTGCAGTCAGTGAAGTCGGCGTTTCTTGTCTCGTCTGCGTGGCACACTTTGCGAATGTTGATCGTGATGAAACGTTATGTGCCCAACAAAGTCACTCTTTATTGTCATCCGGCTACTGAAGGGGTGACAGCCAGCAATTGGCAGACTTCGCCGCAAAACCGAGCGATCGTTGAGAACGAACTGCGGCTCATCGAAAAGTTGCTCAAGACCGGTTTTTCGTTGAAATAGCCACTTTCAAACAGAGGCCTTGAGGATTTCTGGAACATGCCAATCAGTGCAATTGATCATCTGGTTGTAACAGCGCCGAATCTGGCTGTCGGAATTGACTATGTCGAACGATCGTTGGGATGCAAAATGCAGCCAGGCGGCCAGCATTCTCGTATGGGAACTTATAACTCGCTGTTGAGACTTGGCGACCAGTGCTATCTGGAAGTGATCGCGATCGACCCGAATGCGGCGTCACCGCAGAGACCTCGATGGTTTGAACTGGATACTCTTGCCGCCAACAGTCGACCTCGCCTGGCCGGTTGGGTG
>JBILXT010000571.1:0-3925 GCA_044378235.1 Planctomycetaceae bacterium
ATCGTTCGACTGGCTATGTGTTCCCACGATTTACCACGAACCCAAAGGCTTGTACGTGCTCGAAGCCGCGCTGGCCGGAGTTCCTTCGATCGTCCCCAACCACGGAGCATTCCCGGAACGTATCCAGTCCGTCGGTGGAGGCCAGCTGTTTGATCCGGCTTTGGAAAACTCCCTGGAGACGATTCTGTGCAATCTCCGCAAGAGCAGTTCCATCAGCCCCGGTCATACTCTGCGACAAAACTGCCTGGCACATCATGGAATGCAGGCTTCGGGGGAAACGATTGCAAAGCGACTTTCCGGAAGCACTTGACCTGAAATGACCACTGCCATGGGAGGATGCTGAAAGATTTGCCCAAAGCGTAGTGCTCCGTCAAGATAAAAAGTTCGGGTTGGTGGTCGTGGATCTTACTAAAGATCCCTGGCCGCTGGACCTTGAGCAAGGTCCACCACCCGAAATTCAAGTCTTGACTAAGCAGTAGGCATTCCGGTTCGGGATCTTGATTCAGTGCCACCGTTTGCTGTGTAACAGCCGAGATATTTTTTCTGACGACAGCACCGCTCTGAGCCTCTGCGTGACATTGGGGATCCGGTCTGGGTATTGAAACCTGCTCTTTGTTTCATGGAAACTTTGGAGATTAACAGACAAGCCGGGCTGTTCGAAACCTCTGGTCGCCAACTCCGCCGGGGCTGACTCACCGGACCGACGACTGTTGTGTCGAGGGCATCAGACATCGATCAGGAGTGTAAGCAGGCTTCGATGAAGGCTCGATTCGAGCAAGGATCCGCCACTCTTGCGAGAGTTGACTGCGATCGTACACAATAACACATAACGTCATTGTTTGATTGCTCTGATATTTTTGGACTTCCATGTCTCAAGCTTCAATTTCTTCTTCGTTCGTAGCCGCGTTTGGTAGTCTTTCAGCGACGTCGGATGACTATGTTCCGAATATCGTGCGGTTGATTCTCAGTGAAGCTCGAAAAGGCAGGGCCAGTGATGTGCATTTGGTTCCGTCCGAGTCGGCTCTGATGATGCAATGGCGAGTTGACGGGGTGCTGCATGCGATCGCCGGGTTCGATCGCGAACTGGCGACTCGGATCATCGCGAGACTCAAGGTCATCAGCGGATTGCTGACCTATCGAACAGACGTTCCCCAGGAAGGAAGAGTCGCCCGGGAATACAGTCCGACCGAAGTCCGCGTGACGACATTCCCTACGTTGCATGGCGAAAAAGCCGCGATTCGCATGTTTGCGGAGAACGACCAGCTGCAGCAACTGGCCCAATTAGGATTGCCGCAGAATATACTCGGGCCGCTGACTCAGCAGCTTGATGCCACGGCCGGAGTCATCCTATTGACAGGCCCGTCCGGCAGTGGCAAAACGACAACGGTTTATGCCTGTCTGCGTGAAATCATTGCTCAGTCTGGCGGTTCTCGCTGCATTATGACGCTGGAGGATCCGATCGAAGTGGCCGTTGACGGGGCGACTCAGTCCCAGGTGCGCCCCTCAGCGGGTTTCGATCTGGCTACGGGGCTGAGATCGTTGATGCGTCAGGATCCGGACGTGATTCTGGTCGGGGAGATTCGAGATCCACAAACCGCCGAAGCGGCGTTTCAGGCGGCGTTGACCGGACATTTGGTGCTCACCACTTTCCATGCGGGCAGTGCGTGCGAAGCGTTGACTCGTTTGTTGGACATGCAGATCGAACCGTACCTGCTGCGGAGCGGGTTGCGGAGTGTGATCTGCCAGAGACTTCTTCGCCGCAGTTGTTCGCATTGCCGCCCGGGCGATGCCGACATGCGAAACCTTGCGGAGTGCGGCATCACTGAGAAAAGTGAAAAACTTTCCGATCGATCAGACAAATCAAGACTGTCGATGACTCCGGGCAACACCTGCGGGCATTGTGGCTCCACGGGATATGCGGGACGAATGGTGCTGGCCGAAATGCTGGACCCGGATCTGTCCGAGATCGCGCGGGCGATTCTGCAGAGAACTGATGCGCGGCAGTTGGCCACGCTGGCAGAATCAGCAGGAATGGAGACACTGCAGCAGGCCGCCACCAAAGCCGTGGCAGCAGGTTTGACCAGTCATGAAGAAGTCTTGAGAGTGTTAGGATCGCTAAGGTAAACGCTGAAATGACAGCCACTTTAACACTGGAAGACATCCAGCATCTCTCGGACGAGGTTCGACACCTCGTCCGCGCCGGAATGCCGCTGGAAGAAACTCTGGCGGATGCTGGCCGAGGACGTGGGCGACGTCTGCAACAGTTGACTCAGGCAATCTCTGATGGACTGAATCAGGGGCAGTCGCTGGAGGAACTTGTTCAGAAAGAAGCGGCCGGTGAGGGACGCATGCTGGCTTCGGCTGTGGGAGCCGGAGTTCGTTCCGGTGATCTGGGTTTGACGATCGAGATGATGGGAGACTTCGCCACGGATGTCGTCAGTCTGCGCGGTCGACTTCTGCAGGCCGCCGCTTATCCGCTGACCATTGTCGCCATGGCCTGTGTGCTGGTTGTCGTGATTCTTCAACATACGCTGCAAATGTTTCTGGACACGTTTGTTTATTGGGACGTAAAAACACACTGGCTGCTCTGGAAACTGCTGGAGTGGAATCGTGATATGCCGTGGTGGACTCTGCTGATTCCTCTGGCCGGAATGGTGCTGCTGTTGATCTGGTCGGCATCCGGGCGAGCCGCCGCCATGGCGTTCAAGGGGCCGGAGCGACTGTTACTGCTATTGCCGGGTGTTTATGCACTCGTGCGTGACCTGCAGAGCTATACGTTGTCGAGAATGCTGTCGCTGCTGACGGAGCGTGGATTGCCCTTGCAGGATTCCTTGAAACTTGCCGGAGGAGCGACCGGGAATTATCGGCTTGAGATAGCTTGTCGTGAGATCGCGAAGAAGATCGAATCGGGCGGCTCGATGGCTCAGGACGCGGGCAAACCGGTCTCGTCGCGATATCGCCTGCCATCTTTGCTGAGTGTGTGTTTGCAGCAGGTGGAACATGATGAAGCCCGCATGGTGCATCGACTTCGATCAGTGGCCGAGTTCTATCGAACTCGTCTGGATCGCAACATGGCGTGGCTCAAGCTGTTGATGCCGGTGATGCTGTTCATTGTGATTGGCGGAGGCTGTGTGCTGACTTATGCGATTATGGTGTTTTGGCCGGTCACTGAGCTTTATCGCAATATCGGAATGTGATCGTTATGCCAACGTTTAAGTATCAAGCTGTTTTGCCGACAGGCGTTTCGATTTTCGGTGTCTTTGACGCCGACGATCAGAACGTGTTGCAGAGCTATCTGCAGTCGCGAAACATGACACTAGTGAACGCCACCGAGCTTTCGATTAATTCGGCTCTGTCGGGGCAGAGCAAAGAACTGCCCCGAATGCTGCAGTTGCGAATTGGCGATCGGTTGCGAGAAGCGTTGCTGACGGACATGCCGGCCCATGTGGCGGTTCGAGCGATCGCGGCAGAACCGTTTGAGCATCCTGTGCTGATGTCGATGCCGTGGCTGATGGTCACCAGCGTGTTCGCTTCTGTCGTGATGATGCTGTTGACGATCCTGATTCCTGAAGGTCGACTGGGGCTGGTGATCACGGCGGGGCTTTTGCCGATGCTAGTCGTCGATTTTTGGGCTGCGTCGTGGTTCTGGTTTGTCTATCGACCTCGCCGCATGCTGCTGCGAATGGCGGATCAATTGGAGCGAGGTCAACACGGATCGTTCACCGGTATGGGACTGTTGCCAGGGGAATTGAGCACCATCATGAACTCGCAATTGAGTTCTCAGACGAAGGCCACCGCTATTGCGGAGCTGGTTCCTACCCTGAGTGGCATGAGACTGAAATCTCATCATTTTGCAGCGATGTTCCTGAGCCCGCTGATTGCTCTGACACTGCTGATAATGGGCATGCATGTCATGCTGATCTCA
>JBILXT010000573.1:0-3924 GCA_044378235.1 Planctomycetaceae bacterium
CGGACGAACCAGCGATTACAAGATGTCAGTCTCAAACGCCGGCGGTGTCCCATCTGAAAACGTTCGAGCCAAGTATCGCATTCCGGAAGGATTCGAGTTTGTCTCTGCAAATCGCGGCGGCAAGTACAGCAAGACGGATCATTCGATCGAGTGGTTCGTGGGAACTCTGCAGCCGGATGAGTCCAGTGATTTCAGTCTGACTCTGCGAGCCACTGAACCAGGTGAACTACTCCATCAGGCCGGCGTGATCTCTGAACACGGTCAGGTCACAATGTGTGATTACAACACAGTGGTCGAAGGCATGGCTGCTCTGGATCTGAAGATTGTGTCCAGCAGCAAGGATCTGTCCAAGGGTGACGAAGTGACGTGGGAAGTTCACATCCGTAACACGGGAAGCCGTGAAGCGTCGAATGTCGGCATGTCCTGCGAATTGCCGTCCGGCGTCCAGCTGGTTGACGCTGAAGGCCCATCAGATCATATCGCTGAAAACGGTGTGATGGTGTTCCGTTCTCTGCCTGCAATTGCTCCCGATCAGGAGATCGTTTACTCAATCCGGGCAACCTGCCTGCGAGAAGGCAATCATCGCCTGCGTCTGCGAGTGGCCAGCGAGTCGATCTCTGAACCGCTGATTGGCGAAGAGTCAGCCACGGTCGTAGAACGCTGATTTCGAGTCACCTCGGAATCACGCAACTCCGAAGTATTCCCGGATAAACTGCCTGCGGTCCGCGCTCTGCACATACTGCACGAGCGCGTACAGCTTTTTCTGATCTCGCAGAAGCTTGGCCGCACGACCTTCCTCGTCGGCCAAAGCTTCCGGAAGATCTCCTTCCACGACGAGGTTGGAAAGATCAGTTTCGTCCGGGATAACGCCATACCGCTGCAGCAAAGACAACACGGTTTCAACTCGCCGATCGTGTCGCTGACGATCGCATAAACGCTCTCGCAGCCATTCAATCCCAAATGCACGGATCTGCTCCGTGCTGTGCGTGAGATGGTGATAGACACGTTCGCAGAATTCGGCATCCGGATTTGTCCAGCGAATAAACTCAATCTGCGTATTCAGGTCCCGCTGATCGTAGAGCAAGGTACACTCCGACGGCTTGCCATCTCGCCCCGCACGGCCGATCTCCTGGTAGTAGGACTCCATCGAACCAGGGATGTCCGCATGTACCACAAAACGAATGTCTTCCTTGTCGACTCCCATTCCAAAAGCATTGGTTGCAAGGACAAGGCGCGATCGTCCTTTCATGAAGTCGTCCTGAATATTACGGCGGACATGCCGATCCAGGTCGCCGTGATAGCAGACATGATCCACGCCCGCGGCCTGAAGTCGCTCACTGAATTCCAGCAGCGTTCGAATCAGGGTGAAATAGACAATGCCACTGCCTTTTGACTCTGGCGTCAGCCAGCGATCAATCACGGCCTGCATGGATTCTTCTTTTTCGTCGGCCTCCCAGACTTCTTCAACACGCAGGTCCAGATTGGGACGATCAATCCCTTCGTGAAATGTTTTAACATCCTCGACACGCAGTCCGAGCTGACGAACAATATCCTGCTGAACATCCGGCGTAGCAGTTGCAGTAAGAGCCATCGTCACGGGATTTCCGAGCATTGCCCGGAACTCCGCCACGCGAGTATAGTCGGGCCGAAAATCATGGCCCCATTCGCTGATGCAATGAGCTTCATCGACGGCGAGCAGTTTGACTTCTCGCCGAGCAATAATCTCCAGAAACTCTGCCTTTCGAAATCGCTCTGGAGTCACATACAGCAAACAATAGTCACCCCGCGCGACGGCGGCATAACGTTTTTCTCGATCCTTTCGACTCAGCGAGGAATTCACAAACGTGGCCGAAATCCCTTTCGCCTGAAGCGCGTCTACCTGATCTTTCATCAGCGCAATCAGCGGTGAAAGCACCAGTGTGATTGGCGGTCGACCTCCCGGATTTTTCTGATTCAGCATAAACGCCGGGATTTGAAAACACAGGGACTTGCCGCTTCCCGTTGGCATAATCACCAGACTGTGTCGGCCAGCGTTCACGTGTTCAATAATCTCAGCCTGTGCTTCCCGAAATTCGGAGTAGCCAAAGTAGTGCTGAAGAAGTTCATTCGCGGATTTCATGGAAAGAGTCTGTTTCGCACATGTTGCCAAAAATCAACGGTCAAATCTGATCGGAATGAGTGATTCAACTGACATCGTTTCTTCAGTTTTACCAGCACATTTGTCAGGAACTTCCGGCCAATCGCTCCGGAAGAACCAATAGTCTAGAACACCGCGTCGCGGCAGGACAGGATCCTGTCTCCTCTATGGTGTTCGAGAATTAGTCCGGAACTCGCAAAATCTGATCACCCTCCGACCCATCGGAGGTTCTGCGAGTTCCGAACTGATTCTTCTGTATTCACGAACGGCCTTGGAACCACAAAAGTTCCGTGACAGGAATCAGCAGGAGCACCATGCCCAGTCCCAGAGTCTCAGTCATCATCCCCGTCTTCAACGGCGTCGAGGATCTCTCAGGCGCGATCGAAAGCGCGCTCAATCAACGCGACTGCGAAACCGAAGTGATCGTTGTCAACGATGGTTCTACAGATGGAACCAAAGCATTGATCGATAACTACGGCAGCAAAGTCATCGCGATCCACCAGAAGAATCTTGGAGCAGCCGGTCTGTCCAGAACTCGCAACAACGGTGTTGCCGCCTCATCCGGCGAATGGATCGCGTTTCTTGATCACGATGATCTCTGGGAACCCGATAAACTCGCATCACAGCTCGCAGCAGCACAGAGAACATCGGCAGACATTGTCTACACGAACGCTCGCAACTTTGGAGATGTCTCGCGCGTCAGTGACTTTCGCAGCGATCCGTCCGCCATGCCTGAAGGGGATCTGTTCGAAGACCTGCTGATGGATAACTTCATCGTCATGTCCAGCGCGATGATGAAGCGATCTCTGTTCGATCAGATTCAGGGATTCACGGAATCACCTGTGCTGGCAGAAGACTGGGATCTTTGGCTAAAAGCCGCAGCGGCCGGGGGCAAGTTCGCGGCCGTGTCTGCACCTGTCACGATGTACCGCTGGCGGCCTGGTTCGTTCTCGAAGAATCATGTTCGAATGCGCAATCTGAGGCTGCTGGCTCTTCAGCGAGCACTTGACTCTGATCGCGGTCAGCAAGTGTCATGGTCTGTGCGTCGCAAAGCCCTGGCGAATGTTGAACGATGCTCGGCGTGGTTTCTGGCCTCCTCTTCACCGCGACAGGCTATCAGCTGGTACGCTCGCTCTTTGCTCTATTGGCCGTTTGATGTGAACTGCTGGAAGGGTGTTGTCAAAGGGTGTGTCGGCCGATCCTGAGTCAGACCGGGCTGCACCTCATTGCTGTCAGGCACAGTATTCCGCAGGAAAATGATGGGGCAGGGGACTCGTAACGAATCCACTGCCCCCTGTTTTTCATAGAAGCAGCTCACCACGAGCGATCGTGACAGCTTTCCCCGTCAAGCGAACTCGATCGTTGCGAAGTTCCATCCGGACCAGTCCACCTCTGGACGAAGCCTGATAGCCGAACAATGTGGACCGCCCAAATTGTGGAACCCAGTAGGGAGCCAGTGCACAATGAGCAGACCCGGTCACGGGGTCTTCTTTAATTCCTGCGGCCGGAGCAAAGAAGCGTGAAACCACATCGTGGTCACAGCTGTCTCCTAATGCCGTCACAATCACGCCTCGCGTAGAAACCCTGGCCAGGGCTGCCTCGTCCGGGCAAAGTCGACGCACAACCGCGGCATCAGCAACATGCAACAAAATATCAAACTTCGATCTGCCGCAGTAGCGAACCTCGCCCGCAGAGACACCCAGAGACTCTAACAGCACATCCGGAATCTCGACCGCTTGCACACTGGTCGCCGGGAAGTCCAACGTCACGCCGTCTGACGATGACTC
>JBILXT010000574.1:0-3912 GCA_044378235.1 Planctomycetaceae bacterium
CTGTTGTGGCAGCCGAGGTTGTGCGAGTCGCCCGAATGGCCTGCAGACGCGAAATGGCGGAATCGATATCCCCGAGAACTCGATTCAGTTCCAGGTCTCGCTCCGGATTGCGTAATCTCAACAGGGGTTCCGTCGCATTCACCTTTTGATCGGCGGTCACGAGAAGTTCTTCGACGATCCCGTCATCCGGCGCAAAGATTCTTCGACGTTCCTGCGGAAAGGCTTGCCCTTGAACTTCGATCTCAAAATCCGCTGGAATGATGATCATTATCAGAATCGCGGCAGCGGCCGCCAGCAGCCAACGGAGAGCCTGGTTTTTCGGCAAACCAAAGCTGGATCGCGCCACGTCTCGCGGAAGCAAACGAGCTGCCTCGGAGATTTCCTGACGCAGCAGCTGTACCAGCGGCTCGGGCGGAAGTGTTTCAGTTCCAAAGACCTCCGTGAGAAAGGCGTGATTGACACTGCCGTCATTACCGCAGACGGTTTCGACTCGCAGTTGTCGAATTCCCAATGCGGCATACTGAGCGAACAAGGTTGGAAGATTAGCGTCGGTTGTTTCCGAGGATTCTGTTGTCGCCAGCCATTCACCAACCATTGAGGCTTTTGTAAGTATTGCGACTGTCTGTTGATTGCGCGACACTGCATCGGCCGCAGGATTGATGGCTGTGCTGCCGGTGGCGGCGATCGCTGTCCATTCGCCTTGGTGACGAGAGAGAACCGTGATGCGACCTTTGCCGAGATGCTCCGGGCCTCGCTGCACAATCTCCTGCGACCACTCCTGCAGGCTGCGAGTCCTTGCCAGGCTGTGCACAAAGCTGCTGACCTGGCCGTATTGTCGAAGACGTTGATTGAGATCGGACAGTAATAATCGTCCGGTCGCTTCAGTCAAAATGTCAGCCAGAGTTTGGCAGGCGTCTGTGAGAAGAGAATTCTTTCGCGGGTCACGTGTCAGCAGAAAGTAACAAACGCAGCGATGTTCCTTCGACAGTAATCTGGCGACTGTCACATGCCATGCTGTTCCTGAGCTTTGCTCCTGAATCTGCAGATCTGAATGAGTTTGTGAGAGTCGAGTCGTTTCACCGATCGCTTCGCAGGTTTCGCTGGCCGGTGTTCCTGCCAGCAGTCGAACCTGGTTCGCTTCCGCGACGACAATTACGACATCGTTTGTGCCCACCAGCGTGGTCAGAGACTTCTGAGCAATCTGCAACAACTGATTCAACGAGTCTCCTCGCCGGGCCGCAGCTTCTAACTGCTCCAGATGAGACTCAAATTGATCTGTCGATAAGACGCTCATGGACCAATCTTTGCAACCAAATGCACCCGTTACCAATACTGGAGGTCGTTGGCAGGAGGTAACAAGCCTCAACCACGCTACGCCACCGGACGTAAAACCTAATGGCGTGGATTTAATGAGCGGAATGGCGCTAGCCACCAATGACTGTCGTTACAAAGACTGGAAAACACGCGCGGCTAGCGCCGTACCGCTCGCACTATCCTGGCAGCGTTTATTTGAAGCCGCCATTCAAATGAGCATCGAGCAGAAAGATTCTGCTGGGACGGCATTCTATGAAGGCATCTTCGGAACAATGCGAGACCGACACGCCGCAATGGGGGAACCCGCTGCCAGTAAACTCTTTGCAGATTGCCTGAAGTGACAACGGGTGTCCTGGACGTCTCCGTTGTAACGCTCACATAATTCTGGACAGATCCTTAGGCACCCGGATTCTGCGTCGACAGGAATGTGAGTCCGGTCAGTATGCCGGGAGCAAGGCGAGCACCTGATTCAGCAAGGATCAGTCCGGCATCAGAAAGTTGCAATAGCTCGTCCGCAGTTCGTGCCGGTTCGATGAATTGGATCGACAGCGGGCTTGAATGGAAGCAGGCTGCCGAACGCTTCGCAAGGCTTGCGTTTGGTTCTGCCAATTGGTGGCTCTGCAGCGATTCATTCGTCGATGTGGCAGTACTGATCGCTCGATTAATTCGATCGATCAGGAACTCGTTTGCAGCCGGTATGGTCGACGGGGAATCCGTAACAATCATCCACACCCCATCGCTGGTACCGACGGCAATACAGGGTTGCTCGGAATTGATCCGAGCCAGTTCTGCAGCGTCTTCGCTGGCTGTGGGTTCATTCCCTACGAACTGGCATTGGAATTCCGCTCCCAAAATCGCACGGATTTGCTCGGTGGACATCGGTGCGGAAAGAGCTCTTGACAGCAGTTGCGGCAGAAATTCGAGTCCCGGATCATCGGCCGGAATGAGGCAGGCCATAACGGACCGCGATGCATCATTCGGGTCGGAAGTTCGCGCGCGATCGGGATCGGCTTTGGCTGCCAGATATTCTTCGTATCCGCTAACGATTCGAAGTGAGAAGTTCGCGAATCGTCTCTGGAGTTCTGAACACAGAGTAGGATTCGTCAGCGGCCACATACGGTGCCGCACGCCATCGTCATTATGGCATTCTACTGGTGGCACTTGTCGCACAACGAATTCAAAATGATCCGACAACGAACGAGGATCTGAATCGGCTCCGGTTGTGTCCGTAAGCAGTGCCACGACCGGCACCAAACTGGCATGACATTTTCGGCGAAGTGCACTTTGATTGGAGACACATTGCGGATCAGCTTTGACGATCGTTGGGATCTCAGAGTCAGACTCACTGCTGTCAGGCAGTTGCAGTCGAGCGATCACGCCCCAGCGAGTACGCTCAAGTCCTGCTGACTGGAACGTTGTTTCGATAATGTAGAAGGCGGCATCGTGTTCACGGATCAGGATGCCTTCTCGCTTCCACAACCTCCAGAAATCATCGGCTCGTGTGCAACGATCAGACGGCGAGGTATCACCAGGCTCTTCGCGGTTCAAAACAAGTCGCACGGCGTTGCAGGGATGCTGTCGGTAGAGACTTCTCTGCAGCGATTCATCTATCAGGCTGTTGGCTGGAGCAGTCACTTCCGACAACGCACCGACCTGGCTCAAGTCGAATCTCCAGCCGGCGAAGGGCAGAATCTGTACCATGTAAAGCGAGTCACCTTTGATGAATAATTCCTCAAGCCTCAATCGCTGAAGCTTTAACTGCGGACTCTGATTGTAGCAGGAGTTCTTGCAGCCGAAAACCGGCATCAAGGTTTGCAGTTTTATTGGTTATAAGCCCCTTTGGTGGAAGACTGAGCATCGGCAGCCGCCTTTTTCTTTTTCGGGCACCGGGGACTTGCCACAAATCCACAAAGTTTCCGCTTCGATCGTACGAGAACCTGAGAATGAACTCAGGTCTCTTTGAATTCAGCGTATTTTCCTGGCTCTCGCTCCAAAAACACGGCCCAGGTTGCGCTCCCGGGCTTTGAATTTGTCGATAGAACTGCACAATATCGCTCTTGCGGATCGACGGGGCTCAGCATCTGCAACAATCAGCAATCAACGAAAAAGACGACAGGATAATCTGACGGTATGAAGATCAAAAATAATCCGTTTGTGCGAAAAGGATTGTCGAAAGTCCGCAGCGTGAAACGGTTTGCTGTTCGGATGATGAGCAAGCCGAAAGATTACGAACAGAATCCGCCGGTTATCTGTGATTCATTTCCGAAGAGCGGAACGCATTTGTTGCTGCAGGTTCTGCAGGCCCTTCCGGACAAAACCCACTACGGCTCTTTCGTGGCGACGACGCCTTCGATTGTCTTTAAACGCGGGTCAGATGCTTCGATCATTCGCAAAATTCGAGCATTGGCGCCGGGCGAGTTACTGCCAGCTCATATGTACTATTCCGAGCCGGTAGCGAAGGCACTCAATGAACTCCATTGTGTGCACTATTTCATTTATCGAGATCTCAGAGACGTGTTATTGTCAGAAATAAACTACCTGACCTCCAATGCATGGTGGCATGCTCTGCATCGTCCCTTCAAAAAGGCCGGGAACGAT